>CAZKNR010000029.1:0-4790 GCA_964553925.1 uncultured Acidobacteriota bacterium
CGGGCACTCGCCCCCGCCTTCCGGAGCGGCTCCCACGAGCCCATGACACTGGTGCTCCCGCCCGTCGTCTGCTCTCCCATCATCGGGTCGTAGTACTCAGGCCCCGCGGGCGCCGACTCCACCTTGACGCGGCTCCAGTCGCAGTCGAGCTCCTCGGCGACCATCATGGGAAGGGCCGTGTAAACTCCCTGGCCCATCTCGGACTTTCCCACGAGAATGGTGATCGTGTCGTCGGGAAGGATGCGGAGAAAAGCGTTGGGCGCAAAGGGACCCGCCGCCCTGACGGTGATGGGACCGAAGCGCTCCGGGACATAAAAGCCGAGCACGAGTCCGGATGCGGCAGCGCCGGTTACCTTGAGAAATCCACGGCGGTCGAGATTGTTCTGGCTCGTCTTGATCATTGTCCGACCTCCCCAACCGGCTGCGTGGGCTCACCGCGCAGCATCTTTGACGCGCGCTGGATGGCGCATTTGATGCGCCCGTAGGTGCCGCAGCGGCAGATGTTGCCGCTCATCGCCTCGTCGATCTCGCTGTCGCTGGGATTCTGGTTCAAGGACAGGAGGCCGGCCGCCGACATGATCTGCCCCGACTGGCAATAGCCGCACTGCACCGTGTCCTCTTCGAGCCAGGCCTCCTGAACGGGGTGAAGGCTATCGCCAGAGGCCAGCCCCTCGATGGTGGTGACCGCCTGCCCCGCGACGGTCGAGGCCGGTGTGACACAGGACCGAGTGGCAACGCCGTCGATATGCACCGTGCAGGCCCCGCATTGGGCGATGCCGCAGCCGTACTTCGTTCCCGTGAGCCCCAGGCTGTCCCTGAGGACCCAGAGAAGGGGGGTCGAGGGCTCGACGTCCACGTCGTGCCGCTTGCCGTTGACCGTGATCGCTATCATCGGAATTTCCTTTCTCGCGAGAGAGGCGCTCATGGTAGCACGGTTCGAGCCCTTGGTTGCCCCGCAAGGAACAGAAGGGGCGCCAAAGAAGGAAATCCAATCAAGGGGGATACGGGGACAGGAGGAGATTGGGGGACGAATCGGACGATGCCGCGGCCGAGGTTGGCCGCGGGGCGTTCAAGCCCCGCGGCGGTGACGCGCTTTAGTGATGCCCTCTATGGCGGTACGTCTTGCACACATGCTTGTGCTTGGAGAGCCTGGAGCCACCTTTGCAGAGTCTGTGAATCCCGACCTTGCAGCTCGGGTTCTCGGCGCGCATGTCCTCGACGATGGCCACGGCCTCATTCCCAAGCTCTTGCGCTTGCGCCTGAAGGATTGTTCGCCGGTGAACCTTCACCGAGAAGTCGAAGAGCTCGACCCACCCTATCGCTTTGCAGGGTCTCTCCCGGTCGAGCGCTCGTAAGGCGAGCTCGAGAAACATCACCTGGAGGCGTTCGGTCGGTCTCGGAAGGTCCATCGACCGGACGAGCGCGATGAGGGCCTCGATGCGGCTCCGCGGGTCATCCGGACCGAGGTCGGCGACGTGCAGGACGACGTCGCCGGTGTCGCCGTCGCCGTTGAAGTCGGTGAGACCCTGCCTCGCTTCGGTGACCCCGAACGCAATCCGATCGCTCCGGACCTGATGGCCCGCGCTGACGTCGAACCCGAGGTTGACGATGGAGCCCGCCCCTGCCTGGAAGTAGTGGAGCACGATGTCCGCGGTGTCACCGTCGAGGTTCAGGTCCGTCGCTCCCTGCGCCTGCTCCTGGACGCCGAAGGTGAGCGTCTTTCCGTCGAGCTGGAAGGACTGGAAGCCGCCCGAGGGGTCGGCTTCGAGGTTGATGACCGTGCCGGAGACGATGTCGTAGACGTGCAGGACGTAGTCGGAGATGTCTCCGTCGCCGTTCAGGTCGCCGGCGCCCTGGCCCGGCTCCCAGGCCCCGAACGCGAGGAGGGTCTCGCCATCGAGCTTGAAACCAAGGGTGGCGTCGGTGCCGAGGTTGACGGTGGAGCCGGCGGCGATGTCGTGCAGGTGCAGGACCAGGTCGGCGGTGTCGCCGTCACCGTTGAGGTCGGCGGCCGCCTGCCGGAACTCCCGGACTCCGAACGCGAGGTGCGCCGCGTCGAGCTGAAATCCCTCGACGGCGGAGGACAGGTTGGTCATGGTGGAGCTCGCCGCCTCGAAGTAGTGAAGCACGTCGTCGAAGACGTCGCCGTCGCCGTTCGCGTCCGCGGCGCCCTGGGCCGATTCCGGCTGAGCGAAAGCCACGACGCCGCCCGCGAGCTTGAAGCTCGTGGCCGCCCGGCCGAGGTTCGACGTCGTCATGCCGGCGATGTCGTAAAGGTGCAGAACGTTGTCGTTGACGTCGGAGTCTCCGTTCAGGTTCTGGTTTCCCTGGGAGCTCTCCCGGACGACGAACGCGACCAGGTTCGAATCGAGCTGGAACTGGAGGCTCAGGGTGGCGAAGCCGAGATTGGTGACGGCACCGGTCGAGGAAACGACGAGGTGCAGCACGGTGTCGAGCGCATCGCCGTCTCCGTTTCGATCGGCGCCGCCCTGATTGCTCTCGGAGACCGCGAACGCGGCGTGAGTGCCGTTCGACACGAAGCCGCCGGCGGCGTCGAGCCCGACGTTCGTCAGCGTCCCGGACGACGGGCGATAAAGGTGGAGGACTCCGTCCTTCGAGTCTCCGTCGCCGTTGCGATCCGAGGCACCCTGAGCGGATTCGATTACCGTGAACGCCAGGAGATCTCCCTCGATGCGGAACGTCGAGGTGGCGAGTCCTATATTGGTGGTGACGCCGGTCTCGGCGTCGAACACGTGCTGGACCAGATCGAGTGCATCGCCGTCGCCGTTCAAGTCGAGGCCGCCCTGGCGCGACTCGAGGACGGTGAACGCGATGTAGCGGCCCGACATGCGGAACCCGCCCGAGGCCTCGAGGCCGCTATTGCGGACGAGACCCGTGGACCAGTCGAACACCTGGAGCACGAAGTCGGCGGCGTCGCCGTCGCCGTTCAAGTCCGTGTTGCCGGCGCGCGCCTCCGAAGTCCGAATGGCGACGTAGTCTCCCTGGATCTCGAATCCAAGAGAGGCATCGACTCCGACGTTGACGATTTCTACGGCGGCGCTGGAAGTCTGGTTCCAGAGGAGTGTGACAAGGAGCAGCGTGAGCGCTCGCGACCGCAAGAGACACCTCCACAACGTTCACAAGGCGCCTCGGGGGAAGCGACGAAAGAACGAAACCGTTGGGGACGGTGTAATTGCGGTGCGAGGGTTGAAACCCTTGCGCCTTTCGCTAATTAATTTTCGAGTTAACGCTATCAGTATACGAAACGGATTCCGATTTGTACATTGAAAAAAACGGTTACGGCTCGATTACGAACGAACGAGGCTTCGCGCAGGCGGTCTCGCGCTCACCATCGACAAACGCCTCGACCTTCCACTCTCCGTACAGGGAGCTGGTGACGATCGTCGTGCCCGCGACCGGAAGGGTGGCGGACGCGATCTGCTTATTGCCTTCGCGCTCCCGCCGGCCGTCCTTCGGCGCGGAAGCGCTCATCGGCGCCGTGAGGCTTTGGTACAGGTGCCCCTTCGGCGTATAGACCTTGAATTCCAGCTGGTGCTCTCCCTTGGCCGCGAGCGTCGTCTCGAGCTTCAGGTCGAGGATCGAGGACGCGGAGAACGCCAGGAGCTTCTTCTTGGCGCGGCGCTTCGTTTGGAGCGGCGCGTCAGGCGCCGTCACCTGAATCGCGGTGCAGGCGTTGTTGCTCTTTCGCTCGGCGGGGTCCTTCCGATCGGAAGACACCCCCGGCGAAGCCAGGACGAGAAGGCTCAGCGTGCATCCGAGAAATACGTTTGTCGTGCGCATCTTCGTTTTCTTCCTCTTCGGGAGAAGCAATTCCCATGCCTCTCCGCCGGGCGTGCAGGCGGGTCTCAAATCAAGAAGTTGCGGGTCAGACGGAATCGGTGGCGGGGTCCAAAACCCATCTACGGTGTGGGGAAATCCAGGCTAGGAGGTTTTCAGGTGGGTCGTTCAGGGTTGGATGACGAAGGAGCGGGCTTTCGCGCAAGCGGTTCGTTCGCCCGCGACGTACGCTTCCGCTTTCCAGGTCCCGTAGAGCGAGTTGTTGACGATGGTCGTTCCGGCGACCGGGAGCCGCGCGGTCACCGTTCGAAAGCGCGCCCTTCGCTTCGGCGCGGGCGCCGTGCCGGCACTCTGGGGCTGCGTGGGGACGGCGAGCGTCTGATAGAGATGACCTTTCGGGGTGAAGAGCTTGAGCTCGAGACCCTGCCCGGCCGAAGACGCGTCCGCGGGGATCGATACCTGGAACTCTAGGTCCAGCACTTCCTCGGCCGAGAAGGTGAGCGGTTTCCTCAGGCGGGACACCGGCTTTCCGAAGGCGGGCGCGGTGACCCACACCGACCGACAGCCCCCTCCGCGGGCCGCGGTTTCTTGAGCCACGGCCACGGCATCAAGATCAAGGGCGGCAGCGAGGGACATCCAGGCGGCGACGACGGCGGCGGCGGATATTCGAGCTCGTTTCATCTTCTGGCTCTTTTCTCGGGGGATGCGATCTCAGCAGAAAGCCGATCCTGCGTCAAGCGCGGAAGGCCTCGACGACGTCGGGGGGGCGGAACGTCTCGAAAGCTCCCTCCCGCGTGGTGATCCAGGCGTGCCCCCCGCGATCGTCCTCGGCTCCTCGGAGTCCGAGATGAAACGACGGGGCGAGGCCCGCCCGCGACCAGAGGTCGAGGAGAAAAAGCGACCGTTTCACGCAGCGCCCCGTTCCAAAGGGGGGAAGAACGGGAAGGAGGCGCTCGAGGACGGCGAGCGCGAGCCGCGGATCGCCTGAGCTG
>CAZKNR010000030.1:0-6349 GCA_964553925.1 uncultured Acidobacteriota bacterium
CTTCACGATCGGCGGATGACGCTGACCGCGCTCGCCGATCGGGTCGGCATGACGCTGGCCAACCTCTCGATCCTCAAGACCGGCAAGGCGCGCGCGATCCGCCTCTCGACGCTCGAGGCGATCTGCGACGCGCTCTCGTGCCAGCCTGGCGACCTTCTCCGGTTTGAGTCGGAGCAAGCAGAACGCGAGCGACCGGCGGCGGCGAGCAAACGGAGCGCGAGCCGATGAACGAGTTCAGCAAGGAGTTCTTCAAATGAAACACACGGTCACGCTGACCATCACGTCCCTGCTCTCGGTCCTCTTCACGACGTTTCACTTGACGGACGACATCGTCCGCGGGATGTCCCCGGGAGGGATCTCAAACCTCCCTGTGGTGCTCGTCCTGGCCGTGTGGCTGTACGCAACGCTGGTGCTCGTCGAGCGGCGACGGAGTGCGTCATCATCCTCGTGATGTCGCTTCTCGCGTCGGGCCTCCCCGTCATCCACATGACGAGGTCGGGAGGCGTGACCGGCGGCATCAAGTCCGGCGGAGCCGTCTTCTTCGCGTGGACACTCCTCGCGCTCGGCGTGACCGCGATCTTCTCCGTCATCCTCTCGGCGCGCGGACTGCGGGGCCTGCAACGGGGCGAGCCGAGGACCTAGCGAATGAACCTGGTCTTACCGATCCACGTGGCCGCAGGCGGCCTCGCCCTTGGTCTCGGCGCTGTGGCTCTCTTGGCGAAGAAGGGCGGGACCACCCACCGCCGCAGCGGGCTGCTGTTCGTCTACGCCATGCTCGTCATGGGCATCAGCGCCTCGATCCTGGGGAACGTGGGCGGCGGCGTCATGACGGTCTACTTTGTGGGCACGGCGCTGACGACCGTCCGCCCCGTGTCGGCATGGACCCGGACGTTCAATGTTGTCGTGCTGACGGTCGTGGTCGGACTGGCGCTCCTCACGATCGTGGACGGCGTGAAGGCGTTCAACAGCCCGGGCGGTTTCCTCAACGGCGTGCCGTTCGTGATGCACTTTTTCCTCGCCACCGTCATGCTCCTGGCGGCGGCTGGCGACGTGCGCATCATGCGATTCGGCGTGCCTCGCGGCGGGCCGCGCCTGGCGCGCCATCTGTGGCGGATGTGCTTCGGGCTGTTCATCGCGGCCGGATCGTTCTTCTCGATCCGTGAGCGCGTGGCGAAAATACTCCCCGAGCCATTCACGACAGCGCCGATGCGCGCGCTGCCGATCCTGCTGGTGTTTGGCGCGATGTTCTATTGGTTGTGGAGGGTCCGCGGCAGCCGCAGGTTGCCAGTCCGACACGATTCGATGCCACTCACCACTCCCGAGGAGTGAACTGCTAGGGAGCCTTCTCGAGGTTCCATTGATTAGGCGAGCGAATCGCCGTCGTCGCCCGTCCGACGCGGGTCGAGCGGTCGAAATCGGCTAGTCTGGGATACCCGTGTACGCCCTCGAAGAGAGCCGACTTAGACCACGAAGCGCCGGACGTCTATCGAAAAGGTAGTTCGCTTATCCAGAGAAGGAGCACTTCGGTTGAGCGCCCTCCGACCGTCGGCATCCCCAAGGACCGCCCGTGATTCAGCGGAAGCAGTAGCTCACTTCGTTGGGAACTGACGCCAGTTTGCCTTCCTTCTTTGATGAGCTGTCGAAACGACGCGCATTTGGCCGCCGCAGTTTTTGCAAATCAGCGGGTCGGTTTTGAAGGAGATCGTTTCATACTGCACCTCCTGCAGCGGGTTCGGAGTGGGAGTGGTCAACTCGCTGTAGACGCGGCCTCCTACGAGCAACCCTTGGTGATGGTGGATCGTTCTGGCGCGGATCAAAGAGCCACTGGCCTCGGTCGTTGCACATGCGAGCGTGGATGAGCCCCTTTTCTCGCCAGGCCTTGATGGTAGCGTAGTGCACACCGAGCTTGTCCGCGTACTCCTCGGTAGTCAGCCAGCCTGCATCCAGCAGGCGTTGCTTCAGGCTCTTGAGGCCCCTGGCAGAGCGGAACCATCGTACCTTTCCGCCTTTGAAGTTCGCGCCGGCGCCGGTCTCTAGACCGCGCTCGTTGAGGATTCTAGCCACCTCGGAATCGGTGTGATCTTCAAGCAGTGCCTCGATCTGGTGGAGGGTTGTCGCTGGAGTTGTGCGCCCCTGCCATGCGTTGAGTGGAAGTGGAAGGGTGAGCGTGGTCGTGGCGCCTCTGAGCTCGAAGGCACGCTCGTCGCCCTCGAAGAAAAGCTCTACGATCTCAAGGTCACCGACAGGGGACAGGACCGGGTACGCTTCCCCACGAGGCTCGCGGGAAGAATCGCATACCTCGCGAACGCCGTGAGCGTCTCGGACTTCCGGCCGACCGACCAGCACCGAGAAGTCCACCAGGTGCTGAAAGACAGGCTAAATTCCTATCAGCTAGAGCTGGACAAGCTCCTCGAGAACGAGCTTCCAGCCTTCAACCGCACCCTCCGGGAGCGCAATCTTCCGACGGTGCTCACGGGAGGAGAGTCATGAAGATCGATCGACCGCAGGAGAACGAGTACGCGTCTTTCTATGCGGGCTACGTCGCCCGGGTTCCGGAGACGGACATCCTGGCCGCACTCCGGGAGCAGCCGAAGGAGCTGAAGCGGGTCGCCGGCTCCGTGGTCGCCGACAAAGAGCGCTTCCGCTATGCCCCCGACAAGTGGAGCGTGCGCGAGATCTTCGGGCACCTGGTCGACGACGAGAGGTTCTTCGGACACCGCGCCTTCTGCGTCAGCCGTGGCGACGTCAATCCACTCCCCGGCTTCGACGAGAATCTCTACGTCTCGCAGTCGAGCTATGATTCCCGCGCTCTCGCGGAGCTGGTGAGGGATTTTGCGCTGCTGCGGGAGGCGAACTCCCGGCACCTCGGGAATCTGGACGCAGCCGCCTTCTCGCGCGAAGGCGTCGCCAACGGAGCCCAGGTCACGGTTCGAGCGCTGGCCTACGTCATGACCGGCCACGTCCGGCATCACTTCGCGGTGCTCCGGGAGCGCTACGCAATCGGCTGAGAGCGGCGACGGGTGAACCAGCCCGTCGCGCTCAGCCGCTCGCGGCGCGACGGCAGCACCTCGTGGTGGAACCTCCCGCTGAGGAAGCACACGAGCGTACCTCCGACCGGAAGCACGTCTTCGAAGGGCTCCGGCTCCGGCCCGTCGATATAGAGCCTCAGGAACCCTCGTCTTCCGTGCCCAGTCCGGGTTCAAATGGAGGCTCGTCGACAAGACACGATCCCCTTCATCCTGGAACTGGTCGAGATGGCAGCGGTAGCTCGCCCCGGGAGGGTAGAGCGCGAGATGAGCCTCGAAACCGAAGAGCCCGAGGGTGAGCTCTCGGTTCAGCGTCTGCCGCAGAAGCTCCATGAGGTCGAAGTAGCGCTTCTCGGAGGGAGTGGCGCCCGGGGAATCGAGCCACCGCACGTGGTCCTCACGCACCTCGGAATGGATCCGATGGCCTTCGCCACGTCCGATACCCGCCGGCCGGAACCCGCCGTCGCGGAAGGAGCGGAGCACTTCACGAGACCAGAGCTCGACTTCGCGGGGGTCGAGGAACTGATGTTGAACGGGCCCAGCCGTGCTCCGCGACCCGCGCCGGGATCGTCTCTACACCGGAAGCCACGTCTTCAAGCGCGCGGAAAAGCGGTGCCGGCGCTCTTCGTGGCGCACCACGCTCTCGTCCGTCACCCAGTTGAGCTGAATGGCACGCCGCTCCCCGACGTATGGCGTGTGCCCATGCCAGGCGTTGTCGGTGCAGCGAAAGAAGACCGCGGTCCCGGCCTCCGGCGGAATCTCCGCGAAGTAGTCGTCGAGGCTCGCGGAGGACCGAAGGAAACGAAGCCGGCCACCTTCGTCCTTCCATGCCGGATTGAGGTACAAGAGCACGGTCACGATCTTCGTCTCGGTGTCGGTGTGGATGCGGCCGTCCTTTGCTCTTGCCTGACCCCGCACGGTCACCATCGTCGATCTTCCCTGGAGATCGATTCCGAACTTCTCCGCGACCGCCGCACTCAGCTCGGGGCCGCGAAGCTCCTCGAGAAGACTCGCGAAGCCGGGGCCGAAAGAGAGCTCGATCTCGGGGAAGCTTCCCCCCTTCTCGATGGCCGGGAATCCGGAGAGCACCGGGTCGAGCGCCGAAGCCGAGAGAAACGAGGAAACCACGAGATGGTCGAATGGCTCCCGGATGAGCGGCGTCCTCCGAAAACGTTCGTAGTCGATCATCTCCGGCCGAGCCTTTTTCTCACCGCGCCGAGGACGTCTTCGACCTCGATCGCGGTCAGACAGACGTTGCCGTACCCCGGGCATCGGTGCTTGTAGCAGGGAGAGCAGGCGACCTCTTTCCAGACCACTTCATCACCTTCGCCGAAGGGGCCGTTTCGCGCCGGGTCGGTCGGGCCGAAGATTCCGACCGCGGGGACACCGCAAGCGGACGCGAGGTGAAGAGGACCGCTGTCCCCACTGACGAAAAGGCGAGCCTTCCTTATATAGGCAACGAGCTCCCGGACGGACGTCGAAGGCGCGAGCCGCGCCGCGCCCATCGAGGCCTCGACGACCTCTCGCGCCATCCGCTCCTCTCCGGGCCCCCACACCACGAGGCTTTCGCGCTTCCACTCGCGTTCGATGGCGGTGGCCAGCTGACCGAATCTTTCCGGACTCCACCTCTTGGTCACCCACGAGCCCCCGGGATTCAACGACGAATTCGCGAAGATTCATTCGGGCGAGCTCGCCCTCGGCCGCGACTTCCGCCGCCGGGGAAACGGAAATGGGGAAGCGGCGCTCACCCGTCTCGATATCGAGAGCCCGCAGAAGTCGCAGGTGCCGATCGATGACGTGCGGCCTGCCGCCATTCGCGCTGACGCACTCCGTGTAGAAAAGAGCCGCCGCCCGCTCTTTCAGGTGGCCCGCGCCGAATCCGATGCGTCGGTCGCTGCGCGCGAGGAAGGTTGAGACCGCAGACTTGATCGTGCCCTGGAGGTCGAGAACGAAGTCATAGCGGCGCTCGCGGATTCTGGCGATCGACCGGCGGATCTCTCGCCAAGTCCGGGGGGAGAAGAGCCGTCGCCTCCAGCGGAGAGTATCGACCTCGATGAGCCCGCTAACGTCGGGGTTGTCCAGAAGGACCTCGCGATGCCGGGTCTCGACGAGCCAGTCGATGGGCGTCGGGAAAGCGACTCCTGAGAGCGGCGACCGCCGGAAGGGTATGCACCAGATCGCCCATGGAGCTCAGGCGGACGACGAGGATGCTCGGTCCCACGCCGATGAGGTTAGCGTTCGGGGGGGAGTGGAATCAAGCCCTCGACATCAGATGCCTTTTTGTTAGCATCCCAGCTAACAAACGGCCTCCAGTTAATCTACCGGATCTCGAGCGCGGGGTCACCCGACAGATGATAGATGGTGAGGAGCTCGGGAAACGCTCCGCTTTCGGCGTAAGTCCTCTGCGCCGCCAGCACGGCATCGCCGAGACGCCGGTGCCGTCCCGAGACTGCTCGTCGACGAGCGCCTTTTGATAGACGTGCGCGGGAGCGTTGATGCCCCCGCGGGCGTTTCCGCGATCGCATCGGAGCGCCCGTCCGTCCCTCGGGACGTTGTCGACGAGCTCACCCTCTCACTCGAACGCGCGCCTGCGCACCTTCCTGCTTGTCCGAGGAGGATGATCTCCTATCCTTCCTATCCTTCGCTCACCATCGACACGAGCGACCTGGAAACGGTTGCCGAGGCGCTGGAGAAGGCGCTGATAGCTTGCAGTACTCCTGTGAGTCGGGGACACGCCGGGTGGCGGTGAGGGGCGGAAAGCGGCCTGCCCGTCCCACACGATCGGAGTCCTATCTTGCATTGTTGCATCCCCGAAGCGATAATTCGTTCTGCGCTCGTGGCGAATTTCTTCGCGGGCCGCGGCTGTCCGCCCGCCGAGGAAGAGGTGAGGTCATGAATAGCGGTGGCTGGGTGAATGCGCGCGCTGTGGCGCTTGGGCTCGTCGTTACACTCAGTCCTCTCGGATCGCTGTTCGAGCCGGCCTCGGCTCAAGCTGTCGGACCGCCGCCCTATGCGACGCCGATCAGCACAGACGCCGGCTGCATCATTCAAAGCGACCTCGGATCGGGCGAGCACAAGAACTTCGAGACGGTCGTCCTGCTGGGACATGACCTCGTGCACTACTGGCACGACAACTCGCTCGCCGCGAACCTGTGGGCCCGCGGGCAAGTGATCACGGGCGCCGCCACCGGACGCGGCTGCATCATTCAGAGTGACTTCGGAAGCGGCGACCACGGGAACTTCGAGGTCGTCGTGCCGGAGGGCGGAGACCTCGTCCACTACTGGCACGACAACTCAGATGTGGCTTCGCCTTGGCGGCGCGG
>CAZKNR010000031.1:0-7890 GCA_964553925.1 uncultured Acidobacteriota bacterium
CATCGTGGTCGGCATGTTTTCTCTCAAGCGCCTCGATCCTGCGGGCGAGACCCTTGTGGAGTGCGAGAATCTCTCGAAGGCGGACAAAGGCGCGCATGATGGCGATGTTCACCTGAACGGCGCGTTCGCTGTTGAGGACGCTCGACAGCATGGCGACTCCCTGCTCCGTAAAGGCAAACGGAGGGTACTTGGGATACCGGCCCCGGCCTTTCTCTAAGGTCACAATCTGTGACCTTAGAGAATCGAACTCCTCCTTCGTCAGTTGGAACATGAAGTCGGAGGGGAAGCGAGAAGCCTTGCGTTGGACGGCCTGGATGAGGATTTTGGGCTTGACTCCGTAGAGCTCGGCCAGGTGCGTACTCAGCACGACCTTCTGGCTGCGGATGATGTAGATACGCCGTCCGATGACCTCGGACTCTACGTTGAGTTCGCGAGATACGGTGTTTTTTGTCGACATCGGGCCTTTCTGGCAGCCGGAGTGCGCTCGCAACCCAAGGAGGACGCCGCTTAGCACAGCCGCGGGGAGCTACCTACTTCTGCAAAGACGAAAACTCGACCAAGGAACCTCCCTGGGACGCGTACTGACCGGAGAACGCCGTCTTCGTCGAGTCCGCGGTTCGCGTGCTCGATACTCACGGGTTTTTCGCTCGCTTCGAGTGGGTCCAGAAAGACGAGCTCTTCCCCGTCACCGATCCTTTTCACGCGGCGGTGTAGACGCCGTCATCCGCAGGGGAACGCCGTTCGGTAACGGCACTCGTCGACGAGCTTTCCAGGTGGCGCGCGGGTATAGAATATCGGACACTCGATGACGCCTCGAAAGCTTTCCCACTACGAGATTCGAGAGGAGCTGAGCCGCGGCGGGATGGGCATCGTTTATCGTGCCCTCGACGTGAAGCTCGAGCGCGAGGTGGCGCTCAAGATCCTTCTCCCCGATCTCGTGAAGAACGAGGTCCGCAAGCGGCGCTTCATCCAGGAGGCGAGGCTGGCTTCGGCCTTGAAGCATCCGAACATCGCCGTCATCTACGAGATCGACGATGCCGAGGACGAGACGTTCATCGCCATGGAGCTCATCGAGGGTTCGAAGCTCTCGGACCTACTCGCGAGGGAGCGGCTTCCCATCTCGCGAGCGACGGCGTTGGCGGTCGAGATTCTCGAGGGGCTCTCGAGCGCCCATGAGAAGGGAATCGTCCACCGGGACTTGAAGCCCGCGAACCTCATGGTGACCGAGAACGGTCACATCAAGATCATCGACTTCGGTCTGGCGAAGCTCGTCGAGCGGGTGCCCTCCGTGAACGATGCCGATAGCGACGCGCAGACGAAGGTCAAGGGCGACACTCAGGAAGGACAGGTTCTCGGGACCGTCGCCTACATGTCTCCCGAGCAGGCGCGGGGACAGACCGTCGACAACCGGACCGACCTCTTCTCCTTCGGGATCGTCTTCTACGAGATGCTCATCGGAGAAACGCCCTTTCAGGGTTCGAGCGCCGTCGAGACGATGAGCGCCATCATCCATCAGCCGGCGCCCCCCGTTTCGCGCTCGGTGAAAGGACCTCTGGCGGAAGCGCTCTCGCGCATCGTGGAGCGGTGCCTGGAAAAAGATCCCGAAGATCGCCACCAGACGGCGAAGGACCTTCTCTCCGAGGTGAGGCGAGCAAAGCGCGACTCGGAAAGCGGCGCCCGGGTCGCCGACGTTTCGGCGGCCCCGGGAAGACGGCGTGTTCTCGGGTGGGCCCTCCTCGGGCTCGTCGTTTTTGCCGCCGTCGTCTTTTCCCTTCTGCGTCTCGCGAGCGGGCCTAAGCCTCTCCCGCGCTTTACGCACCCGATTCAAGTGACCTCTGCGGTCGGTGTCGAGGACTACCCCTCGTGGTCTCCGGATGGCCAGACTCTCGCCTACCAGTCCAACCAGACGGGAAACTGGGATATCTGGATCACGCAAGTGGGAAGCGGCCAGCACCTGAACCGGACCGAAGACCACGAGGGCGACGACCTTGATCCAAGCTGGTCACCCGACGGGCGCGAGATCGCCTTCATCTCGAACCGCGACGGCGGAGGCGTATACGTCATGTCTCCGTTGACAAGCTCTCCACGCAAGGTGGCGGTCCTCGCCGAAATGAGCCCACAGTGGTCGTCGGATGGAGCCAGATTGGCGTACGTCTTGCCCGTAGCCGGGGAAGGCTCGCAGCTGGAAGTCCTCTCTCTCGCATCGGGAGAGTCGAGGAGATTCCGCCTTCCCGGAAGCGGCGCTTTTCGTTGGGACCTCACGTGGTCCGCCGACAATCGATTTTTCGCCTACGCAGACGCGCCCGGGCGCCCAAACGTCGACGTCACGCAGCTCTGGCTTGTTCGAGCCTCGAGTGGCGAGGCGATCCCGATCACGAACGGAAGGTGGAACGACCGAAGCCCGAGCTGGTCGAAGGACGGAAAGTATCTTTACTTCGTTTCGAATCGGGGCGGGGCTATGGATCTTTGGAGGCAGGAGATCGTGGACGGCGTCGTGGCAGGAGAGCCGGAGCCGCTCACCGCCGGAGTCGGGATGCGCGCGGCCTTCTTTTCACACGACGGGACGAAGCTCGCCTATTCCCGCGGGCGACGGGTGGGGAACCTCTGGCGGGTTCCAATCCGGGACAATTCCCCCGCCACGTGGAGTGACGCCCAGCAGCTCACGTTCGACGAAGCCTTCGTGGAGTTCGCCGACGTCTCGCCCGACGGGACCCGCGTCGCCTTGAGCTCGGACCGCGCCGGAAACCCCGACCTCTGGCTTATGCCCGCGGGAGGAGGGGAGATGCAGCAGCTCACCACCGATCCGACGCCAGACTGGGCGCCGAGATTCTCCCCCGATGGAAGTCGAATCGCCTTTTACGCCTATCGCAGCGGGAACCGGGATCTCTGGGTGATGCCTTCGAGCGGAGGTCAGGCGATGCAGATCACTCGGAGCCCGGCTCAGGACTTTGCTCCTTCGTGGTCCCCGGATGGAAGCTCGCTCGCTTTCCAGTCCATTCGTGATGGAAATTGGGACGTCTACGCGATTTCCAACGATGGAAGCGGCGAAACGCGCCTGACCGACGATCCGGCGGCAGACTTCTTCCCGGCGATCTCGCCGGATGGCGCCTGGATCGTGTGGTCTCGCCGCGGTGGGAGCGGGGGCGTATGGCGCATGCCGCGAGAAGGGGGCAAGCCCGTACGACTCGCGCCCACCGACTCCAGCCATCCGATCTGGTCACGCGACGGAAGGGCCGTGTATTTCCTGGATCGAAACGACCTCTGGATCGTTGGCGCCGAGGGCGGAGAGGTGCGAAAGCTGGCCGACTTTTCCGGAAAGCGCGGATCCTTGGAGGCGCAGTGCCTGGCCACCGACGGCAAATACCTCTACTTCACGTGGCTCGAAGGCGGGGGCGACATCTGGGTGATGGACGTCGTCTACGAGTAGCCTCCGAATCTCGTGCTCTTCTCCTGCTTCGGGCGGAGGCCGGGACCTTCGCCCTCGGTGAGAAGGAGTTCGAGAAACCTAAGCAAGGCCGAAGCCATTTAACATTCTGCCTCATGTGGTGGATAATTCGATAGACGGTTGCCGCCATGAACACTAAGGGAGAGAAGTTCCTCATCGACGAGCATGGCACGCGTGTCGCGGTCGTGCTGGACATCAAGGACTACCAGAGGATTCTCGAAGATCTGGAGGAGCTCGAAGCGATCCGGCAGTACGATGCGGCGAAAGCGGCGGTGGATGAGGCGATTCCCTTGGACGAAGCGGTGGACGAGATTCGTCGCGGCCGTAAGTGAGTTTTCGCGTCCTCATTCTCCGTCGCGCGCAAAAGGAGCTCGGCGCTCTCCCGGGAGCTATGTTCGAGAAGGTCGTTACCTCGATTCGCGACCTTGGCGAAGACCCTCGCCCGCCGGGATGTAGCAAACTGACCGGCCGGGAAGGCTTCAGAGTTCGAGTGGGGGACTATCGGGTGATCTACGAGATCGACGATGCCGGGCAGTACGTCACGGTTCTCCATGTGGGCCATCGTAAGGATGTTTATCGCTGACGTCCGATCGCCGTCGGAGGCGAGTCGATCGTACGTGAACGGAAAGCTCCTGAACGGGTCCGAACGTAAACGGCATCGGGCTTTTCCAGGCGGCGCGCGGGTATAGAATGACGGGCACTCGATGACGCCCCGCAAGCTTTCCCACTACGAGATCCGCGAAGAGCTGAGCCGCGGGGGGATGGGCATCGTCTACCGGGCCCTCGACGTGAAGCTCGAGCGCGAGGTTGCGCTCAAGATCCTTCTCCCCGATCTCGTGAAGAACGAGGTCCGCAAGCGGCGCTTCATTCAGGAGGCGAAGGCGGCGGCGGCGTTGAAGCATCCGAACATCGCCGTCATCTACGAGATCGATGATGCCGAGGACGAGACGTTCATCGCCATGGAGCTGATCGAAGGTTCGAAGCTCTCCGACCTTCTTGCGAGGGAGCGGCTCTCCATCTCTCGAGCGACGGCGATGGCGGTCGAGATCCTCGAGGGGCTTTCGAGCGCCCACGAGAAGGGAATCGTCCACCGGGACTTGAAGCCCGGAAACCTCATGGTGACGAAGGACGGTCACATCAAGATCATCGACTTCGGTCTGGCGAAGCTCGTCGAGCGGGTGCCCTCTGTAAACGATGCCGATAGCGACGCGCAGACGAAGGTCAAGGGCGACACTCAGGAAGGACAGGTCCTCGGGACCGTCGCCTACATGTCCCCCGAGCAGGCGCGGGGACAGACCGTCGACCACCGGACCGACCTCTTCTCCTTCGGCATCGTCTTCTACGAGATGCTGACCGGAGAGACTCCATTTCAGGGCTCGAGCGCCGTCGAGACGATGAGCGCCATCATAAACCAGCCGGCGCCCCCGGTTTCGCGCTCGGTGAAAGGACCTCTGGCCGAGGCGCTCTCGCGCATCGTGGAGCGGTGCCTGGAAAAAGATCCGGAAGATCGTTACCAGACGGCGAAGGACCTTCTCTCCGAGGTGAGGCGAGTCAAGCGGGACTCGGAAATCGGCGCCCGGGTCGCCCACGTTGCCGCGACGCCCGGTAGCCGGCGTGTTCTCGGGTGGGCTCTCCTCGGGCTCGGCGCTTTCGCTGTCGCCGTCTTTTTCCTTCTGCGCCTCGTGGGCGGGCCGGCGCCTCTCCCGCGCTTTACGCACCCGATTCAAGTCACGTTGGCGGTCGGTGTCGAGGATTACCCCTCGTGGTCTCCGGACGGCCAGACTCTCGCCTACGAGTCGAACCAGGCGGGAAACCGGGACATATGGTTGACGCAGGTGGGAAGCGGCCAGCACCTTAACCGCACCGAAGACCACGAGGGTGATGACTATAATCCAAGCTGGTCTCCCGACGGGCGCGAGATCGCCTTCATCTCCAACCGTGACGATTGGGGAGCCTACGTGATGTCTCCCCTGACGGGCTCTCCACGCAAGGTGGCGGTCCTCGCCGAAAGGAGCCCGCAGTGGTCGTCGGATGGAACCCAACTGGCGTACGTCTTGGCTCTCCCGATGCGAGAGAAAGGACTTCCGCCTGAGCGCCTTCCCCCGCTATTCTCGCTTCCCGGAAGCGGTAATTGGCGTTGGGACCTCACGTGGTCCGCCGACGGTCGATTTCTCGCCTATGTGGACGGGACCGCGCCACCCCGCCAGATCACGCAGCTGTGGCTTCTTCGAGCCTCGAGTGGCGAGGCAATCCCGATCACGAACGGAAAGTGGAAAGACGAGAGCCCGAGCTGGTCGAAGGACGGAAGGTATATCTATTTTGTTTCGAACCGCGGCGGCGCCATGGATCTTTGGAGGCAGGAAATTGGGGACGGCGTCGTGGTGGGAGAGCCCGAGCCCCTCACCGCCGGAGTCGGGATGCGCACGGCCTTCTTCTCTCCCGATGGAACAAGGCTTGCGTACTCCCGCGGGCGTCTCGTGGGGAACCTCTGGCGGGTGCCGATCCGTGAAGATCGCCCCGCCACGTGGAGTGATACCCAACAGCTCACGTTCGACGAGGCCTACGTGGAGTTCGCCGACGTCTCGCCCGACGGGACCCGCATCGTTTTGAGCTCGGACCGCGCTGGAAACTCCGACCTCTGGCTCATGCCCGCGGGCGGAGGCGAGTTGCAGCAGCTCACGACCGATCCGACGCCGGACTGGGCTTCGAGGTTCTCCCCCGATGGAAGTCGAATCGCCTTTTACGCCTATCGAAGCGGGAACCGGGATCTTTGGGTGATGCCCGCGAGCGGAGGTCAGGCGAAGCAGATCACTCGGAACACGGATCAGGACTACATTCCCTCGTGGTCTCCGGATGGATCCTCGCTCGTCTTCTCGTCCGTCCGTGATGGAAATGTGGACAACTACGCTACCGCAGTCGATGGAAGCGCCGAAAAGCGCCTGACCGACGATCCGGGAGAAGACTGGTTCCCGGCGATCTCGCCGGATGGCGCCTGGATCGTGTTCTCGTCTTTTCGCGGTGGGAGCCGGGCCGTATGGCGCATGCCGCGAGAAGGGGGCGAGCCCATACGACTCACCCCTGCTGAGGCGCCCTATCCGATCTGGTCACGCGATGGAGGGGCCGTGTATTTCCTGGATCGAAATGATGTCTGGATCGTTCCCGCAGAAGGCGGAGAGGTTCGGAAGCTGACCGACTTTTCGGGAAAGCGCGGATCCATGGCGACGCAGTGTCTGGCGACCGACGGCAAATACCTCTACTTCGCGTGGCTCGAAGACGCGGGCGACATCTGGGTGATGGACATCGTCTACGATTAGCCTCGGAATCTCGCGCTATTGTTCCGCGGTGAACGGCTTCAACTGTTTGGCTTCAAAGCAAAAAACTATGCTTGAAGAAGACCGGGAGCCATCAGATCGGGGCGCGCAAGATCCGGCGGTTCTTCTCGCTTCACCGGCCCGGAGTCTACGTCACCGTGGATGACGACAGAGTTAGCCGCGTCGTCTCACTGGATCCAGACCGTAACCACGTTCGAGACGATCTCGGTGTGAGGGACGCGGACCTGGAAGCGGTGCTCGCCCGGGGCGAGGGGCCAACGAGTCCGGCCGCATCGAGGTCTGCGTTCAGCGCTTTCCCGAGCCTAAGGACAAGCGGCAGATATCGACCCGCGGCGGGACCGAGCCCTCTGGGGACGGGACAGCCGGGAGCTCTTCTTCCTGGAAGGGGAGAAAGTCATCGCCGTTCCATTTGCGGCCGAGCCTCTTCTGAAGCCGCGCGAGCCGAGAACGCCCTTCAGCGGCGACTACATTCTTCGCGCGTACCGAGCCTACGACTACGATCGGAAATCCGACCGGTTCCTGATGGCGAAGCTCGACGAATCGGAAACGAACCCGAAGGAGCTCGAGGTCGTCGTCAACTGGTTCGACGAGCTGAAGCGCCTCGCTCCGACGCCCTCGGGACGATGAGCCGGCGCGCCACCGTCAACGACACAATAGCGATTCGCGCAGGGAAGTTAGAACCGGTCAAGTCAAAGGTCCTACTCCGACCTCGCGAAAGCTTTCGCCGGTGACGCGGCCGAGACGGCGTCGTCCGACCTGTCCTTCAAGGTGGAGGACCAAGTAGTTGGAACGGCACATGACGGCTGAAAGGGAGGAGGAATTATCGCCTCGAGGCCGGGCTTGAAGGAGGCCTCGGGGATTTCGGAGCTTCGAGAATGAATTAAGGATCGGACTTGAAACCGATGCGGCGGCTCTTCTTTGGCGCCGCTTCTAGATACTCGCGGATGGTCTGGAAGAGCACGCGGATGTTCGCATCGTGGTCGGCATGTTTTCTCTCAAGCGCCTCGATCCTGCGGGCGAGACCCTTGTGGAGTGCGAGAATCTCTCGAAGGCGGACAAAGGCGCGCATGATGGCGATGTTCACCTGAACGGCGCGTTCGCTGTTGAGGACGC
>CAZKNR010000032.1:0-5218 GCA_964553925.1 uncultured Acidobacteriota bacterium
GCAGATTCGAGATTCTTGAGCTCTGCTTCGAGCGTGCGCTCGGCACCTGGCTGGAGCAAGTCCACCTTGAACGTTTGGCGCACGCTGGAAATACACCCGGTCAGCAACGAAAGCTGTGTCAAAGATTGGAGCGCTCCGGCGCTGGGGAGCGAACCCAGCACCGGACCTATCCCTCCTTCGAGCTCGCTCGCCAAGTGACAGAGGGCGGGGTCGCTGAAGGCCAGCTCCGCCTTCGGTGAGGGTCATTCCCGATCTCCGCTCCAACAACGCAATTCGATTGGCGCACAATCGCCGATGCGATCCTCCAGAGCGATCTGGATCGATCTCAGAGGTGAAGTATCACTTTACGCAGCTATCATCTCTCGCACTGAGTGATGCAGTCCTCCAGAGTCTCGAACGGCACGACACCCTCACAGCCGCCCCAGGAGAAGAACTGGCACCGGCCCGAGCTCGCATCATAAAAGTAGCGTTCGAATTCCGCTTTGCACGGACCAGAGGCGGGTTGCAGGGAGCAATTTTGTCCCATCGGCGAACGAACCTGGACGCGAACTCTCGGCGTGCTATCCTCGACATCCGATGACTCCGGCGGCGAAAACGACACCGCTAGCCAAACCGAAGGGGAACCCATATCGAAGTACGCGCGGTTTGCGATCGCAAGAATCTCGGCTGTCTCTATCGTGGCGGTGAAGTAGAGCTCGCCAGCCCTTACGAACCGGAAAAAGCCGGGCGGCATCTCTTTGGCGTCAAAAGTGATTTCCGCTTCCTCCTGAGCCGACGTCGCGTCCGGCGCATCCGTTGCGCCGCTCACCAGGATGGTCAAGGTCGCAGCAGCAGATGAATTGCTGCCCGTCATTTGTGCATCCTCGAATCCATAGAAGTAGGCATACGCGACTGGATGCCCCGCCACCGCCCAGATGACGGCGGTGTTACCGGTACAACAGAAAGGTCCGATGTAGTCGTTGTTATTCGGTTCCGTCTCTCGGTAGCAAAAAGCGGGTCTTCTCTAGGTCGACTTCTTCGGAGAAGTGTGAACCGTGGCTCCCGGCCGACGACCCGGATGCGAGCAAAGCCAGCGCGCCCAAGCTCAATAGATGCAGGATTCCCCGGAACGTTGTCGTGGTCTTCCTCCCCAACTGGATTGACACGCGTTGTCCTGGTGCCACTTGTGATTAGGATGGCGAAAGACTGGTGCTTCCATCGCGAGACCGCGACGCGTATGGAAAGGGTCGTCGAGCAATGCCCGTACTCGGATCATCGGTATTTCCAAGAAAAGAGCAAGGATTGCTGGCCGCATCCACCGCTACCATGCCTGAGGAAGAGTCACAGGCAGTCGCGTCACCAAGAACATGACGAGCAATTCAAGCCCCAGCTCAAGAAATGCTCTTCGCGCACGGTCATGAACCTTCAGGGCCGCCTATTAGACGTGCCGCCAAGGGTTCGCATCCCGATCATCTATCTAGGTCGCCCTAGACTGACTAGCGACCGAGGAACTCTTGCAGCGTAACGCGTCGCCCCCCGTCGACAACGAAAACCTCGCTCGAAGTTCGTCCTCGCAGGGTCGTGAAGAGGTGCTCGACACGGTAGCCCCGATCGCTGCGAAACGTGAAGACCAAGCGACTCGTTCCACGGTCCCGCTCGCCCGTGAACCGAATGCTCGGGTCACCGAGAACGCGGCGCAAGTAGTCCCTCTCGTGCTCGAGAGCTTGCCGGTGGGGCTGCTGGAAGATGCGACGTTGAGAGTCGTAATTTGGGGTTCGTATGCGTTCCTCAAGGATGTGGAGCATGTTCATCGCGAAACTGAACGGCGAGGAGTTCAGCAGGTCGTCGAGGTCGACAGTCCCAAGAAAGTGGTCGTCCACGAATTCACGAGTGTGCGCGACGAAGCGCAAGGGTATCGTCCGACGGTCGTCAATGTAGCGCATCATGTCTCGGTCGAAGCCCCGTAGCAAGGCCGCGTTTAGCACGTCATAGCGCAGCTCGTCGCCAACAAGGCGGTATTGAATGGCACGCGGATTCATTTCATTCAGACGCCGGACGAATAGCGGGATCGAGGGTGCTGGATCCTCGCCATGACGCCTTTGTACTGTTGAGATTCGAATCATATCGCCCCCCCTCCGACAGCGGCGATGTGCGCACCGCTGATTTGAACGGGATCCTGCGTTTTGGAACGCTACTCGCCCATCGAATCCAGTCCTTGCTTCACAGTGACGAGCATCGTCAGCTTGGAAAGCCCTTCCAGCATCTCGGGAGAGACCGTCACGGATTCGAGCGCGGTGTTCGCCGCGCTCCGGTGGAATCCATCGACGAAACGTGCTGCCTGATCGGCCCCCCCCTTTCTGAGAAGATCGATTCCGGCGTCGTCGCGCGACGTCTGGACGCCGCTAACCACAGACTGAAGGCGACCCACGCCCTCCATGTCCGACGGCTGCAGCGGGAGATCGTCGACCGCTCGGCACGCCCCATGCTTGTTGAGCGAAGCAAACAGGCTTCGTAGATGGGCTCCAGCGCGAGGCGCGAAGAGGTTTACTCCAAGGTTCTGCTGGGTCATCCGCAGCCCGGCGAAGAGGGTCGTCATACGCGCGAGGCGGCCGAAGTCGAGACAGCGCAACGGGCCCCCGGCGGCCAAACGGCCCGTTCCGATTCGCACGAGGATCGAAGCCAACGCGCCGCCGGGGTGGAGGAGCCGCCCGAGGCTCGCGAGCTGCGCCCCCGCCCCGCCGCCGATCAAATGGATCCCCGTTCCTCCTTTGACCCGGTGAACGCTCGTCGCGAGTGTCGAGAACTGACCGAGGCCGACGATGGTGCCGGGACGGAATGGCAGCGAGCGTAGAGCCGCGAACAGACCACAGCCACGCATCTGGGCAAAGGCGTTGCCGATCCGCTGCTGGGTACCCGGTTGCCTCAAATCGATTCCAAGACCATCCGAGATGGAGCGCGTCGACGCACCGAGACCAATCAGGCGGGACAGGTCGCCGCTCGGCAAACGGGGAACACGCGCGCCCGCAGATTCGAGATTCTTGAGCTCTGCTTCGAGCGTGCGCTCGGCACCTGGCTGGAGCAAGTCCACCTTGAACGTTTGGCGCACGCTGGAAATACACCCGGACAGCAACGAAAGCTGTGTCAAAGATTGGAGAGTTCCCGCGCGGGGAAGCGAAGCCAACACCGGACCTATCCCTCCTTCGAGCTCGCTCGCCAAGTGAGCGAGCCGCGGAGCGGCGGCTTGGTTGGGCACACTCAGATCCAGCCCGCAAGAGCCCCGCAATCCATGGATCGCTCCACCGAGAGACGACAGCCGCGTAAGCTTGGCTAGACAGGCCTCGTGCGCGGACAAAGTTGGGAGCATCTCGGCAACGCCGTTTCCTTCCATCATTGCCTCGGAATCAGGCATCGTCGTGCCCAGCGAGCCTCCCTCTGACGAGTGGACGAGACCGTCAAGCCGCAACCCAAGCGTTCGAGACGGCTCGCGACCCTGCACATTCCGGTGGTCTCTGAAGCCGGCTATCCCCCACGCGAAAGTAGCAGAAGCGCGAGCCGCGAGTCAACGACTGGGCAGTCTCTAAGCAGTCGGGCACGTTGAGGCCTCTTCGGTTTCGGAGGAGCGGGACGCCAAAGCTCATCGACTGGAAAAGCGCGCCAACGTTCTGGTATAAATCTCGCCGTAGGCGAACGCCTTCGAGTCAGGGGGTGACGTCAATGTTTGACTACGGACGGACGAGCGCGCCGGCGGGAATTACCGTCAGCTCGCATTCCCCATTGGAATTCTACGCGTCCCGTCCGTCATATTGTCCAGGGGAGACTAGAAACCTTCGGGTGCTCCGCTTTGGGCTTTCGCAACGTTGCGCTCGGCAACTAACAGGATGGAGTAGAAATGGCTCAAATTCAGTGTAACGGTAAGGAACGTCACTGGTATGACCCTCAGGCGCACCGCGCTGGTTGCCCCTATTGCGGTGTGGACATCGACATCGAGCCCACTCACCCCAGACGGGGAGCGTCGCCATCACCAAGTCGCGCGAAACCACAGATCTCTCCGCCCCCGGCGCTCCGAAAAGGGAGCGCCGAAGGCGTTACCCGAGCTGTAACCCCATTGAAGAAGGGCCCGGTCGAGCCCGTCGTCGGCTGGTTGGTGTGCATCGAAGGTCCCGATAAGGGTCGCGACTATCGGGTGAAAAGTCGCCGGAATTTCGTCGGTCGCGACGCTGGGATGGATATTCATATCGAGAGCGACGAGTCCGTAAGTCGCGATCGGCACACGATCATCACCTTCGACCCGCGGTCACGCGCCTTCATCCTGGAGACGGGCGATGCGCGCGGCCTGACGTATCTGAATGGCGAGATGCTCGTCGAAACCAAGCACCTCCGCGCCTACGACCGGCTGGAAATGGGCGCGAGCCAATTCGTCTTCGTCCCGCTGTGCGGAGATCATTTTCAGTGGGACGAGGAGATGCCCGCACCCGGACCCCGTGTCGAGGGGCCCGAGCCCCCGGAGGCCGGCGGCGGCCAGTCGGGAGGGTGGGCGCCGCCATCCCGAGGTATCTCGAGGGAGAAGTCCTAAGGCAGCGCTTGCACACGATGGTTACGATGAAAGGACCCTTGGTGCGAACGGCCGGTGTCGGCGTGTTTTGCCTGTGGTTTTTCTGGCTACATTCGGCGACCGGCCAAAACGAGCCGAGGCTCATTATCAATCAGGCCTATGCGGAGCTGCCGAGCGTCACAGCTTATTTCGACTATCTGGATGACGCGGGTCAGCCGCTCGACGATCCGCCGACGGCAGTCGAGGGGACCCTCGGAACCGAGGTCCTGGATTGGGTGTTCGCCGATCGTTTCGACAGAACCGGCGAAGGCGTGTCGTACTTGTTCCTGGTGGACGTTTCGAAAACTCTGACTGAGAGGGAGTTCGTCGAAATCCGCACCGCCCTGCGGACGTGGATCGACGATCTCGGAGAAGAAGACCGCGCAGCCATCGTCTCCTTCGGACAGGGCGTCGAGACGCGACAAGCGTTCACCTCCGAGCGGGACGCACTCGTGGCCACGGCGGAAGGATTAGGGCCCACAGATAACTTGACGCAGCTCTACCCCGCCATCCGAGAAGCCCTCTTGCTGTATCGCGACCGGGCCCGATCCCTGCCGGCCAGAAGAGTCATCATCGTTCTCAGCGACGGCAAGCACGAAGGAACGACGCCGGTCACGCTGAATCAGATCGAGGGCTTGATCGACGAAT
>CAZKNR010000033.1:0-2055 GCA_964553925.1 uncultured Acidobacteriota bacterium
CGAGCGATGCAGACTACCAACTCCGCATTCGGGATTGGCGCGTCTTCTACCGGGTGGTCGACGACGCCGCGCAGGTCGCGCTGATCGGCCGGAAGAGCGGCAACTTTCTGATCATTGATCGCAAGAGGTTCGTCCTATGAAAATCGAGAGCATTCGCGCGGTGAAGGCCAACTTGAACAAGATCGTCAGCGCCCTGCCGGAGCACGGCTCGGTGGTGATCACGAAGAACGGACGACCCTGCGCCGTGTTGATGCCCGTGACCGAAGACACCGATCTGGAGATTGTGGCAATCTCACAGAACAAGCGTTTTTGGCAGACCTACGATCGCGCGCTTCGACGCGCCGAGAAAGAGGGCTGGACTTCGCTCGACGACATTTAGAGTCCGCCGCCTTACGGGGCGGGTTACGTCAGTTCGCCTGTGGGGCGGGTCGGAAGCGGCTAGAAACAATTAGCGCGGTTTTTACGGGTTCCGCTCCAGTGAAGACCGAGGCGACTCTAGAGTCCGAAGGCGTTCCGCAGGCTGTGCTCGACTTGTGCGATGTCCTCGGCGTGAAGCGCACCGAGGACGCGCTTGATCAGCTTCTTCTCGACCGCGAGAATGTTCGAGATCCGTACCGTGCTCGGGTGGCGCAACCGGACCGCCTTCCAGTGCTTGAGAGGCTGATCGCCAGGACCGGGTCTTCGGTAGTAGCGCGCCTGGCTGCTGATGGGACAGACGATAACGTCCGGGAGCTTTCGGTGGAACGCCTCGACGCTCACGACTAGGGCCGGCCGTGCCTTCGATCCCGTCTGACCCGTGAAGGGGACGTTGACGACGACGACCTGACCGCGTTTATAGATAGTCGTAGAGGGCATCCTCTTCGTCCTCCCAAGCGCGCGCAAGTTTCCTCTTTGCGAGCTGCCTCCACTCGAGCTCCTCCAGGTCCGCTTCTTCGAGCGGCTGGATGAGCGCGTAGGGCTTGCCGTGATGGGTGACGACGATGGGCTCGTTCTTCTTTCTGGCACGGGCCAGATAACTGGACAACTCGTTCTTGACCTCTGCCACGCTGGCGAAGCGCATGACCAACCTCCTCAGTCAATGGCCAGAAGTGTAGCCAGACCATACGAGACTGTCCAGCCCGCCCTCGGCCACGCTTCTGGTCGCTGATGTCCGGACCGCGGTTTCGACCGTCGCGGGATGAACGGGCGGCTTTCGCCACCGCGAGCTCACCGATCTTCGCTACCACCTCTTCCGGTGAGTCGCTGCTGATCACGAGCTCGAGGCCGGGCGGCGAAATCGTCTGCTGCTCGACCAGAGTCTCGCGCAAGAAGCGCCGCAGGTGGGTCCAATAGTCCGAGCCCATGACGATGCTGCAGCCGATCAAACGGCCCCCTGCTTCTTGGGCGCCGCGGTTCGCGGCTTCCATGATCCCTGGACCGCGGCGATTGCTTACGCGGTTAGTGCGCCGCGCGGGAATGAGTCGAGCAGAGCGACTATCCGTACTTCACGGGCGGCCGGAAAAAGCCGCTACTTTTTCCTATCGACACGGCATCGAAAAGCCCGAGTTCTTCGCCCGGATGATCGGCGTTGGTCAGCGGAAGGCGGCCGCGGGGAGGAACAATTAGCGCGGTTTTTACGGGTTCCGCTCCAGTGAAGACCGAGAAGAAGCTCTCGCTGGCGCCGTGCGCCAGACCAGAGTGAAACGAAAGCTCACACAGAATCAGCTGGGCAGGATCCTCGGATCAAGCCAATCGCGAGTCGCAAAGATGGAAGCTGGCGATCCTTCCGTGAACATCGATCTCTTGATTCGTGCGTTGCTCAGGATGGGGACGAGCCGACGCGGTATAGTCCGATCGTTGGCCCGGCCCGCTCGGCGCGCAGCCTAGCGAGCACTACGGAGCGGCGGTCTTCGCGCAGTTGAGCGACGCGCTCAACCCCGGCTCGAGGGTTCCTGTTGCCGAGAGGCCCCGCTGGTAAGTAGTCTCAATCGGGACTACGTAACGGCACGTGGTGAAGCGGCGAGTGGAACTCTCCCCAGACGCCGTCCGCCAGCCGCAAGCGGAAGCGATTGCGGC
>CAZKNR010000034.1:0-17656 GCA_964553925.1 uncultured Acidobacteriota bacterium
GCTTCCAGGATACGGCGCTCGCCGACGGCGTCGCCTTCAACGAGGACGGGAGGGCTCAGGCGGGGATGGGAGTCGACGCCGGCGACTACGACAATGACGGTCTCTTCGATCTCCACGTCACGAACTTCTCCCACGACTACAACACGCTCTATCAGAACTCCGGCGCCGGATATTTCCTCGACGTGAGCTTCGCCGCGGGAGTCGCCGAGCCCAGCTACTTGTTCCTCGGCTGGGGCTCGGGGTTTCAAGACTTCAATCGCGACGGATTTCTCGACATCTTCGTCGCGAACGGGCACGTTTATCCCGAAGTGGCGAGAGAAGAGATCGAAAGCGACTACGCCCAGAGGAGCCTCCTGTTTCGAAACCTCGGCGACGGGAGATTCGCTGAGCTGGGCGAGGGGGCCGGCCTGAACGAACCCCTCGCAGGGAGGGGTGTGGCGTTCGGCGATTTCGACGACGACGGGGATGTCGACGCCTTCGTGACTCAAATGAACGGCAAGCCCGCGCTCTACCGGAACGAAACCAAGACGTCTCGGCACTGGATCGGGCTTCGCTTGGTCGGCCGACAAAGCGCGCGCGACGCTCTGGGAGCGAAAGTCACGGTCGTAAGCGGCGAGCTTTCTCAGATACGCGAAGTCCGAAGCGGCGCGAGCTATCTCAGCCAGAGTGACTCGAGAGTGTTCTTCGGCCTCGGCGCTCACGAGCGAGTGGATCGTATCGAGATCCGCTGGCCTTCGGGAACGGTCCAGGCGATACCCTCGCCCGAGATCAACCGCTATTTGGTGGTCGTGGAACGATAAGTGATCATGCCGCCCACCATGGTGCCCGATCCTCATGTCCCGGATGCGGTCGGGCTCCCAGGTGAGGATGTCTTCTTCGAGCACCACGAGGTCGGCGAGCTTTCCGGGCTCGAGAGTTCCTTTCTTGCTTCTCTTCGAACGTGAGCGCGGCGCCCCCGAGAGACTTCTTGATCCTCGCCCATGATCCTCGCGCCGAATGAAACCGTGCTCGATGGCGAAGCGCCTGTCCGCGATGCTCGGATCCTCGTTCGCCTTCTCATTCGGGCTATCGACTGAATCATTTCGGCAATTCGATCACACTGAGTCTTTCCCAAATACCGCGCTCGCGTTGATACTGATCGTGGGCGAGCGCCTGTTCTTCCTCTGAAAGGTCCGCAAGGAACGCAAACCCTCGTGCGCAATCCGCAGTGATTCTGTCACGATCGATGGCCGTCCCTCCGCGTACGAGTTGGCCGAGGTCGTCCCAATCGAAATCCCGGCCATCCTGGAATTTCCTCATCAGGCGGGCCGGATCGAAACTGTCTCGCACCTGCCAGAGCTTCAGCACTACAAGCCTGCGAATGAGCGCCTGGTCGAGCGGCCTCGTGGCGAACATGCCGAGATCGTAGATGTCGCGCACCTGGTTTCGCTGGTAACAGGCGCGAATCTTCTCAGCAATGATTTCCGGCAGCCCGAGGCAGGTGATCTCTGCGGGCGCGAAAGGCAAATACCTGAAATAACTCTGTTCGATGTGCGGCAGGCGCCGCGTCGGTAAAGTGGGCGTTTCGCGGCGGCTGATCTGAATCCTGATCTCGCTGCCGCCTTGATTCCATCCGTGAACGTAAGCAGGGTTGACGCCCCAGGACAGGCCGTCCATCGTTTCGTAGTACCCGTCGTCAGGAATTGCGAACTCGATCCCGTGAAAGGGCTGCTCGAAGGCCTGCATCATCTCGAGGATGACGTCTTCGTGATCGTGCTCCTCAAGACCTGTGAAGTCGAGATCGGTCGAGAATCGTCCCTGGCTGCCGACGAACATCTTCCGCAAGCAGGTGCCGCCCTTGAACGCGAGCCGCTCCAGAACGCCGCGCTCGGACAGAAGCTGCAACAAAAAGGTCAGCACGACTTCCTTCTCTGCAATCATCATGTTGCGAAGGCCGGATTCGGCGGCGTAGCGTTGTACCTGCGGACGCGTGAGCATCCTCAGCGGTCCTTCCTGACGACTTTGCGTCTGCCGAGGCCGGCGCTGTCGTGCAGTTCCTTGGCTGTCACGTTGACGAACACACGCCAGGTCTCGTCGAATCCGATCGCGCCGGTAACCGCGCGCGCGCGCGCCGGGTCCGATCCCCACCATGTCTTGCGGCTAGGCGCGGCGAGGGTGTGCAGGCGCGCGCGCAGGTCCGGTGAAAGATCGGCTTTGACGTGGTCGGCAAGCCAGCCGAAGCGCCGGACGAGAGCGCCTGAACCGATGCGCTCGAGATAGTCTGCCGCCTTGATCCAGTCGAACCGGCGGGAGGCGGTTGCTAGAATGGTGGCGGCTTCGCCGACGCCGCCGGCCAGCTCCGGGTGGTCAATGCAGTCAATAGCGGTCTTTTCCCGATCGGACATCATGACCTTGTAGCCGAGGACGTCGACCGGCTCGAACCCGAAAGACTTGCTAGCGGCTTGAGTGACGATCCGGACGCGCGAGCCGCCGACCGTGCGTTTGCGCAAGCGCGCGGGCGTGACAAGGAAGATCACGTTGCGATGCTGCGTGGTAAGGCCGTAATGGGCGGCGGCGGTGCCGAAGCCGATGTAGTAAGGATCGGCGATGCGGCTGGCGAGCGCGAGAAGATTGCTGTCTCCCAGGGCTTCCGGACCCTGCTCGGGCGGTACGACCAGATACCGTCCCCAGGTTGCGCGTTCGAGCCACCTTTTGCGACGGAGCGATTCAATGACGTGATCCGCAGCCTTGGGGCTGACGCCAAGCAACTGGACGATTTCCGCCCGCGTTGCCTCTCGGCGGCCGCGTTCCGTGAGGCCCAGGATGACCCGGCTCTCTTGCGGCGATAAGGATCGTGTGGCGAACTCTATCGTCATTTTCTTCACCAAAACACCCCGATTAAGGGTGTTTAGATGAATAAGATATCATTCACACTGGGTCGCCGTCAACCATACTATGTAACAAAACACCTCAATGAGGGTGTTTTGTTACAAAAGATCGCAACAGACGGATCCGGCGAGATCCGCCGCGGCCGATGGGCCTAACGGCGCAAGCCGGCGTGGTTTCGGACCCAACTGGCCCTCAGGAACGGTCCAGAAGATGCCCTCGCCCGCGATCGCCGCGTTAGATCGTTACGTGCTGGTCGTGGAGGAGTTCTAACGAGGCTACGGCTTCGACGGAGGTACGGACGGCTCGTTCGTGACCGTATACAGCTTCCCATCGCGGAGATACATTCGCCGCTGCTCCTCGGCGTTGAACGGCCGCGCCCCGCGCCGGCCGAAGACACCGATCTGATTTCCGAGCTCGTCGACAGCGCGGTCCCGATCGATCCCGCGGGAAACTGCCAGCGCCGGGCGGCTAGTGGGGTACGTCGCCACCAGCTCCGGTGTCGGGCGGGGGCTGAAGCCGTAGGCGCCCGGGGTGTCGTTGGCGGAGATGATCTGCACCACTCTCAAACCGTTGCGGCCGTCCGCTACGTACGCGAAGGCGCTCCCCGCGGTCATGCCGATCTTGACGTCATTGGTGTCGTTCATGGCGCCGCCCGCGTTGAACGCTTGATCCCGCCGCGGACGCCGCGGGCTCTCGATGTCGACGAGGACGAGCCCCTCCGGGCCCGCCGCCACGTACGCGTAGGTGCGCGCCAGGTAAAGGCCGCGGGCATCCCCGATTTCGACCAAAGCACCGGGCACGAGAGCGGGCTTGTCGGGAAGCGTGATGTCGAGGACCTTCAACCCGTCTTGGTCGGTAACGATCGCGAAGCGGAACTGCACCGCGATTGCACGCAGGCCCCTAAGGCCCTCGCTCACCCGGGTCAGGATACGCGGGCTCGTCGGCCGATCGAGGTCGACGACGACCAGACCCGACGGGGTGGCGACGTAGCCGACGGTGCCGGCGAGCGCCATCGTGGACGCGCCCGAGAGCGCGCCCTCGGGATTGAACGTCGCCGCGCGCTCGATGAAATTGTTGCTCGGCTCACCGTCGAGGAGTGTCGAGAGCGGCCCGACGACGACGAGACCCTCCTCGGCATCCGTCACGAAGCCATAGCTGAATATCGGGTGGATGGGCTGCTCTTCATTCTCGGGCGCGACCTCACGACCCGGGTCGATGGTCGAAGTCGCGGGCAGAACTACCGAGGTGGCATTCCGGGTTTTCACGTAGAGCTTCTGACCGAGCGGCGATACGGGTGCGCTGACGATGCGCTCGCTGAAGCCCTTCTGATCGACCTGGGCGACGTCGTAGATCCTGAGGCCGCCACTGCCTTCCGCGGCGAAGAGGTACTCCCCTCGGAGCTGGAGCGATCGGACGTTGCCGTCGTGTCCGAATGCCGTGGTAAGCCTTTTCCCGCGCGCGAGGTGGTCTCGGTACCGGTCCGGATAGGCCAGCTCGTGCAGCCGGCTTCCGATGACCGCCCCCGGCTCCTCGCGCTCGGACACGACGATGGCTTCGAGCCCGTCTCGGCCCGTGGCCACGTAGGCGTAGCGGCCAATCCAGTTGAAGAGCCCCGTGCCGTGCATGAGCACCGACGCCATCCAGGCGTTTCCGGTCTCGTCCCCGGAGACGTGGCACGAGGTGCAGGTTTGCGTTTCCGTCGTGCGCACGGTGTGGGGAACGAACGTGGAAAAAGCCGTTCCCGCAAACCCTCCTGACGACGTCGTCTGCTGCGCCGTGTAGATCCATTCCCGATTGGCGTTTTGCGACGAGACGAGGACGGCACAGGCGGATCGCGCCGGGGCGATGCGGCTCCCGGCCACGGTTCCGTCCCTCGCGAGGAAAAAGATGTCGTCTCTGAGCGTCTGGAAGTTGTAGGTCGTGTAATTGCGGCTCTCTCCGCCTTCATTGTGAAGGTTGGGCTTTTTCTCGTCCGCCGTCATCGATAGATGGCAGCCGAAGCAGCTCGTCGTCCAGGAGGTGTGGCACGCGAAGCACGTCATGTTGGAGTTGTCGTGCGCGAGCAGATCGGAGGCCGCCGTGTTGTCTCCCCACGCCGCGCCGCCGCGCCGTACCGTTTTCGCGTAGCGCGCCTTCTCGTTGTACGACGGAGCGCCCGGGGTGATGCTCCTCAGGACCTGCGGGATGGTCCACGCCACTCCCTCGGTCACCATGCTTCGCTGGACGATCGCGTCGCCCGAATCTTCGAAACGCAATTCACCCCACGGGGTCTCGAGATCGGCGAGATTCGTGCCCGTCGACGCCGGCCCGGACGGGGTGAGTGTCGCGAGCTCGCGGACGGTGCCGTGGCAGTCGACACAGTCGATCTCGATCGCCGCTCGAGGCTCTCCGTACAGCTTGCCGGTGCCGTGGTTGTCCTGAGAAAAGTGGCAGTCGACGCAGTGCATGCCCTTCTCGAGGTGGATGTCCATCATGTGGACCGCCTTGTCGAACTTCGACGGATCGTCGTCCGGCACCACGTTGCCGTCGGTATCGAGGAGTCGCCCCTTCTTGTCTTTCTTGTAAACCGCGCGGAACGTCCACCCGTGGCCGTGGAAATCCGCGAACTGGGTGTTGCGTGCCTCGTCGTTGAGACTGGATACTTCCGCGAGAAACTCCCGGTCGGACCACTTCCCTCGAAGCGCCGCGCCCTCCGGGTTCGCTCGCTGAATTCGATCGACTTCCGCCGGGCTCAGTTTCCTGGGCTCTTTCGGGTACATGAGCTGGCCGTCGACCTCGTTGTCCCACCACGTGTACCCGAGATAGCCGGACAGCATGTTGCCGCCGGGATGCATGTGACAGGGCATGCACTGGCTGGTCGGGATCGACGACGTAAATACGTGCTTCAGTGGATGGCCGGACTCACCTTTCGGGATGGTGGGGTCCACGGTCTGCGTCCGGCCGCGGTTTCCGAAAGGCGCATACGGTCCGGAGCTCGCTTCCGAACGATCGTTCGCGTAGACGACGTGGCACGCGCTACAGCCGCTCGAGCGGTAATCACCGGGGTGATCGTTCGTGCCGAGAAGCGACAGCAGCGGATCGACCAGCCGCGATTTCTGGGCGCCCAGGATGAGAGGGTCGGTGCGCAGGAGCGTTCCGAGTCCGCGCGTGGAAAGGTTCTTGTCGGGCTGGCCCGGCTCCTCTTCGATTCCGGGGAGCCCGACTTCGAGGACCCGCCGGCCGCCGCGCTCGAAGACCCGGAACCGGTTACCCGGCTGCCCGAGCTCCCACCGCGGAAACGGCACGAGCGCCGGGAGAACGCCGTCCTCCTTCGTCTGCTCCGGAGTCGGCGGAGGGGACATCGAAAGCATCCGCGGCTGGCCGTCCGGCCCGTAACTCTCTCCGACGATCGGGTCTTTGCCGGGGAGAACGCCGTTGTTGTAGAGCGCGGCGCCGTACAGCATGGCGCTGTGCGTCATCATGCTGCTGGGCACGTTCTTGGACTCAGTTCGGTGGCACGGTCCGCAGGTCAAAGACGCCACGCGCAGATCCCCCGGGTTCATGAAGCGGACGAAGTCGGCGTCCTCTTTCAGAAGCGCGGTATAGCTTTGCTCGGGGTTTGCCGAGCTCGAGAAGACCTCGTCGTTCTTGGGAAGCTTGTGGGCGCGCCTTTTCGCGTCTTCGTACGATGCGGAGCCGGGCTCGCCTGCTCTCGTGATGGAAAAGTCGCCTCCGTGACAGTCGGCGCAGCCGAGGACCACGCTCTGGGCCGCGTGCATGGTCCTCGCGTCCGTCGACGTGTGACACGTGATGCAACCCTCGCTTCGCTCGGCCGCCTGCCTCGGGGTCACATTCTTGATGCCCAGAGGATCGACCAGGTCCTGCAGCGGCGCGGTGAACACGGCTGCCGCCGCCAGTGGCAGGAGAAAGGAACCTGCGAGGATTTTGTGACGCATGCGGGTGTCGCTCCTCTTCAAAAGATGAGCCTCACGTCGACGAAGACATTGTAGAGAGTCTGAGACGGCGCCCCGCACCCCGGAATCGAGCAGGACGATGAGAAGAGTTCTTCGAACCCGGCGCCGGGCAGAAGCCCGGTGATGCCCCCGGCGATGAAAACGTTCTCGTTCAAGAGCGGCCGGTAGAGAAGGCCGGCGGCGAGGTCGAACCCGATGCTCTCGTCGATAGTCTCTTGGAAGAGAACGAATCTCAGCGACTCGGCGGTTTCGAACCGCAGATAGCTTGCGTTGCCTACGATCCGCAGCTTCGGCGTCAAATCGGCCTCGATACCGGCGTGGAGGAGGACGACACCGGGGTTCACGTAGTTGGCTTGCCCCTCGAACTTGTTGCTCCTCAGATCCGGCAGCAGGCTGAACTGGGGCTTCAGAAGGACCCCCGTCTGCGTCAGGGGAATCGCCGAGCGGTTCCAGAAGCTGAACGCCCCGCCGGCGAAGTTGGTGAAATCGTAGATGCTGTCGAAGCCGCTCGCGGTGTCGTCTTCGGGATCGTCGTCGCCTGTGGCGAAGAAGAACGAGCCTTTGAACCGCAGCCAGTCGCGGTCGACGGACGCCTCGACGGCCGCCATCTGGGCGCTGACGTCGGTCGCACGCGCGGCGATGGGGTTATGGTCGTCGGCGCCGAACACGTAGTAGTACGCATGGGTGACGTTGAGACGCCCGATGTGGCCGTCCCCGGAAATCCCCAGGTACGATGCCGTGACCTCGTGGGGGCGAGGCTCGCCGATGCGCGCCGGCCGTACGGGAAAGCTATTGAGGTCGGTGTGCACCGTGGGCTCGTCCCGACTGTAGTGGAAGCTCGGAGAAATCTGATAGCCCGGCGTGAGGAAGTCCTGCACGAACAGGTTCGCCACGAAGACCTGCTGTTCTCGTTTTTCGAAGGTGTTGAGCTCGCTTCTGGTCTCTTTCTCCAGGAGGTCGAAGTACGCCACGTTGTACTGCAGTCGGTTGCGCACGAAGTTTCCAAACAACCGCGCTCCGAGGTTGCTGTCCTTGAAAATGAACGCACGGAAATCCGAAACGAACGGCTGGATGCCCACGCGCGCCGAGAGGAAATCGAAATTGGGCGAGAGATCCGCGACCTTCACTTCGCCGAAAGCCTCTTCGAGAGACACGTCCTGCCGCCGCCGGTTCCTTCCGAGTTGCGGGTTGATGTCGACGAAGTTGTTCTCGCCCGTCCTCAAGTAGTTGAGGTTGAATGCCGGCGTGATTCTGAGAGCCCATGTCTTGGGACGAAAGGCGGTCTCTCCTTTGAAGAGCTCGAAGGTCACGAATACCCTCGGCGTCGCGAAGAACTGATCGCCGTCCCCGAAGAACTCCGAGCTCTGGGGCCGGTCGGTGCTCACGCCGCTCGGGACAGGGATGCGCCGTGTCTCCATCGGCGCTTCGAACCTGGTCTCGAACAACAGGAAGATCTCGTCGCCAATGATGGGCTTGTCGGCCTTGAGGACGTTCTGGTTGTAGGGATCGACGAGCCTTCCTTTGACGATGCGCGGCGAATCGGGAAACGCGATGTCCCAGCGGTCCGGCATAGGCGTAAAGATCACCTCCCCCTCGGGCTCCGGAGGGGGCGAGGTCGGCAGTTCCGGAGGAGCGAGCGGGGTGGGCGGCTCCGGCGGCGGTGGAGGAATTGGGGTTTCCGGCGGCGGTGGCGGAGGGGGTACTCGGTCGGCCAGCGGAATTCGATCGAGCGAGGGCGACACGACGCTCCCCTCGGAAATGGTGAAGCTCTGGCCGTCGACGGTCTCGAATACGACCTGCCCGTTTCCGCGGACCAGGCGCCGGACGACGAACTGACGGCCGTCCGTCAACTGCAGCAGCCATGGAATGTTTTCGAGCGGCGGAGAGACGACCTGATCCTCGGAGACGCTGAAGATACCGCCGTCGGTCGTCTGGAGCACCACCCGATCGTTCTGGCGGATGACGCGCGTCACCTGGAGGCGCCTGCCGTCTCGAAGCTCGACGACTTGCTGGGCCAGTGCGAATGCGACAGGCATCGCTGCGACACAGAGGCAAGCGACGAAACGAGATCTCATCCACGGAAGGCGCGGAGGGCACGGAGGGTGCGCGGCAATCATGGCAATTCGGGCGATCTCGGGAACTTGACGTAAGGAAGGCGAGTGCCTCGGAACAGGAGAGTGTCGCTGCGCATCTCTTGTGGGGCTTCGAAACCGGCGCTTCCTGCCGCGGCGATGAGGTCATCTTGATCGACACCGTCGCCGCTGACACCGATCGCGCCGGCGAGACGCCCCCCCTTGTAGAGCGGAACGCCGCCAGGAAAGATCGTGATCCCGTTCTGAAGGCGCCCGATAGGGGTGCACGGACCGAGCACTCTTTCCAGAGTCTCGCAGGGACCCATCGGCCGGGCGTTCAGGTAGTCACGGACCGAGAGGGACTTCCCGAGAATCTCGCCAATGGCGCCGAGAATCAGCTGCGTGTGCAGACCGGTGTTGAACGGGCTCCAAAGCCCCTCCGCGATCGAAAGGGGGCCGTGATCGGACCCGGCGATGCCCGGCGGGTAGAGGGGCTGCGCCAGAAATCCGACCGCTCGGGTGCTGTAGGCGATCGATCCGTCGAGAGGAACGCCCGCATCGAGGAACATGGAGAGAGCTTCGCGACGAAGCTCGTTCCCGGCGCTTTCGTGGCTGAAGAAGTTCGCGGTCCGCGCCTTTTGTGAGGCGACGTCGATCCCGAAACGGGGAGCGTCTTCGCTCTGCACGCTCCCGAGGATCGTGCCATCGGTATCGACGACGGCGATGGTGACCCGGGCATCCTGATTGAGGGGCCGGCGGATCGCGGCCCGCGTCTTGCCGGCCTGCGTGAGCGCCTGACCCAGGATGCGCTCCACCTCTGACTCCGTCAGGAGCGACCCACCACGGGTTGTCCGACGAAAGCAAGAATCGCCGCCCTCCCGAGGCGCCTGCTGGAAAGTCCCGGCAACGTCGATCGCGGGCCCGGGCTGCGCCTCGGCGTGCACGTACGGGAAGCGAAGGCCGTCGACGAGGATCCGCTCGGCGCGAATCTCCGCCGGAGCTTCGAACCCCACCGCCCCGGTCACCGCGGCGATCTCCTCGCTGCCATCCACGAATTTCGGATCCTCGAGAGGGTTCCGGACAGCGGTGTAGACGCCGTCACCTTCGACACCCAACCCCCCGACCACGTCACCGTTCTTGTAGAGAGGAATCCCGCCTGGATCTCCGGAGAGACCGAGCGGAAGATTGCGGACGTCGCTGCAAGGAAGGCTCGAGAACTGCACGCCGAAGAGCGGTCCGCCGAGCGGAGTGAAGTCGAGCTGTGGCGGGAATTTCCTCTCGATGATGAAGCTCGCGGTGCGCGTCGAGAACGCGTGACCCCCCGTGGACAAAAACGCCCCGGTTCCGGCCTTGGTTACGGCGACGAGGTCGGCGGGAAACGCCGCTCCCTCGAGGCCTCCCGCGACGGGATCGTCCCGGTCGGCGAGGATGACGCTTCTTGCCGGCGCACCGCTCATCGCGAACGCGGCGAGAATTTTCCCTTCGCGATCCGTCACCGCGATGTGCGCGCGCAGGCCGAGGCGTTCCGCCGCTGAAGCCGCTTGAAGGAGGATCGTGCGGACGTCCTCCTCGGTGAGTCTGGACTCCCCTCGGCTCGCGACAGGGCAGAGGCACGCCGCTATCGCGAGAGCGAGAACCTTGCGGTTCAGGCGGCCCCCTGAAACGTGCATGTATGGATTCCGTGTAAGATCGAATCTACATGCTTCGCTTTGAAGCCGTCAAGTTCTTTCGGTGAAAAATCGAGTTACTCGCGGCGCAGGCGGACGACCAGCTCGACTTGGCCGAGCGTCACCAAATCGCCGTCGGCAAGCGGTACGGGCTTGTCGGCGGGTTTACCGTCTACCAGCGTACCGTTCGAGCTCCCGAGATCCTGCAGCGTGACCGTCTCGCGATCGGTGTCGAAGTGCAGCCGGGCGTGCACGCGCGACACACTCTTGTCGTCGATCCGGAGCGGCACCTGCTCGCCGCGACCGATGAGATGGGCTCCCGGCTCGCGCACGGTGAAAAGGAGACCTTGACAGGTCAGTCGGACCTCCTGGATGCCTCGCTCTCGCGGCTCCGCGCGCGAGCCCATCGCTCGGTCCTTTTCGGGTTCTGACTTCTTTGGCTCCACTGGCTGCGGCTCCACCGGCTGCGGCTCGGCTGGCTTGGACTCCGCTGGCTTCGCCTTCACTGGCTCCGCGGGCTTCGGCTCCACTTTCCGCAGCTCGGGCGTTTTTGGCTCGTTCGCTTCGTTTGGGCCGCGCGCCTCGACCTTCGGTTTCGCGTCCTCCGCCAGGGGCTCGTGCTTCGAGTCAGCTTTCGCCGGAGCACCCGGGTCCGCTTTCATCCGCTGATGAGCCCAGTCGGAGCGCTCGACCTTGAAGGCCTGGAGCTCCTCCTCTTCCCACTGCAGCCGGGTCTTCCATGCCTGCGGGAACTGGCCCGTTTGAAGGCGCGGGCGGCGGGCCGCCGTGAAAAGCCCTCGAGACGGATCCAGGGAGTCGCCCGCCGCGCGCGAAAGTGACGGCTGCCGGGATATGGGACCGGTCTTGACCTGCCCTCTCGCGATATGCACCCGGTAGGGGTCGACCTGGCCGAAGGAAAGGATATCGCCGTCATTCAACGACGCTACGGAAATCGCGACGCCGTTCACGAGCGTACCGTTCGCCGAACGGAGGTCGGTCACGAGGAGGGCATCCGTACTGCGCTCGAGGCGGGCATGGACTTTGGAAACAGCCCGATTGTCCAGGATGATGTTACAGATTGGGGAGCGGCCGAGCGTGGTCTCGCCGGGACCGATCGACTTCGGCTCCTCTTCTCTTCCGATGGGCCCCATCGGGACGAGTGTCGCCTCGAGAATCCCCTCGCGGGTCTTCGGAGCCTCATTGGATCGAATGACGAAGACGAGGTCGGCTCTTTTCCCGAGGCCGATCACGTCAAGGTGCTGCAGCTTCTCGGCCCCAACGAACGTACCGTTCACGAACGTCCCGTTGACGCTCTTCAGATCCTCGACGTAATAGTCCTCGCCCTCCTGCAGGATGCGGGCGTGACGCCTCGACACCCCAGGCTCTCCGACCTGAACGGAAATGCCTCGTTCGCTCCCGAGCACGACCTCACCCGCGACGGCGAAGCGACGCAGCTTCCCCGAGCTTTCCCGGTAGAGAAGCTCCGCTACCATTTCCCGCTCGACGGGTGGTAGAAGTGGCAGGATTGGCAGGCGTCGTCGATCCCGCCCGCCCCATGGCACTCCATGCAGCTCGCGATCCCTTCGAAATTGAGGTCTTCGGCCACTTTGCTCTCGACGATGCTGGGATGACAGCGAAGACAGTCGCCGTCGGTCTGCAGCAAATGCGGCGAGTGCACGAAGGTGGAGCGCAGCAATTTGCGGGCGGCGGCCTCGACGCTCACCTTGGCCCTGAGTGGAACGTGGCATGCGTTGCTGCAGGAGGAGGTGAGCGCGTCGAGCACGCCTGAGAGCTCCTGCCGCGCGTCATCATCCACGGAGGTGAGGGGCGCCGCCGGAGCCGGCCACTCCGGAAGTTTCATGAGCCGTGCGAGCGCGCTCTCCGCGCGTCGCTTCAGGCTGCGCTGCTGGCCCAACAGTAACGTATTCGCCGCTGGTAGAACGCCCTCAGCGCGGAGAGAAATCTCGTCTCGCACGCGTTCGAGCTCGGACAGTCGCTGAGCCCGGGACGATTCCAGCAGGCCGCGGCTCGAAAAGCCGGGCACCAGGGATGACACCCGCGCGCGCAGGGCGTCGACGTCGTTGCCGAGCGCGGCATCGTCGGGAGCCGCCTCGGTCAAAAAGTCGAGCAAGCCATAGATCTCGTCGCGGCGCGCCTCGAGCTCCCCACGCGAGAGAGCGCCCTCGGGAACGTTCGCGGTGGCTGTTTGGTTGAGGTCGGCTCGGATGTCCTGTGCCTCGGCACGAGTATCGCCCTCGGCGACCGCAGCGAGCGCCTCGTTGATGACGTTCACGAGAGACAGGTCGCTTCCGGGGGCGATGGCGGTTTCTTGCGCGAGGAGACGGGCGTCGATCGCCGTTAGCTCGGCCTCCAGAGCGATTTGCCGGGCGCGAAGGCGCCCTTCATCCAGCCCGGCGAGCGGGGTGGCCAGGGATTGCTGCCGCCGCAGCTGGCCGAGCTCGGTGACGAGCTCCTCCCGGGAACGCAAATAGTCGGCAGGGTCGAGCCGGGAGTGGATTCGTGCCGCGTTGAACGAGATCCAATCGTCCTCATGGCGCAGCGTAATCTTGCTGATAGCGTCGAGCTCGATTGTGAACTCTTCGTCGCGAAAACTCCAATCGCCAGGGACCGCGAGTGCCCGGATCGCGGATGGCGACATGACGGCGTCGAGCGGCAAAGGCTCGGTGGCGTCGTTTCCGAGAACGTGGCACGACTCCGTGCCGCACGTCCTCTCGAAGGACAGGGGTGCGAAGTCGGCCCCGTCGTACTCGTGGCACTCGAAGCAGCTGGCGTCGCGCTCGATATTGCGTTTCTTCTTGACGGCGTCGAAGTGTCCGGCGTGGCTGAACCGCGCGAGGCCCGTCACCTCGGGCGCCCTTCGCCCCTCGGGGCCGCTGGTCCTCAAAATTTGAAACTCGGGGTGAGCGTCGAAAGAGCGGAAGTGGCATCCGCCGCAGTAGGCTTCATCGATGGTGCCGAGGGTATGGTCCCGTCCGCGGTGCTCGACGTGACACGCGGCGCACAGAAGCTCACCGGCTTCGAGCGCGCGTTCGACGTTGCCGCTGACATAGAGAGCGTGCGCACCGGTGGACAACGTGCTAGCTCCGCTGGGATCGTGGCAACGCTGGCACCGAAGGTTCGATACGCCGCCCCCCAGGGAGTGGCACTGCTGGCACTGAGCCTCGATGGGAGCGTGCGCACTCGTAACCGGTCCCGCCGACAGCGGCTCGTTGAACCCGATTTTTTGGAACACCATCAGGAGCGCCACAAGAAGCCCGCCGAGGAAAAGCCCAACGGTGACGTAGAACCTCGTCCTTCGCGGGATGACGTAGTGTTTCGTCCGGTCCGGAGTGCCCCAGTGCGGTAGTCTCGGCATCAGTAGACAATCCAGACCACGATGTGCACCACCAGAAGGCCCATCAGGAGACCCGCCGCGGGCACGTGGAGGACTTGCCAGCGTCGCAGGATACTTTGCAGGCTGTACTGTGCGTCGAGCTCCAGCTTCTCGGTATAGATCGTCATCAAATCCTCGACCCTGTCCTGCTCCGATGGATCGACGAACTGGCTCATGCGGCGGAATTTTTCGAGCGCGCGCTCTCGGCCCGCGGTCACGTTGAACAGATACCCCCAGGAACCGCTGACCGAGCCCATCGATTGACGGGCCTCACGGTCATAGAACCGCTTCAGCCTGTCGCTCGAATTCGCAACCAGTGTTTCGGCTTCGGTCCGGAGCTTGTCCAGGATCGCGGGAATGCGCTCGTAGAGCACCTCCACCGTGAGCCCGTCCGCGAGAGCGCTCGGAATCCACTTCTGGAGCCAGACTCCCAGAAGCCCCGTCAGCGTCGTCCAAACCGAGAGCATCATGAGCGACCATCCGAGCGCCCCCGTCGGCCACCGGAAGCCCGCATGGATGAAGACGGCAACGAGAGTGATGACCCCGAGATAGACGTGGGCCTGCAGCCAGTTCTTGGCGGTGTTCAAAAACCGCGACGCGAGGCGACGTCGCCACGGGTAGAGCATCTCGAACACGAACAGCAACGCGGCCAGGAAGCCGAATACCAACCCGGGGCCACGGTTGGCGTGCCAGGGAAAAAACAGTGACGATACCGCGCAGGCGACGACGAGAGCCACCGAGACGATCGCGGTAGCTTTGAGGTTTCGTGGTACTTTCGGCGCGAGCGCGATACCGGAGCTCATCGCAGTGTCGTCGAGACCCGGTCGATGTCCTTGAAGTTGATGCGGATGGTCGCGCCGTGCGGGCACATCTGGACACACGCCGGGCCCTCGGGCCGCGATATGCACAGGTCGCATTTCGAGGCCACTTCCACCGCCTTGCCGTCGGTTCGGACTTCGCCGGTCTCGATCATGACGATGTTGTCCCAGGGACAGCTCTTGGCGCAGTTGCTGCATCCGATGCACGTCTCTTCGTTGATCGTCACCTCCAGAGTGCCGACTTCGCGGGTGATCGCTCCCGTCGGGCAGTTGGTCATGCAAACCGGATCGGTACACTGATAGCAGGCGCTCGGGATCAGCCAGTTGCGGTACTTGTATCCTTCGCGCACGAACCGCGGCGTCCCCCCGTGGGTCTCGGCGCAGGCGCGTACGCAATCGTCGCACCGCGTGCATGTCGCGAGATCGATGAGCAGAACGCTTTCTCCATGGATGAGCCCGGTCTCGGCCGCCATCTGGAGATACTCGGACGATATGGGGTCGCGCATCACCGACCCACGGGCCTTGAGCTGAGCGACGCCATCGTTCCAGAGCTTGTCCTCGACGTCGGGTGCGACGGCGAGGAGGCGCCGGAAATCCTCTTTCGAGATCTTGACGAGCTCGACGTACTCCATCGCCCGCAGGGTAAACGGCCAATCGAGATTCATGAGCAGCGCCGTCTCGCCCGCGTACTCGCCCTTCCGCAAATAGGTAACGACGAGGTCGGTGACACCGGCGCGGACGCTGACCCGCACGTAGCCGCCCCGCACGAGGTAGAACGCGTCGGCCTCGGTGCCCTCATCTACGATGATCTGTCCCGGCTCGAAGGACAAGAGCTCGGCCCGTTCCTGCATCTCTTTGAGGAACCGCGCATCGACTTTGGAGAACAGATCGACGTTGCGCAGGTGCGAGCTGAGCGTGCGCCGCCGGTACCGGTCGTCGACGAACTTCTGGAACTCCTTCGACGTCTTCATCAACATCCGGAGCCCCGGAAGACGCAGCTGAAGGAGGCGTGTCGTCCCCACGGATTTAACCGTCGCGCCAACCGCGTAGCGGCTGAGCGCCGCGACCTCGCCAAAGACCTCGCCCTCCTGCATCAGCACGCGAGAATCCGGGGTATCCTCGATAGCCACGTCCGCAAGGATGAACGTCTTTTGGCCTTTGCCCACCATGCCCGCGATGGAAGACCGGGGACGAAGCTCCCTTGGGGCCGCGCCCGTCGCCGTCGAGCGAAGCCGCGGAACGGCAAAGCGGTCTTGGCTTTTGAGGTTGGCTTGCACTTCGACCGTTCCGCTGACGATGAAAAAGGCGGAGTCGCTGTAGTCGCCCTGACGCAGCACGATGTCGCCGGGACCGAACTCTACCCAGTGGACGTACTGGCGGATCTTTTCGAGGATCTTGTCGCGCGCTTTCTCGGGCAGCCCCGAGAACAGGGAAAGCCCCTTCAGCTCTTCGACCGCGGCGGGAACGAGGAGCTTCAGCCGCTGCTCGTGCCTCCGCGCCAGCTCGGCCCGGTCGATCGCGCTCATGGGGATCGCCGGCTCAGAACTCTCAGGAGCAGAGCCGCGAGCTCTTCCTGAATGCGCAGCAGCTCGCCGTCGGGGCCGGTGAACTCGGCGAGCCTTCCGACGTCGTCGACGTCGAGGGTGCCGCGCTCTCTGACCACTCGCCGCAGGAGCTCGAGGACGCGAGCCCGGCTTTCGGCCGCACGCGCCGTGCGGGTGGAGGTCGATCGAGGCGCTTGTGGCTCCACGGGGGACGCGTAAGGTTTCTCCCGTTCGACGGCGATGGCCGGCGGCTCGTAGGTGATAGGCGCCGGGCGATATTCATCGGGTAGAGATGTCGCCCGCCCAATCCAGGCAAAGGGGTCGTCTTCTGATTTCGGCGCCTCGTTCGGGGGAGCGACCTCTTCCTCTTTTGGTTTCTCCGTCCTGACGACGTTTTCGATCCTCGCGAGGAGCGGCCCTTTGAGCTTGTGCGACTCCGCCGACACGGCGCCGGGGTTCAGCGCATCGATGGCGAAGTGCTCCGAGGTCCGGCGATGTCCCGCGATCTTGGGAAGCGAGGCGCCGGCATCGAAGTCTTTACCCGACCTGTGGCCGGCGCCGAGAAGGTTGACGTCAGTGACGACGTGGCAACCGACGCACGTTCTCGCAACGACGGGCGGGTTGTTCCGGAAGTCGGTGAGACCGAGCGCCACCGAGCGTGCGTACGCACTGTCGTCGTTCTTGATCTGCTGGTGCGGGACCAGGTAGCTCCCCCCCGCACCGTGACAGGACTCGCACGACACTCCTGTTTTTGGCGTTCCGCCGTATACCGTCGCGTGGCATCGGACGCAGGAACCATTCGGAGCGAGAGGATCCCGAAGCCCGGCGGCGCGCGCATACTTCCCGGAGTTGGGAGAGCGCTTGACCTGGTTCAGTCCGCTGTAGTGCGCGGAGAGCTTGAACTGCGAAGGCTCGGTCTTACTCCACTGTGTTTTCTGGTCGGTGTGGCACGTCGAGTTGCACTTACTCGGTCCGAGCACCTCATGGGTCTGCGCGTGAACCAAGCCGTTCCCGCATATCACCACGGCGAGAACGACGGCGTGCGGAAGCTCGTTCCGCGTGAACGTATTCAACGACGCGGATGCGAGCGGTTTCGTCAGCATGCGGTGACGATGCTTATGGGAATTTGGAAAGTATAACACTCCTCCCCCCCTCGCAGACCAAAACCGAGGTCGGATACATGGCAGAAGTCTTGCACTGAGCCCGAGGGGTATCGTCCCAGGCGCTCTTTTCGTGTGGTTTTACCCACGAACTGCAACAACAAAAGCGCGCATTTTCGAATACCTCGGGGAAACTTACGCATGTCTACGAAAATTCGGCTGGTCTTCGTCGTTGCCCTC
>CAZKNR010000035.1:0-81385 GCA_964553925.1 uncultured Acidobacteriota bacterium
TTGGTGTTGTGCACGTAGGCCCGGACGTGGTCGGTATATTTCTTCCAGGTGCTCTCGACCACCGACTCGTCACGCAGCACCGAACCGTAGACGTCGGTCGCGATCTGGCTCAGGATCCAGTGCTTCGATTGCGGCAGGATCTTCTCCACGAAGTGGCCGAGCTTCGCCTTGTTGGTCGCGAAAGACTCCTTGAGCGCGATCTCCATGCGGAGGTAGAGATCCATCGGCGCGACGCAGGGGTTCTGGAGCGCGATGGAAGTGATCATCGCCGGCTCGCCCCCTTCGTCCTTGAGGCGAGAGAGGTTCGCCGCGTACTCGTTGATCTGGAAGTGCTCGGTGTTCTCGAAGACGTTCTGGATGAAGCGGGGATCGAGACCGAACGTTCCTTCCGATGGTTTCACGAACTCGAACTCCTCGAGGATGGTGCGAGCCATGTTGTTGTCGACGCCGCTGTCGGCGCGTCCAGAGTAGATCAGGGCCTTCTGGAGAAGGGTGAGGTTCGGGTTCTGCTTCGACTCGTAGAGCCGGGTCATGGTCGCAACCAGGCTCAGAAACTCGAGCGCGTGGGGCGCCACGTGGCCCAGGTGCTTCTTCTTCGGGGCCCACTTCCGCTGGCCGTTGGAGTAGGTGAAGGCGTAGATCTTCTCCTCGTCCTTGAAGTGCACCGAGAGCGGCATCTCGATGAACGTCGTCCGGGACCGAAGGGCCTCGAACGTCTCGTTGGCCATGAACATGTTGTACTCGTGGAAATTCGTGTGGCCGATGATGACGCCGTTGAAGGGAATGGGGGGCTGCCCTTCGGGCTTGAAGAAGCGGTCCTGGGTCGCGAACAGGAGCTCGTAGAGGAACCGGTCCGAGAGCTTGAGGATCTCGTGGATCTCGACGAATCCGTTCGCGCCCGCGCAGAGCTCGCCCTTGTAATCGTGGACCAGCGGGTGGGATTCGCTTCCGAACCGCGGGAGGAGGCTGTAGTCGAGGTTCCCCACGAGCGAGCCCGCTTCCTGGCTCTTCTCGTCGCGGGGGGTGTAGGAGCCGATCCCGCTCTTGGTGCGCGCGTCGTACACCATGCGCTTCACTTTGAGAAACGGGAGAAGCTCCGCGAAATCGAGCTTCCTTACGGTCATGAACTCCCGGAGCACGAAGTCGGCGTAGGGCGAGACGAGGCCGTCGATCTGCATCCGAAACTCGCCGTCGTAATGAGGGTGGCGTCTGAGGAAGTCCTGAACCCCCTCGTGCTCCACGAGCTCCGAGAGCTTCTCGACGAACGGGGCGCGGAGCGGGGGCGGAATCACCTGGAGTGGACGCTCGTAGATCGGGGCCTGGAGATAGTGGATCCCCTTCTCCTCGAAGAGCGCTTTCTCTTTCAACCGCTCGTCGACGGTGGGGAGAAGGAGAGTGTAGGTCTTCCCTTCATCCGAGCGCGAGTAGTGATTGAGCGCGGTCTTGATGCCGTCCATGGAGCGCGATTTCGCCGCCCCCGGCGGACCGAGGAGGATCCAGAGGCGTTTCGAGGCTTCGAGGCCACGGCTGGCGTTGTCGATCTTCTCGATCAGATTCTCCTTCGCCTTCTGCTGGCCGAAGACCACGAACCTATCCACGAGAGCCGCGTCCTCGAAGAACGCGTAGCGATGCCGGAGGGGCTTTCCGGGCACGATGGTCCTCTCGACACCGCTCGAAAGCAGCATGTCGTGCAGAAGCTGGAACGTGTTCCGGGTGGTCCAGGGCTCCCGCTTCACCAGATCCAGGTACGCGGGGAAGGTGAGGATTTCCTCTTCCGTGCCGCGGAAAGACGAGCTCTCCAGAATCTCGGTCAGGGCCCTCAGCATCGGTCTCCTCCAGAAGGGGAAGGGCGGGCGGATCTCGACCTCGCGAGTCGTACGGTCCGTGGCGAGTCGTTCCGCCTACACTGGTCCGCGCCCATAAGAGCGATCGCTCCTTACGCGTTCAGTTGGTTTGCTTTGCGCTACTAGATTTATTCTAGCGCCTGAACCGAGCCGGAACAACAACAGGGAAGGCCGGGAAGAGGGGGAATCGAACGCAAGCCGTTAAATCTCCCCCCTGCCTCGAAGTGAGTTAGAAGCTGCCACTCACGCCATGGAAGCCGCGCATCGCCCTGTTTCAGACTCCATCAAACCACGCGACGGGTGTTTTGTAAGGGGTCGCTTTTGCTACGATGGCCCATCATGCACCCACTGGCCGGAAGGCCGGTCCCGCCGGACATGCTTCCGAACGTCGCGAAGCTCGTCACCGCCTACTACGCGGAGACGCCGGATCCCGAGAACGCCGCCGAGCGAGTCGCCTTCGGCACCTCGGGACACCGGGGCTCCGCCTTTCGTCGAAGCTTCAACGAAGCTCACGTCCTCGCGCACGCGCAGGCGATCTGCGACTATCGCGCGGCCCACGGTCCGGATGGGCCTCTTTTTCTCGGCATCGACACCCACGCTCTCTCCGAGCCCGCGCGGGTGACGACGCTCGAGGTACTCGCGGGAAACGGAATCGAGACCCTGATCGACTCGGCCGGCGGGTACACTCCGACGCCGGTCGTCTCCCACGCGATCCTCACCCATAACCGCGGACGACGCCGCGCTCTCGCCGACGGAATCGTCCTCACGCCTTCGCACAACCCGCCGGAGGATGGCGGCTTCAAGTACAACCCCCCGAACGGTGGGCCCGCGGACACCGAGGTGACGAGCTGGGTGGAGGAGCGGGCGAACCGCATCCTCGTCGAAGGGCTCGATTCGGTGAAGCGAATGCCCTACCCGCGGGCTCTCGCCGCTCCCACCACCCGGCGCCACGATTACGCTTCCGCCTATGTCTTGGATCTGGCCTCCGTCCTCGACATGGAGAAGCTCCGCGGAATCCGCATCGGCGTCGATCCGCTCGGAGGAGCTGGAGTCTTCTATTGGGGGCCGATCGCCGAGCGGTATCGCCTCGACCTCGAGGTCGTGAATCCCCTGGTCGATCCCACTTTCCGGTTCATGACACTCGACTGGGACGGCAAGGTCCGGATGGACTGCTCCTCTCCCCATGCGATGGCGCCCCTCATCGGGCTCCGGGATCGGTACGACGTCGCCTTCGCCAACGACACCGATAACGATCGCCACGGCATCGTCACAAGGAGCTCGGGTCTTCTGAACCCGAATCACTATCTCGCCGCGGCCATCGACTATCTGTTCCGCCATCGGCCGGAGTGGCGCGCCGACGCCGCCATCGGAAAGACCGTCGTCACCAGCAGCATCGTAGACCGCGTCGCGAAGAAGCTCGGACGGCGCATGGTGGAAGTCCCCGTCGGCTTCAAGTGGTTCGTCGCCGGGCTCCTCGATGGCTCGCTCGGGTTCGGCGGAGAGGAGAGCGCGGGCGCCTCGCTCCTGAGGAGAGACGGAACGGTCTGGACGACCGACAAGGACGGCATCGTCCTCGGGCTCCTCGCGGCCGAAATCCTCGGCGCGACGGGGCAGGATCCTTCTGACCTCTATCGAAAAATTACCGAGGAGCTCGGGAGCCCGGTGTACGAGCGGATCGACCGAAAGGCGACCCGCGAGCAAAAGGCTCTCCTCAAGAAGCTCGGCGCTTCGGACGTCCGGACTTCGGAGCTTGCGGGGGACCCGATTCGCGAGAAGCTCACCGTCGCCCCGGGAAACGGAGCCGCAATCGGCGGTCTCAAAGTCTCGACGGACTACGGGTGGTTCGCCGCCCGCCCCTCGGGAACCGAAGAGGTGTACAAGCTCTACGCCGAGAGTTTCCGCGATCGAGAGCACCTCGTTCGCATCCAGACCGAGGCGGCGAGCCTCATCGACCGCATTTTCGAGACATCGAGCTAGAGCGTGAGCCTCATCCCCCTCGAGCCCCGCGTCCAGCATTATGCATGGGGCGACACCCGGTTCATTCCCTCGCTCCTCGGGCGGGAGAACCTGGACGCGGCCCCTTACGCCGAGCTCTGGATGGGGGCCCATCCCGACCTCCCCTCGAAGGTAGCGGCCGGCACTCTCCGAGACCTGATCGATGAGGACCCCGACGCGATCCTCGGACCGGAAGTCACCCGCGAGTACCGGGGTGAGCTTCCCTACCTTATTAAGGTGCTCTCGGCCGCCCTTCCGCTCTCGCTCCAGGCCCACCCTTCGGAAGAGCAAGCCCGGAGGGGATTCCTTCGGGAGAACCGGGCGGGCATCCCGCTCGGGGCGCCGAATCGGAGCTATCGCGATACGCGGGGAAAGCCGGAGCTTCTCGTGGCGCTCACCGACTTCTATGCCTTCGTCGGCTTCCGTCCGCCCGGGGAGATAGCCGCCACGCTCGAGGAAGTGCCCGAGCTTCACCGGCTCGCCGCGGGCTTCGAGCCGAGCGAGCAAGCACTCCGCGATTTATACCGGCGGGTGATGGCGCTTGCTCACGCCGACGTGGACGACATCCTCGAGCCCATCCTGCTCCGCCTCAGGCGCCGGAGCTTCGACCGTGAACGGCGCGAATACTGGCTCGTCCGCTGCGCCGAGGTTTTCGCTCGCGGCCGAGAGCACGACCGGGGTATCCTTTGCGCTCTATTCCTGAATCTGGTGCATCTGAAGCCCGGAGAGGCCGTGTTCCTCGGACCGGGTGTCCTTCACTCCTATCTCGAGGGCTCCGGAGTCGAGATCATGGCGAGCTCGAACAACGTCCTTCGCGGCGGCCTGACGGAGAAACATGTCGACGTCGAGGAGCTCTCGAACATCGTGAGCTTCACCGCGGGAGCGCATCCGGTACTTCACCCGGTGCCGGTTCGAGAAGGCGAGCGCATCTACCCATCCTCGCCGAAAGAGTTCCAGCTCGGAGCGATCGACGTCGCTCCCGGGCGCCCGTACCAGAGCGAGGAAGCCTACGGCGCCGAGATCCTGATCGCGCTCGAAGCCGAAGGCGATCTCGAGGTCTCGTCGGCCGAGGGTGCGCTGAAGCTCCGCCGGGGCCAGTCGCTCCTCGTGACTCACGGCACGACGTACCGTATCGCGGGCCTCGGAACCCTCTACCGCGCCTCGGTTCCCGACCGGAGGGCGCGCTTTCGGGGGCGGCGCCCGAGCGAGCTCGCGTTCGGGACGAGCGGCTTGCGCGGGCTCGTCTCCGAGATGACCGACCTCGAGGTCTACGTCAGCACTCGGGGGTTTCTCGAGTACCTCCTGGAGCGGCGGGAGATCTACCGTGGCGACCCGGTGTGCGCCGCGGGAGATCTGAGGCCGTCGACGGAGAGGATCCTGGGCGCGGTCGCCCGGGCCATCGGAGACGCCGGATTCCGGCTGGACTACCTCGGAAAGATCCCGACTCCCGCGCTCACCTGGAGCGCTCTCTCCCAGAGACGCGCGAGCATCATGGTTACCGGAAGCCACATTCCCTTCGACCGCAACGGCGTCAAATTCGCCCGGCCGACGGGAGAAGTGATGAAGGTCGACGAGGCCGGAATCCTCGCGGCGGTCGCCGGAGTCCGCGCCTGGGAATACGCCCGCAAGGGGCCGGAGTCTCCGTTCGCGGACGATGGCATGCTTCTCCCGGAGAGGGCGCGCTCTCTCCCCGAGCCCTCGGCGGCTGGCCGCGAGAGCTACGTTCGCCGTTACCTCGATTTTTTTTCCGAGGATGGACTTTCCGGAAAACGCATCGTGGTGTATCAGCACTCCGCGGTCGGCCGGGATCTTCTGGTCGGGATCCTGAGAAGCGTCGGGGCCGACGTCCTTCCGATGGAGCGCTCCGACTCCTTCATCCCCATCGATACCGAGGACATCAGCGACGAGAGACTCCTCGAGCTCGAGCGGCTCGCGTCCGTCGCCCGGGACACCATCGGCGACATCGACGCCATCGTCTCGACCGACGGGGACAGCGACCGGCCGCTGGTCGTCGGCATCGCGCCCGGCGGCAAGGTCCGTTTCTTCGGCGGCGATCTCCTGGGGATCCTCGTCGCCGACTACCTTCGGGCGGACGTCGTCGTCGTCCCGGTGAGCGCGAACGACGCCGTCGATCTCTGGTTCGCCCCCCGCGGCGTTCCGGTGAAGAAAACCCGTATCGGATCGCCCTACGTCATCGAAGGCATGGAGGAGTATCTCGCTCGCGGCGGGTTCCGCCGTATCGTGGGGTTCGAAGCGAACGGCGGGTTTCTCACCGGATCGGATCTGGAGCGGGGCGGCCAGTGGCTCGCCGCCCTCCCCACGAGGGACGCCGTCCTTCCGATCCTCGCGGTGCTCCACCTCTCGGTCGAGAGGAACCGTTCGCTTCCGGAGCTCTTCTCCGAGCTCCCCCCGCGGTTCGGGAAGGCGGGACTGATCGATGCGTTTTCCCCGCGCGCCAGCCGGGAGATCCTCAAGCGCTTCTCCTCGGAGGAGGGAGCTCGCGAGCTGTCCTCGTTCTTCACGCCGGAGCTGGGCTTCGGGGGGATCGTTCGCTCGGACTCGACCGACGGGATCCGCCTGTATTTCGAGAGCGGCGACGTCGCCCACATCCGGCCCTCGGGCAACGCGCCGCAGCTTCGGATCTACGCGGTCGCGAGCACTCAGGAGCGCGCGAACGAGATTGTGAGGCTGGCTCTCGCCGAGCCGGATGGCATTCTCAGGAAGCTGGAACGGGCCGCGGCGGTGCTAAAATAACGGTATGCGCTTCCGAACCAAACAGATTCACGCCGGAGTCGAGCCCGACCCGACCACCGGATCCATCCTCACCCCGATCTACCAGACGACGACCTTCGTCCAGGAGTCGGTCGATCGCTATCTCTCGAAGGGTTACTCCTATTCCCGCTCCGGAAATCCCACGGTGCGCGCCCTCGAGAAGAAGATCACGGAGCTCGAAGGCGGGGCGGACACGGCCTGCTTCGCCACCGGAATGGCGGCGATCCAGGCAGTCCTTTTGACCCTTCTGAACGCGGGCGATCACGCGGTGGTGTCCGACGTCGCCTACGGCGGAACCTATCGCATCTGCACCAAGATCTTCAGCCGCTTCGGTGTCGACTTCACCTTCGCCGACACCTCGAAGCCGGAGGACGTGCAGAAGAGCCTCCGGGCCAACACTCGGCTCGTTCTCACCGAGACCCCTGCTAATCCCACGCTGAAGCTCACGGACATCGCCGCCATTTCCGAGATCGCGCGAGGCCGCGGGATCCCTCACGCCGTCGACAACACGTTTCTCACCCCCTATTACCAGCGCCCGCTCGAGCTCGGAGCGGACCTGAGCGTCCACAGCACCACCAAGTACCTCGACGGTCATAACGCGACCGTGGGCGGATCGGTCACGAGCCGAAGCGCCGAGCTCGCGGAGAAGATCCGGTTCGTTCAGAACGCGTGCGGGATCATCCTCTCGCCCCAGGTAGCGTTTCTCACCCTCCAGGGAGCGAAGACGCTCTCCATCCGGATGGACGCGCAGTCGGAGAACGCTCTCGCGATCGCGAAGTTCCTCGAGTCGCACCCCAAGGTCGACCGAGTCTCCTACCCGGGGCTCGCGTCGCACCCCCAGCACGATCTCGCGAAGCGGCAGGCCTCCGGCTTCGGCGCCATGGTCTGGTTCGAGGTCAGGGGCGGGGTCGCGGCGGGGAAGAAGATCATGGACTCCCTCCGCCTCTGGAGCCTCGCCGAGAACCTGGGCTCCGTGGAGTCGCTGGTGACCCATCCCGTGACCATGACCCACGCCGACGTCGAAGAGGCCGAGCGCAAGCGGGTCGGGATCACCGACGGCCTCGTGCGGCTCTCCGTGGGCCTCGAGGACGGAGAGGACCTGATCGAAGACCTGAAGCAGGCGCTCGAGAAAGTTTGACCCGTCCCCGCGAGCAGAGGAGCCCACCGTGAGCACCGGAAGTCTGCGCTTGTGACGGCCGCCTTTCGGTTGCTACCCTATTCTGGAACGGCTCCAGCTCATGGCCCTACCCTCTGGAACGCGCCCCCGGCCCCCCCAGGGACCTCGGAAGACTGCTCGGGGTCCGAGCGGAAAGGTTTCGGCTCGTCCCCTCAGGCGCTCCCGCCCCACCTCGAAGCTGAGGGTCGCGGTACTCCTGCTGCTCGGCGCCGCGGCGGTGGCGGTTGCGATCTGGGCGGTCCCCGACGCGCGCTTCGCGTTCGAATCACGAATCGCGGCGCTATTCGCCGCCCCCAAACGCGGCATGGATCCGCTGGCCGAGTACGCGCGGCCGGCTGCGGTAAAAGCGGCGGCGCCGGCCATGTTCCTGCCGGATCCGGCCCGGCCGCCGGCTCCTCGTGAGATCGCAAACGGGCTGGACATCCTCGAGGACCTCGCGTTCACGCCCGATGGACGGCACCTGGTCACGGCCGGTTACGGTGATTTTTCGGTGCGGCTCTGGGACGTGGAAACGGGCGCCGAGGTGCAGGGGCTGCGAACGCACCGGCGGCCGTCTTCCGTCCTCGTGCACGGCGGGGGTGGCGTTCTCGTCGCGGACGTATACGGGTTCCTGCGCGCCTACCCCCTTCACTCGAGCGGGCGTCTGGGATGGGCGCGCATGACCGCGCTCGAAGGCCGTCTCGGCAGTGACATGGCGATGAGCCCCGACGGCCGGCTCTTGGCCACGCCGATCGTCTCTTCCTACGAAGCGGGCTCGGAGTCGTCGGACCTGGTCCTGCTGAGCTCCGCCGATCTCTCGGTGCTTCGACAGCTCAAGGTCCCGGAGGCCTTGCGGCGGCCGGCGTTCTCGGCAACGGGCCGGCTGCTGGCCGTGGGGAGCACGACGAACACCTTCACGGTCTGGGACCTCTCGACCGGCGAGGCGTGGCTGCAGAGGGTCCCGAAGGTGAGCGCCCGCTCGGACGTCGGCAGCGTTGCCTTCAGCCCGGACGAACGGCTCCTGGCTACCGGCCACAATGACAGCAGCATCACGATCTGGGACGTGGCGAGCCGACGGGAGCGTCAGAACTTCTACGTGGACCAGGCCTCCACGTGGAAGGTCGCCTTCAGCCCAGCCGGCGACGTTCTGGCCACGGCCCAGCAGGACGGGACGATCCGGCTTTGGGACCCGGAGACGGCGAAGCCGCGGGCCACCCTCCGCGGTCACGCCAAGAACGTTCGCGAGATCGCCTTCTCTCCCGACGGTCGGCGCTTGGCCTCCTACGGCGAGGACGGGCGGATCCTGGTCTGGGAATCCGGGGGCGATTCGGCTTCCGCCGCGAGCGCAGCCGCGCCGGAGCCTGGCGTCGCGCCGAGCGCTTCGATGACGAACGCCGACATCCTGCAGCTCTTCGCGAAGGTCGACGCCATGCCGGGCTTCCCCGAGGAGGAGCGCGAGCGTCTCCGCCAGGCTTTCAACCAGTTGCCCGCAATGAAAGAAGAGGAGAGAGCGGCCTTCGTGGCGGCCCTCCTGGTGCTGGCCTCGACCGACGAGCTGGCCCGCGGCCTTGGGCAGGCCTTCGGAGCCGGAGGCGGCGCCTTAGACGCCTCGCCGCAGGACGCGGAGCTTCTGCGCTGGAACCTGGAACAGGTGCCGGAGGCGGCGCCGCTCGTGGCCGGGATCGAGGCCGTCCGCAGCGGGGATGCGACACGGCTCCCCACCATTTTTTCGCGCACGGCGGCCGAAGCGCTCGGGCAGCGTGGCTGGGAAAGCGTGGCTTCAGGATTGAAGGGGCTCTGGGCGGAGACGCTGGGTGGCTCCGGGCCGAGCGATCTGCACGTGTCTTTTCTAGGGACGACAGAACGCGGCGTGCTCCACGTGGCCCACCCCACGCACGGCCTGCCGCGCGCGGGGGTCGCAGGCTCCGTGGACATGCTGGAGGTCCCCGTCGTGTTCGAGGATGGTGCCTGGAAGATCGCGGATCCACCGGCGCTTCCGGAGCCGTGACGCCGCTACTCGATTCACGCTCAATCCGAGCGGAGCGTTTTCACCGGATCCACGCGTGCCGCCCGCAGCGTCGGAATGAGGGCCGCGGCGAGGGCGGTCGCGCCGAGGATCGCGGTTGACGCTCGCGAAAGTCGCGGGATCCGAGGGCTCCGAGCGGCAGCGGCGTTCGAAGCCGCGAGACCGTGGAAGGAAGCGTCCGGCGATCTGAACCGGCTCCGCATCAGGCTCGCTCGGGTCGGGGCAGAAGCTTCGCGAGACGGCGAACGATTTCCGGTTCCTCTTTCAACTCGACGAGAGGCGGGAGCTCCTTCCAGACGAGGGATGCGTCGAGGTGCTCTCGCTGCCGAAGGATCACCCCTCCGACGTCGAGCCAGTCCTTCTCGCGATTCGCGAACGCTTTGAGAACGACAAGGTCTTCCGCGCTACAGGTGACAAGATCCACGTCGAGAGCGAAACGATGGCGGCTGGCTCGGGCGACGACTCGTTCCTCGAAGGGCAACGCTCCCAGCGATACATCGAGCGGGACGCCATTCTCCGCTCTCAGGAGAACAACTCGGGTAGCAAGGGCGAAATCTCGAGCATCCGCGCGCCTGGCCTCGAAGCGATTCAGAAGGGCTCCGATCCATTGTTCTTCCGAGCCAAACCCAGTCAAGATGGTCAGGTCCACGTCTTGTGTGAGGCGCGGCTCCCCCCAGCGCTGTACCGCTACCGCGCCGATGATACAAAATCGCCAGCGGTTCTTCCGGCAGAATTCTTGAATCGCGACGGCTGCCGAGAAAATTGGATTCACTGGGGTCGATGTTTCTTCAGATACGAGTGGAGATCCACGAGGCCAGAGTGAGTTTCTCGGCTTGGGTGAAGTGGCACCGACAGGGCCAGATCGAGCAGGGCCTCGGTAGCGGCAGCGGCTTGCTCCTCGGTCATTTCGCAGAGCTCCCTCGCTCTCTGCGCTTCGAGGGCCGAAGCCGCCTTCTTCCACTGCGCCATCCACTGACGCTGCTGGTCGATAACGACGGTATTCTTGCGGGCCATCTGGTTGAAATTATATACCGATGCGCGGGGTCGTCTGGTCTCCCCCCACTGGCGAAAAGATAGATAGAATACCCTCCACATTCACGTACGCGGGGCACGACCGGCGTTCTGACTCGTGGGCTACAGCACGTTCCCTCGCACGAGACCCGCGGCCGCGAGGTTCACGGCCGCCAGCGGATCTTGGCTTCCAACGCGTCCGGAGCCGTGACATCGCGACTCCATTCCAGCTCAATCCGAGCGGAGCGTCTTCACCGGGTCGACTCGCGCGGCCCGCACCGTCGGAATGAGGGCCGCGGCGAGGGCGGTCGCGCCGAGAATCGCGGTGACGCTCGCGAAGGTCGCGGGATCCGAGGGCTCGATCCGGAACAGGAGACTCCGGAGCGCCTGGCTCAGGAAAAAAGCGCCGACGACGCCGGCCGCGAGGCCCCAGAGCACCGGCCTCATGCTCTCGAGGACGAGCATCCTCACTACGTCCTTCACTCTCGCGCCGAGCGCCATCCGGATTCCGATCTCGCGCTCGCGCTGGGCGACGGAGAGACCCATGACCGCGTAGACCCCGAGAGCGGCGAGGCCGAGCGCGACCAGCGCGAAGAGCCCGAGGACCCGCGCGCGGAACCGCTCCTCGCTCACCGACCCCTCGAGAACGTCGCTCAGGCTGCGCACGGAGTAGAGCGGGATCTCCCGATCCATCGCCGCGAGCTCCCTCGAGATGCTGGAGGCGAGGGTGTCGGCCCCCGCGGACGTGAGCACCACGAGCGTCATCGTGTGAAACGAGGGCTCCTGAGGCTCTGGGGTGTAGAACGTCGGGATTCTCTCCTCGTTCAGATCCAGATGTTTCACGTCAGAGACGATCCCGACGATCTCGCGCGAGCCGATTCCGCCGACGTCTTGCCGGTCTTCGTCGGGAATGCCGCGGTTGTAGGTGATGCGCGCGCCGAGAGGGTCCTCCCCTGGCCAGAACTTCTCCGCCATCGATTCGCTGATCACGACCACCCGCGCCGCGCCCGCGATGTCCCGCTCGTCGAAGAGCCGGCCTCGGAGCAAGGGAATCCCCATGGCTTCGTAATACCCGGCGCCGACCGAGCGAGCTTCCGCGGCCGGCCTCTCCCCCGGGGACGCGGGGCGATCGTCGATCTGGAAGGCATCGCTCGAATAGTTGTCACTCAAAGGCAGGATGTTGGTCCCGCCGACGGCACGGACTCCGGGAAGCGACTGAATCCTCTCGTACAGGCTCTGATAGAAGGGGATTTGCTCTCCCTCGGCGTAGCGGGCAAGCGGTAGGGAAAGCGAAAGGGTGAGGACGCGGTCGGCGTGGAAACCCGGGGTCACCGAGCGAAGCTCTCGGAGGCTTCTCATCAGGAGACCCGCGGCCACGAGAAGCATCAGCGAGAGCGCCACCTCGACTCCGATCAGGATCCGCCGCCAGTCGGTCCGGGCGCTCGCGCCGCGGCCTCCGCCTTCCACGAGAACGCTGCGGAGATTCCCCGACGCGAGACTCAGCGCGGGCGCGAGTCCGAACACGATCGCCGTCAGAGACGAAAGAACGACGGCGAACCCGAGCGTCGTCGCGTCGAAGCCGATCTCGACGGCGCGAGGGATGGCTCGTTGCGCCAGAAAGTCGCGCGCCGATACAGCGAGCAGGAAGCCGAGGAGCCCTCCGGCCACCGAGAGAAGCCAGCTTTCGGTCAGGAGCTGACGGACCAGGGTCGCGCGTCCCGCGCCGAGCGCCGATTGGATCGCGAGGCCCTTCTGGCGGAGGACCCCTTGCGCGAGCTGCACGTTCGCGAGGTTGGCGCAGACGATGAGAAGTACGGCCCCGACGGCGCCGTAGAGCACCAGGAGACCTTGTCGCGAGCCCGCGACAATCGCCTCTTTGAGATCGACGACGTGGGCGCCCCGGCCGGTGTTCGATTCGGGATCGTCCTTTTCGCGGCGCCGCGCGAAGGCGACGAGCTCGGCGCGGCCCTCCTCGATCGAGCGCCCCTCGCGGAGCCGGCCCACGGCGCGGATGAATCGGCAATCCTGACAAGGGTTGCCACGGTCGAACCTCTGGAGAGTGTAGAGGAGCGGCTCCCGCTCGGGGTTCGGCTCGGGGTGGGTGTAGTCGGCGGGAAGAACTCCCACGATCGCGTGGGGCTCCGCGTTGACCCCGATCGTTTTCCCGAGGACCGCGGTCGAGCCGCCGAGCCGGGTCTGCCAGAACGCGTGCGTGACGACGACCGTGAGGGGCGCCCCCGGCCGATCCTCCTCCTCGGTGAAGAGCCTCCCGAGCGCGGGCCGCACTCCAAGCGTTTCGAAGAATCCCGCGGTGACGCTCGAGCCCGGAACTCGCTCGGGCTGAAGGACGCCGGAGGCGGTGAAGAATCCCACCCAGCCGTGGGCGCCCATCGATTCGAAGGCCTGAGTCCGTTCGGCGAAATCGTAGAATTCGCCGGGAGAAATGTTCCCCGGCTGGCCGCTCGCGAGCGCGAGTCCCTGGATCTTGGCAAGCCGGTCGGGCTCGCGGTATCGGAGGGGCCGGAGGAGAACGGCCTCGACGAGACTGAAGATGGCGACGTTGGCGCCGATTCCGACGGCGAGCGTGGACACGACGAAAAACGTCCACCCCGGCCGTTTCCCGAAGCTTCGCAAGGCGATACGCAAATCGCGGAGTCCCATGGCGCTTCTTCTCTCTTTCGTTTCGCGCACGAGTCGGCGCGTTTCGACGGCGTCCCGGAAGACGCCGAGCGTTCGGGCGGCGACCAACGACTTCGACGCTCCTTGCTCGCGTAGGTGCCAAAGCTCCGAAAGCCATTCCTCGCGAAACCGATCGCGGTACGAGGCGGGAACGGCCATTCCCGCGATCCTGACGGCAATCTGCGCGAGCACCGGCGGCTTCATCGGGTCGACACAGAGGGGTCGGGCTCGGCGATCGCTCCCTCGAAGACGCGGCGGTGATCGGAGAATCGCTCGAGCGCGATCGAGAGGAGCTTGCCGCCCTCCTCGGTGAGCTCGTAGTACCGGCGCCGAGGACGTCCGTCGCGCTTTGCCGCTCTCTCCCCTTCCCACCGGGAGCGCACGAGCTTTTCGAGCTCGAAGCGTCTGAGGATGGGGTAGGCGGTGCCGCTCGGGAGCACGGTGAAGTCCATGATCTCGAAGCCGTAGCGGTAGCCGCGGGCGAGGGCCTGGAGCACCAGAGCCTCGTTGTAGGTGAGCCTAGACTTTTTCACCCTTACCATGGCGAGCCAGACTATATGCGTTTCTACATAGGGTCAAGCGGCCTTTGGACTGGAGCCGGCCGGGAGGTCGGGGTGAGGGCAGGTTTGGTTATTGACCTCCCGGCCGCTTAGCTCCGCTCGATGGCCATAGCAGGGAACGTGCCAGCGTGCGGCGATCGAAGAAATCCGCGGTTTTTGCGGCTTTTCGAGACCAGGGTGCTCGGATCGTCTCCCTGCGTGTCCAGGCGCTCCCCACCGCCTATACAATGATTGGATATGGGCTCCTTAGACTTCACTCGGGAACAACGGTGCTTCCTCGAGAGCCTTTCCCGGCTCGCGACCGCGAACCCGTTCCTCCCGGAGCGGGTCGAGCTCGAGCGCGAGATCCTGAAGGACGACTTCGAGGAAGTGAGCCCGGTCTGGAGCAAGCGCCTCGATCGGGAAAACCCGAACGTGGTCAAGATCGAAGCGCGCGCGGAGGCGATGGCGGCTCCGATCCGGGCGCGGCTCGTATCGGAGCGGAAGCCTTCCGCTTCCGACGCGCGGCTCTACGAAGAGCTCGTCTTCTACATCCTGTACTACCGCTTCGAAGAGGACTTCGCGCGCGCGATGAGTGAGCCCGCCGTCCGTTTCTACGAGCCGTTCTGCCGCGAGGCGATGAGGCTCCTGCCTCCGCCCGAGGCCTCCGGCGGGATCGAGCCCGAGCTCCCGCACTGGTTCGCGTTCCTCTTCCAGATCCGCCGCGCTTCGCACCACATCTTCGAGTTCATCGTGGGGAGCTCCTACCCCGCGGCGCGGCTCCGGGCCGCGATCTGGCAATCCATCTTCACCCACGACCTGAGGCGTTATCGGCGCGCGCTCTTCGACAAGATGGGCGATGTGTCGACGCTGGTGAATGGACCCTCGGGAACTGGAAAGGAGCTCGTGGCCAGGGCGATCGGATCGTCCCGATACATCCCCTTCCAGCCGAAGACGGAGCGTTTCGTCCTCGACGTCGACGAGGCTTTCTATCCCATGAACCTCTCGGCGCTCGCGCCAACGCTCATCGAATCCGAGCTCTTCGGCCATCGCCGAGGGGCCTTCACCGGCGCCCTCGCGGACCGAAAAGGTTTTTTCGCGATCTGCCCCGCTCTCGGAACCGTGTTCCTCGACGAGATCGGCGATCTCGACCCCGCGATCCAGGTGAAGCTCCTGCGGGTGCTGCAGACGCGGGAGTTCCAGTCCCTGGGAGAGACCAAGAGCCAGAGGTTCGAGGGCAAGATCGTGGCCGCGACCCACCGGGATCTGGCGGCGGAGATGCGAGCGGGCCGGTTCCGCGAGGACCTCTACTACCGCCTGTGCTCCGACCTCATCACCACACCCTCGCTGCGAGAGCAGCTCGCGGACACTTCTCACGATCTCGAGGAGCTGGTCCGCTTCATCGCCCGGCGCATCGTGGGCCAGGAGGAAGCGGAGCCCGTCACCTCCGAAGTGCTTGGATGGATCCAGGGCCACCTTGGGCAGGACTACGCCTGGCCGGGCAATTTCCGCGAGCTCGAGCAATGCGTGCGAAACGTCCTCGTCCGCAAGGAGTATCGGCCCGCGTCAAGAGCCATGGACTCACCTTGGCTCGTGGACCTGCGCGAGGGGAGTCTCACCGCGGAGGAGCTTCTCGAGGCCTACTGCGCCCACGTCTACGAGCGCTCGGGGAGCTTTCTCGAGACCGCGCGGAGGCTCGGTCTCGATCGGCGGACGGTCAAGAGCAAAGTGCAGGCGTACCGCAAACGGATCTAGAGTTTCTTTTTGCCTTCCTTCTCGAGATCGGCCTCCAGCTGTCGAAGCCGGTCCTCGACTTCCTTCATGCGGTCTTGAATCTTGCCGAGATCCATCTCGCGGAACCGCTTCAGCTTCTGCTGCCACTCCTCGCTCTCGAAGCGGCCTTCGATGCCGCGCATCGCCTCCTCGAACGCGGCGAGGGCTTCTCCGTCGAGCGAGCCCTCGGGTCCGGCGAACACGAAACCGTGTCCGCCCTCGAGTGGGCCGGCGCCGGGAAAGGGTGCGATCTCCGGAATTGCCACTTCGAACTCGGCGAGATCGATCACCCTGCGGTCGCGTTCTTCAACGGCCACGGCGGCGCTGAGAGGGCCTTTGTCGCGGAGGAAATCGACGTTGACGCTCTCGCCAGCTCTCTTCTCTCGAATCGCGTGCACCAGACTCTGCGGGCCTGCGATCGGCTCCCCCTCGACGGCAGTGAGAACGTCTCCTACCTGAATGCCAGCCGCGGCAGCGGGGCTCCCGTCCTCGACCTTCGCGACGAGCACCCCGGCGTCCTCCGGAGCCCCGAAATGGGCTCGCAACTCGGGAGTCAGGCCCAGCACCTGGACCCCGAGATAACCGCGGCCGATGCCCTTCCAGAAGAAGGCTCGCCTGTGGTCCCTTCCGGGCTGACTCTCGCCAGTTTTTTCAACTTGGCCAACCTGGCCCGCCGAAGCGAGTCCCGCGAGTCCGAGCGTCACGAGGCCGGCACAAACGATGCGAAACGCAGTCCTTGCTGGTTGCTTCATGGTCTCCTGTCTTCCCTTTGGTTATGGCCTTGGTTATGGTGCTTGGTTATGGCGCGTGGGACGCGGGTTCCGCTCGCAGCTCTTTCGCTTCCTCTCGCGCCAGCTCTCTCAAATCGAACACGAACTCCACGTTCTCGGTTCCGCCGAGGTCCAGGACCGGCTCGATCTCGCGCGTCAGCGTCCTGAGCTTTTCGAGCTCCGTCTGGAGCTCCCGGTACTCGTCGCGAAGCTCCCGGACGCGCGCCGCGGCCTTCGAGCGCTGGTAGCGCTCCCGGAGGTAACCCTGAGACAGGACGAGCCCGAGGAGCGCGGCCAGAACCCCCGCGAGGACGAAGGCGCGGTTTCGGCGGCCGCTCCGGGAACGGGAGTCCACCTTCGCGAGAACTTTCGCGGTGAAGTCGAAAGACGGTCCTTCGCGCGGGAGCTCCCGGAGGAGCCGCGAGACGTCCTCGTCGTTCATTCCGCCCATCAGAGACCTCCATTCCAATAGGGCTCGAGCAGCCGCCGCAGTCTCTCGCGCCCACGGTGGATCCGGGACTTCACCGTCCCCTCGCCGCAACTCATCGCCCGAGCGATGTCGCTGTAGGACCAACCCTCCATGTCCCGGAGCACGAGCGGGGAGCGGTATCGAAGGGGGAGTGCCGAGAGCGCCTCCGCCAACCGGACGCTCAGCTCGTCCTGGAGGCAGACCGTTTGCGGGCTCGGCGCGGCTTCGTGGTTTCCGTTCCCTCCGAAGGCCTTCAAGAGAATCGCGCGGCGGCGGAGCTTGCGGTCCTCGGTGCGAAGCAGGTTGGCGGCGATGCGGTACAAGTAGGGGGTGAACTGGCCCCGCTCCTGATACCGGTGGGAGAGCTCGAAGAGGCGGACGAACGCGTCCTGGGCCGCCTCCTCCGCGCGATCCCGGTCCCGGGAGAGCGCGGTGAGAAACCGGACCAGGGGGGCCTTGTGCCGCTCGACGAGTGTCGTAAAGGCTTCCCGGTCGCCGCTTTGTACCCGGCGCATCAGCTCCCCGTCCGCGGGTGGCGTCATATTCAATAGGTTCAACGCGGCAACCGGGAGAAAGTTCCGGCGGACAAAAATACAGTTTCACTTCGAAGTGCTTCTTGGTGTACAATGTCGTTCCCCACGGGTCTTATACAGCTTTCTATAAGCTTTTTAAGCTCAGCTTCATTCAAAGCGTTCATAAGGCAAGCGCCATGTACCTTCATCATTATGGTTTCCGTGACAAGCCTTTCAAGCTCACCCACGACCCCGCCTATTACTACGGAGAAGCCCACCAGGTAGCGCTCAACGAGCTCTGCTACTCCCTCGAGGAACGGCACGGGCTCGCCATCCTTCTTGGCGAGCCGGGAACGGGGAAAACGACGCTGCTGCTTCGGCTCCTCAGGACCTTCAGCCGGCAGCTCAACGGGGTGTTCCTCTCGGATGTCGCCGTCGGCGAGTCCTCGTTGATTCGCCAGATCGCCCGGGCTCTCCTGGTGCCGTTCCGGCCCCAGGAGTCGACGGAAACCGTCTCCCAGTATCTCGACATTTTTCTCCGGGGGCAGGTGACCGCCGGGAGAACCGTGGTGGTCCTGGTCGACGAGGCGCAGGGACTGTCGGACGGCCAGTTCGAGGAACTTCGCCACCTCACCAACCTCGAGCACAAGAGCAAGAAGCTCCTCGAGATCATCCTCGCGGGGCTTCCCTCTCTGGAGCGCAAGTTCCGAACTCCCGACCTGGAATCGCTGAGCCAGCGGGCCGTCGTGCGCTGCTGGGTGGAGCCGATGAGCCTCGAGCACACCCGCTCGTACATTCGGCACCGTCTCGACGTCGTCGGGGCGCCCAATCCCGATATGTTCAGCGCCGACGCGGTGGAGCGAGTCCACAACGCCACCCGGGGTGTCCCCCGGCTTATCAACATCGTCTGCGAGCGCACGCTTCTCGTCGGTTACGTGGAAGAGGTCCAGGTGCTCAAGGCCTCGGACATCGATCAGTCCGTGGCCGACTTGAACCTGAAGCCCATCGCCGATGGCAGCTACGATCAAGCGACGGGAGCGTTGGGATTCGAGGGGACCCTCTTGCTCCGCATGGCGGCACAGCTCGACACCATCATGAAGAAGCTCGAGGACCTCGAGAGCCAGACAGACGGTATCCCACAGAGAGGAGCGAAAGACGAGCCACGGCTGCGGCAGTGGCTGAAGTCTCTGAAGAGCAATCCCCTCAAGCAATCAGAGTCCACTCACACTCACTCGTTCGACGAGCTGGTGGATTCGCAGTCGCTAACCACCGGAAAACCGGAGACGAATCACTAATACAGCTGTGTCCCCCGACGCGGCGCGGGCCTATTCGACAGATCGACCGTTGACGGGATTCATTCATGCAGGAGCGTGAATCGCGATCCAGGCGCAAGCCCAAAAAGCTCGAGGAGCTCGCACTCGCCTCGATACTGCTCTTCGCCTCGTCGCTCGGGGCTCAACCCCGAATCGAGCACGACGACGTCGACTGCCTTCCGCGCGGGGAGTTCAGTCAGTTTCTCGCAAGCATCCAGCCGGCTTCGACGATCCGCGCCGCCAAACTTTATTTCCGGTCGAACCTCTACCCCGAGTTCTATTTCGTGGCGATGAGCCTGGACGCCGCGGGGTCGTTCGAGGCGGTGATGCCCCTTCCCGCGGCGGAGACGACGAAGGTCGTGTACTACATCGAGGCCGTGGACCTCTCGTTTCAAAGCTCGCGAAGCGATGAATTGGAAGTCGCAATCTCCGAGGGTTCCGGCTGCCGCAGAGGTCCCGGCGCCGTTCTCTTTCCGGGCGCGAGCCCGGCCATCGTGGTCGGCGCGACCCAGGTGGGAATTCCCGCGATTCCCGCGGGGTTCCAGGCAACGGGAATCACGGGGTTTCTCACGGCATCCGGAGGGATCGCGGGCACGGGAGGGGGAATTGGGGTGGGCGTCGCCGTGGGAGCCGCGGCCGGAGCCGCTGCCGGCGTAGGTGTCATCCTTGCCGGTGGGGATGCGTCCACGACTCCGACGACGAGCACTCCTCCATTGGGTGGCCCGAACACGACCCCTACTTCCGCGGGCTCGACCACCACGACCGTGACCGGTTCTCCAACTTCGACCTCGAGCTCGCCCGCGACCTCGACCATCCCCCCCACTCCGAGCCCACCCTCGACCACCACGACGACGACCGCGCCGTCCCCGCTGACCGCCTGCTTCGAATGGCGGGCACTCGGAAACTGCCTCGTGTTCTTCGACTCCTGCTCGACGCCGGCGAGCTCGATCATCAGCTATGAGTGGCGGATGCTGGGGCCACCGGTTCCCGCGCCGCCTCCGATCGAAAGCTTTGAGTTCAGCTTCGCAGCGGATCCGCGTTGCCGGGGCACTATGAGCTTCAACCACCCTGTACGCCTCACGGTCTTCGACAGCCTCGGGCGAAGTGACAGCGTTCAGCAGAACGTTACCGTCCAATCGGGTGTGACGTACCGCACGGACGTCGGGATGAGTGCCGTCCTCTCTTTCAAGAGCCAGCTTTTAGCCTTGCCGCCGGACGGGAGCGCACGAGGACAGATCGTGGTGAACGGTGCGCGGCTCCCACCGTCCGACAACGCATCAGCGTCGCTGCACGAGGTTCGTGTGGGCGCGGGGATCGTCCGCATCGAAGCCACGCTCTTGACCCGGGTCTCGCCGGGAAGCCTCTGGGAGCTCGATTTTTCCTCGAGCGCGGGCCTGGTCGCAGGGAGCGTGAAGGTCGAGGGGGGCGCGGTCGTGGGCGCCGACGAGCGCCGCATTGTCTTTCGATTGAACGGCGATCGCGGCGAAACGCTGCGGCTTCGAGTGGAGGTTAGATGACGGCGGAGCCTCCCACCAGAGACCCCGCCGTCCGCCGTCCGAAAAGACTAGGTGCCGGCTTTGATGGTGGTAGCCCAGGTCGCGTCGCCCCACGAAAGCGTGAGCGAATCGCCCGTGATGGCGATGGCGAAGACATCGGCGGCAGCGCCGGTCCCCTTCTTCATCGGCACTCGCGCGACTTCGTCCTTGGCGATGTTCTTCTGGTAGCCATCGAGCCTCGGCCAGGGCTCGTTCTTCATGTTCGCGGGAGCCTCGGCCCAGATGTTGACCAGCGGGATGCCGAGGTTCTTGTTGATCACCAGAGCCCAGTCGCCCTGCGCGGGAGCGTGAACGTAGAGGCTGTACTTGCCGGCCGGGACGGGCTTGCCGCCGACGGTGAGGGCGGTCTGGGTGTCGATTGTCGTGACCTGGTTCTCCCCCGCGCGCCAGATGCGATCCTCGGGGAGGTCCTTCATGAGGGCGTCGAGAGTCCGGCCCTTGAGGGCAGGACGGCCATAGTCGATCACGACCTTCTTTCCGTTGATCGTGGCCTCCGCCTTGCCGCGGGGCTGGCCCTGCTGAGCCGCGGCCAGACCGGTGACGGCCGCGAGAGCTACCGCAATGGCGATTCGTTTCGTCGTCATCGTTCGTCGAACTCCTTGTTTATAGTTTTCCTGAGTTGAGGGATCGCATCGGGGTCCGAGCACGGTTGTCGATGCGCGGTGAGAAGAATTCAATTCTTTGAATTCCGACTCGTACACCCGAAGCAGTATAGCGCGGCGTGAAGAGGACCCGGAATTCTACCGAGACAATGGGAAGTCCTCGAATAACCAGACGGCTCCGCGGCGGTACCACAGCCGGCCGAAGAACGCCCCCTTGCCGGACGGCGCCGCTCCCTCGAAGAAATCGACGCTGCGCTGGAGTCCGCTATCGGCGACGTCGCTCGCCCCCGGAGACGTGCCCACGAGGAGCCGCCACTCGGTGATGCGCGGCTCACCGGAAGAGACACGAAACCGCAGGGTGCCCGGAAGAGCCCCTGCAACAAACGACACGCGCGGAGGCGGAAGGCTTCGGCGAAAACCCGAGGCAGTCTCGCGCAGCTCGTTCAGCGAGCGGGCGTTGTCCTGCCGCTCGGTTCCCGCGGGCGCGCCGCCGAAGAGAACTCGCGGGCTCGAAAAGCGGGCGACGCGCCTTCCCGGCCCGTAAGCCATGATGGTGCGAAACCCCGCGACCAGATCCTTGTAGCCGAAGGAGTAAGCGAAGGCGCCCATCGTCTTTGGATCCTCGGGCGCGTGATCGCAGCCGAGGTTATGTCCGAGCTCGTGCGCCATCGCGTACGTGGTATCGATGCAGCTCCTTTCGACCACCGAGTACGCCCACTCTGAAAACGACGCGCCGGCTCGGCCCATGGAGTAGGCGATACCGCAGCCGTCACGCTCCTCGACCACGAGCTGCACGACGTCCGCGCCGTAGGTGTCACGGAGCTCGTGTACCTCGTCGAGAGCGCCGTCGTTCTCCTGTTGCAGGATCTCCAGATCCGACTCGACCCGGCCCGCCTCCGCGAAAGCGACTTCCCGCAGCTCGACCAATCTCAAACGGGTCTCGACCTCGCTCTTCTCGAGCGCGAGGTTCGTCTCCGCGAGACCGAGCCCTACGAGAGACGCGATGGCATCGGCGCCGCCCGAAGCTCTCCGGGCCCTCGGGGTATAGACGACGAGCAAGTCGAGCTCGGCTCCATCGCCGGGATCGAGCGCCACGAGAGGGCGCGAGCCTCGACCCGCGGGAAGAGGGTGTCGTTCCGGCGGCTCCGACGACGGCGCGACCTCCTCGATGCGATGGAGTCCGCTGCCGGCCGGCCGAATGCGATATTGCGCCGAGGCCAGGCGGACGCTCCCGGCCAAAACGCCCCTCGCGACCGAGAGCACGACGGAGCTCGTGTCGTCGCCTCGGGAGTGCCCAACCCAGGTGAAGCCGTCGGGCCCGAGGGGCACGAGGTTCTCACGAACCGCCTCGACCCAATCGCCCTCGAAGAGCTCGAGATGAACCACCTCGCCCGTGAGCTCCGCTGCTTCGAGGCGGACGACGCGGCTCCGAACGACGTCTGGGGGCTTTGGGGAGAGATCGGCGCCGCTCCCGAGGAACGGGAGAATCGCGAGAAGCAAGGTGTTCCACATGACGAGCCTTCAAAACAGGCTATCAGATCGAGGTGGGAACGTCAGCCGCAACCTCAGGGCTCTGCGTCGATGCGGTATACTGATCGTGGATCGTGGGTTTTCCGGGGGAGCCCTCGACAAGTGGTTGATCCATGAGCGAATCTCGCCGAAGTACCGAAAACCCGGCTACTCTTTCGGTTGCTCGGAACACGATCGACGTTCGGATTGACGAGTCGCTTGCCCGGCTTTACGAGCTTGCCGAAGAGGAGTGGTTTGAGGACGGGCTGCAGAGCAATTTAGGCTTAGGTCTAGACGAGCTTCTTCAACACCATCCGGCGGAGACAATGTCGGGACTCAAAAGGCTGCTCAAGAAATCCTCAGTACGGCAACCGGCCTTGGTCGAGACGTTGAAGGTTCTCGGTCGCGTGGAAAGCCCAGAGACAAGGGAGCCACGCCTCTACACGCTCGTGGACTTTCTAAGTCATTCATCAATGGTCGTTCGAGATGCGGCCCTGGTTGGATTGTGCTTGCTCGATGACGAGAGGGCCCTGCCTTACCTGGCGCGAGCTGCCGAGCATCATGACGATGACTCGTTCTTCAAACGGGACCTGAAGGACGCGATGAAACAGATTCGGGCTCCTCGTGGCGATAGTTATCCGTAAGGTCGACCGACGACCTCTCTGGGACAGGAACGCTCGTCCAGCGGAATCCTGGCTTCACCCCGAGGATCTCGCGGCTGACGCTCTGCAGGATCTCCGAACGAAAGAGAACCGGTTGTCGGTTTACCTGCTCGATTCGTTAGAGTCTTTTGGACTGGACCGTCTCTTGGCTGCGATGGCAGCGAGCCGAGACGTACTCGACAAACTCGACTACGCTGCCTTTGATATCGCTCTTCTCAGCGACCTGCGAATCAAGATCGAGGCGGCTCCAGGTGGGACTCCCGACGACGAGGTCAACACGTGGCACAGAGATCTAGTCGAGCTCACCGCCTCCAAACTCACGGACCTGGGCCTAGCGATGCGGCGAAACGCAACGGTGGCTCGCAAATACCCTAAAGACATCGCCGAGCTCATTCGGCAGGGTGTTGAGTCGAATCGCATCGATCAGACACGCCTAAAGCAAAATCTCGCGAGCAAAGTCCTCTAGTTGAGCTAGGGTACCCGCGCATTCGTCAGCCGTATCGGGTCAGCAGCAAGAAAACCAGCACCCCGGTGACCGAAACGTAGAGCCAGAGCGGAAACGTGAACCGCGCGAGGCGCCGGTGCCGCTCGAAGCGCCGGGTGAGGGCGAAAAAGAGAGTCGTCAGGACCATCGGGAGAGCGATCATCGAGCCGAGGATGTGGGTCACGAGGACGATGAAATAGAAAAGCCGCACCGGACCCTGGCCTTGGAATCGGGTGTCCCCGTGATAATGATGATAGGTCACGTAGCTCGCGAGGAAGACGGAGGCAACGAGGAGCGCTCCGAGCATGAGCTTCCTGTGGAGCTCGCGCCGGCCGCGGCGGATCGCGAGCAAACCCGACACCAGGACAACGGCGCTGGTTGCGTTCAGGGCGGCGTTCAGCGCCGGGAGGGACGACGTCCAGGAAGGCGGCTCGCTCGAGCCCGCCCGCCCGTAGAGGAGCCAGAAGAGATACGCGAGAACGGCGACGCTCAGAAGGCCAATCACGGCGAAGGCTCTTCTCTCATTGAGGGCGGTGCCGCGTTCGACGGTTTCCTCGCTCAGAGTGCCCTCCTCCTCTATCCTCACTGGGGCCTCAAGCAAGACGCAAGAGATCCGTTTCGGAAAAGATCGGTCCGACCTTGAGCCCGAGCCGGCGGATAGCGATCTCGGGAACTCCGAGGTCACCGAGATAGAGCTCCCCTCGATACTCCTCGGCGCCGTGCGTCACTACACCCTTTTGGGGAAGTGCCAGGGCCAGGGTCGCCGTCGCCTTGATCGAGGGCGAGGAGACGGAGCCCGTGCCCGCGTCCATCCCCGCAGGAACCTCGAGCGAGAGGATGGGAATTCTTTGGGCGTTGGCCCAGCGGACCGCGTCCGCGAGGTCGTCCTTCGGACGGCCGCGAAGGCCGGAGCCGACCATGCCGTCGAGGATCGCGTCCGGCCCCTCGGCCGCGAGCGCCGAGGATGGATCTCTCACCATAACCTTCATGCGGTCGAGAGTGTCGAGCAGACGAAGGCCGAGAGCGCTCTGACGCGAGCGCTCTCGGAGCAGGAAGACCTCGACCAAAGCACCAAAGCTCGCGAGCCTCCCTGCGGCGGCGAGCGCCACGTTCCCCTTCCCGCCGGCCCCCGCGAGGACCACGACACTCTTGTTCGTGGCATCACCGGCGAGAAACCGGTCGCGCGCCAGATGGGCGAAGTGCCGGGCGGCGCTCTCCAGGATCTGGATCGGGTCGACGCCGAAGTCCTCGACCAGCGACCGGCCGAGCTCGGCCCGCTCACCGGGGGTGAGGGCGGGAATGGACTTCAGCAGATCGAGCGACACCTCCCGTCATTCTATCAAGTTGATCGTTTTCCCATGGACTGCGATCATGAAGGGAAGGCACCGAGACGATGGAACTCGACCCCCGCTTCGTCGGAAGAACCTACAGCGACTTCCTCTTCAGGCCCCAGAAGGGGCAGGTCGCTAGCCGCGGCGAGATTTCTCTCGCGGCGAACCTGACACGATCGACCTCGTTCGAGCTTCCGGTCATCTCCTCCAACATGGACAGCGTCACCGAGTGGGAGATGGCGCGGACGATGGCGCTCGAAGGCGGCATCGGGATCGTACATCGCGCCATGACGATCGAGCGCCAGACGGAGATGGTGCGGCGCGTGAAGCGAAGCCACAGCGCGGTCATCGAGAACCCGCTGCGCCTTCCCCGCGGTGTTTCGATCCGCGAGGCCAAAGGTTTCGCCCGCCGCCACCACATCACCGCGATCCTCATCGAAGAGACGCCAGGAAGCGGAGCTCTCGCGGGGCTTCTCACGAACCGCGACATTCCCCGGCGCGCCGATCTCGACGCCCGCCCGGTCGACGAGTTCATGACTCCCTTCGAGCGGCTCCACGTGAGCCCTCCCGGTATCGGCGAGGACGAGGCGGAGCGCCTCATGTTCGCAAAGCGCATCGAGCGTCTGCCGCTGGTGGACGAATCCCGGCGCATCCGAGGGCTCATCACCCTCCGCGACATTTTGTTCTTCCGCAACCGCCCGTTCTCGAGCAAGGACGGGAAGGGCAGGCTCCGGGTGGGAGCGGCGATCGGGGCCCGCGGCGATTTTCTCGAACGGGCGCGAGCGCTCGTCGAGGCCGAGGTCGACATCCTGGTCATCGACGTCGCCCACGCCCACTCGGTCGTCATGGAGAAGGCCATCGCCTCCGTGCGGGCGCGATTCGAATCCACACCGCTTCTCTGCGGGAACGTGGCGACGGGCGAGGGCGCGAGGTTTCTCGCCGATTGCGGCGTCGACGCCATCAAGGTCGGAGTCGGGCCGGGTCGCGGCTGCCGCACCCGGCTCGAGACCGGCGCCGGGGTCCCGCAGCTCCAGGCGATCCGCGAGGCCTATTGCGCCGTCTCTGACGAGGTTCCCATCGTCGCTGACGGAGGGATCGCGCACGACAAGGACATCTTTCTCGCCCTCATCGCGGGCGCCTCTTCCGTCATGCTCGGAAGCGCCCTTTCCGGCACGGACGAGTCGCCGGGCCATCTGATCGAAGACCCGGCGACCCATCAGAAACGAAAGATCTACCGGGGCATGACCTCACCCCAGGCGGTCTTTCAATCGCTCGAGGATCCGGCAAACGGAGAAGAGCTCGCCTCCGCCCTCGAAACGCCTTCGGAGGGAATGGAGATCCAGGTCACCTACAAGGGCAGCGTCGTCGACGTCCTGCGGCGCATTCGAGGCCACCTCCAGTCGGCAGTGAGCTACGCCGGCGAGAGATCCCTCGCCTCGGCCCGGGCCAAGATCCTCCCCGATCCCCTCCGCTTTCTGATTCCCCTGTCGGAGTCTTCGCGGCGCGAATCCTACGAGAGGTGAGCGAGAACCTGAAGCACCTCCGGGAATCGTGATAGAAACGGGGAGACATGGCCAAGCCTTGGACTCTTCCCTCCGAGCCTTCGGTCGTCGTCACCGGGGCCTCGAGCGGTATCGGAGAGGCGACCGCCTATCGATTCGCGCGCGCGCGCGCGAAGGTCGGTCTCATCGCGCGGCGGGAGGAGCGTCTCGCGAGAGTCGCCGAGCGTGTCCGCGAGCTCGGAGGCGAGGCGCGAGTCGCGGTCGCCGACGTATCCGATGAAACCGGAGTGAAGGCGGCGATCGCCGGCATCGAGAACGCGTTTTCGGGGATCGACGTTCTCGTGAACAACGCGGGCTTCGGCCTCTACGCGCCGCTTCAATCCGTGAGACGAGGGGACATCGAGCGGGTGTTCGCCGTGAACGCGTTCGGCGCCCTCTCCTCAATCCAGGCGGTCCTCCCGGGCATGAGGCGGAGGGGAAGCGGGCTCATCGTGAACGTTTCCTCGGTCGTCGGAAAGAGAGCTCTCCCCATGACCGGCGCCTACGCCGCGAGCAAGTACGCGCTCCAGGGCCTTTCCGACGCGCTCCGGATCGAGCTCGCGGGGACCGGAGTCCGGGTCTCCGTCATCTGTCCCGGCTACACGGCGACGGAGTTCGGCGAGAGCGTCATCGACTATGGCGCCGCGCGCTCCCGGCCACGGGGCTCCGCGATGCCGGCCGAGAAAGTCGCGGAAGCCATCTTCGACTGCGCCCGGAAACCCCGGCGGGAGATCGTCCTCACGGGCAAAGGGCGCCTCGTCGTCCTCCTTCAGCGTTTCGCTCCCGCTGTCGCCGACTGGGTGATCGGGCGCGCGGTTCGCGTGGAGCTTCCGCAGTGAGAAGGCGGGAGGCGCTCGTCTCGCTCCTGGGTGCGGCCGCGCTCGGCGCGGGAACGGCCGAAGCCCAAGACCTGTCCCCGGAGGCGGTGAAACAGATGATGCGAACGCTCGCGGGTCTCGATCCCATGCCGGGGGAGGAGGCGGGCGTGCGAGCCTTTCTCCTTTCCTACCGCTTCGCGTTTCCCTCCGATCCGGGCGTCGAGCCCGCGTCGACGTTCGACCCCAAGGTCAGAATATGAGCCGCGAGCTTCTCCTCCGGCCGCTCAAAGAGCTCGCCGGACTTCTCGAGCGACGCGAGATCTCCTCCGAAGAGCTCGTTCGCGCCGCCATCGAACGGACGGAAGCAATCGAGAAAGACCTCAATAGCTACATCACCTTTCTCCCCGAGAAGGCGCTCGACGAGGCCCGCGCCCGCGATCGGGAAAGAGCCCGGGGAGAGGCGAAGGGACCTCTTCATGGAATCCCCATCAGCTTGAAGGACGTCTTCGACACCGCTTCTATCCCCTCGACGGCGGGAGCCCGCTTCCTCGCCGGGAGGCTCCCGAGCGCGGACGCCGAAGTGACGCGGCGGCTCGCGCTCGCGGGATCCGTCCTCATGGGGAAGTCCAACCTGAACAAATTCGCCGGCGGCGAATCGGGAGAGAACCCCGACTACGGCGACATGAAAAATCCCTGGAACCTTTCGTTCTCACCGAGCGGATCGAGCGGCGGCTCCGCGGCACAGGTGGCGACGGGCCTGGCGGCGCTCTCCATGGGCTCGGACAACGGAGGGTCCGTTCGCAATCCCGCCTGCGTATGCGGCGTCGTCGGGCTCAAGCCGACGCACGGGCTCATCTCGACCGAAGGGATGTTCCCCCGCGCCTACAGCATCGACCACGCGGGGACTCTGACGCGAACGGTCACGGACGCGGCGGTAGCGCTTCAAGCGCTCGATCCCGATCGAGAGCGCGCCTCCTACGCTTCGGGCCTCGGCGGGCCGGTCAAAGGCTTGAAGCTCGGGCTCGACCGCAACTTGGTCCGGGTCGGAGAGCCGGCGGTCCTCCGGATCTTCGAAGACGTCCTCCAGAAGCTCGCCGAGATCGGCTTCGAGATCGTGAACGTGGAGCTTCCGAGCCCCGAAGAGATGATGCCCGCCATGTACACGATCTTCTTCTGCGAGTGGGGCGTCGCCCACGAGCCCTGGATGCGCTCGCACCCGGAGGAGTACGACGGCGGCGCCCGCGCGGCGCTCCTCATCCCCGCGGCGGACTACTTGAAGGCGCAGCAGCAACGCCGGCTCTTCCAGAGGGGATACGCGCGAGCGCTCGCGAAAGTCGATCTCCTCGTCTCCCCTACCTACCCGATCGTGAGGCGGGAGCACCGAGGGCTTCCCGTCGTCGCCGGCCGGCGGCTCACCCTCGACGATGCCCTCCGCTACACCATGCCCTACGACCTGATGGGTCTCCCCGCCGTCTCGCTCACCGGCGGATTCGCTCATCCGGATGCTCCCGTAGGGTTCCAGCTTGCGGGGGCGGCGTTTCAGGAAGGAAAAGTCTTGAAGGCCGCGCACGCCTACGAGCGCGCGACCGACTGGCACCGGAAGCATCCCGCGATTTAATGGACGGGAGACGAACGGCCATACGGATCGGGGGCTCGCGCTCGTCCGGGATTGGCTCGAGGAGAACTTCGCGATGAAAGCGGACGCGGTCAATCTGGTTTCGGATGAGAGCGTCGCACCCGGATCTTGTGGTCCGTCACAATGACCAGGCCACCTCCCCAACCTTCGACAGTCTCATTGCGGAAAACGAACTGCAACCGCGCAGCAACAACTGCGCTGCGGTCGTCCGATAGCCGGAACACCATGATGCCTCGATGAGTGCCCGGAGCATAGCGTCGCGCGTCGGAGAATCCGAGGTCCTTGGTAATCAGAAACCTCTCTGCCGCCTGGACAGCCGGCCACAAGTCGTCATCCTTCGAGCCCTTAAGGCCCTCGCCCACGACGGTGTCGACGTCATGGCCTAGCTCGACGAGAACGGTAACGAGTCGTGCGGGCAGGTTCTCGTCGAGCTTGATCCTCATCGAGAGTCGATGATGGCAGGCACGGGCATGTCGTCGCGAGCCGACGCGGCCGCGAAGGCGATGGCGGCTCGTACATGTTGCTCGTTGAGGCTGGGAAAGTCTTTCAGGATCTGCTCGATGGTCGCGCCGTCGGCGAGATCGGCAAGCACTATGCGAAGCAGCACTCGAGTCTCTCGGAATATCGTCTCGCCGCCGCAGATCTCTGGGTCCCGGACGAAATGCGCAGCATAGTCCATGAGCGTTCTCTTTTTCAGCATACCACGGGCCTATAAAGCCTCGTTATATACTCCCGCACCTTGAGCTCGAAGAGCCGCTACGACGCTATCGTGGTCGGGGCCGGCCACAACGGCCTGACCGCGGCCTTCTACCTCGCGCGGGGAGGGCTTTCGACCCTCGTCCTCGAGCGCCGCGACATCGTCGGCGGTTGCGCGGTCACCGAGGAGATCGCCCCCGGTTGCCGAGCCTCGACGACTTCGTATATCGCCAGCATGCTCCGGCCCGAAGTAATTCGCGATCTCGATCTGCCCTCGCACGGGCTTCGCATGGTGCCTTGCGAGCCGGGCATGCAAGTCGCGTTTCCCGATGGAAACGTGGTCCCCTGGTGGCCCGAGCCGGAGCGCACCGCTTCCGAGTGGAGCCGCTACTCGAAGGGGGATAGCGACAAGTTCCTCGCCGTCGACTCCGAGCTCAAGAGGCTGGCGCGCTACCTGCAGCCGTTCTTCCTCGAGCCGCCTCCCGACGTCGATCTTCGAGGCCTTTCCGGTCTCATGGAGCTCTCCCGCGTCGGCCGGCGGTTCCGCGGCATCAAGGGCGACGAGATCGCGCGCATGGTCTCGTTCCTCACGGGGAGCCTCGGCGACTTCCTCGATCGGAATTTCACCTCCGACGTGGTGAAGACGATGTACGTCGCCAACAACGTCTATGGGAAACACGGCGGGCCCTACCAGGCGGGGACGGCGATCGGTCTTCTGTTCCACCTCCTGAGCGGCGGCGATCACGGCCTCCAGGGTTTCTACGGCCACGTGATGGGAGGGATGGGAGCGATCACCCAGGCGATGGCGTCCGCCTGTCGCAAGGCAGGGGTCGAGATCCGGACAAGCGCCGAAGTCGCGCTCATCGCGACCGGCGGCGGCGTTTCCAAGGGTGTGGTGCTCGAGGATGGAACCGAGATCTCGTCGCGCCTCGTGCTCTCGAACGCGGACCCGAAAAGGACTTTCCTCAAACTCGTCGAGCCGAAGGCGCTCCCCGACGATTTTCGTAGTGCGATCGCCGGCATCAAGATGGACGGGCCGAGCGCGAAAGTGAACCTGGTGCTCGCGGAGGAGCCGAAGGTCACGGGAATGCCCGCCGATGCCGACCCAAACCGCCGCTCGCTCTTCACCCTCGTTCCGTCCGTGGAGTACGCCGAGAGGTGTTACGACAAGGCGAAGCTCGGAGAGATTCCCGAAGACCTCTGGGTGGACTGCGTCGTGGCGTCGAACGTCGACCCCTCGCTCGCGCCCGCGGGAAAACACGTGATGACCTGCTTTGTGCAGTACGTTCCCTATCGCTTGAAGACGGGTAGCTGGGACGAGAAACGCGACTGGCTCGGAGACCGTGTCGTCGAGATCATCGGCCGCTACGCCAAGAACGTCCCGGGAAGCGTTCTCGCCCGTCAGGTGCTGACGCCTCTCGATCTCGAGCGGACCTACGGCCTCACCGAGGGGAACATCTTCCACGGCGACTTGAGCCTGGAGCAGCTTTTTTTCATGCGCCCCGTTCCCGGCTGGGCCCAGTACCGAACGCCGGTCGAAGGGCTCTACCTCGCGGGCGCGGGCGCCCATCCCGGGGGCGGCGTCACTGGAGCTCCCGGGTACAATGCCGCTCATCGAGCGTTGAAAGACTTTCGAAGGAGACCATCCCGATGAAAAAGACCATTCTCGAACGGCTTGCCGAAGGACCGGTCCTCGGCGACGGAGGCTACCTCCTCGAGCTCGAAAAACGGGGCTGGGTGCGCGCCGGCCCGTTTACTCCCGAAGTGGTGCTCGAGCGTCCTCAGGCGATCCACGAGCTCCACGTGGAGTTTCGCGAGGCGGGAGCGGACGTGCTCCAGGCGCTCACGTTCTACGCGAGCCGCGACAAGCTAAAGACGGTGGGGCTCGAGGACAAGGTGGAGGAGCTGAACCGCACCGCGGTCCGAATCGCGCGCGACGCGGCTTCCGACCGGTGCCTGGTCGCGGGGAACCTGAGCCTCACCTGGATGTACGAGGAGGGAAGTCAAGCGGCCCGGGATCGCGTGGCATCGACGTTCGACGAGCAACTGAAACAGCAAGTCGACGCGGGCGTCGATTTCATCATCGGCGAGACGTTCTCGTGGCTGGGGGAGGCGCTCATCGCGGCCGAGAGGGCGAAAAAGACCGGCCTTCCGGTGATGGTCACCATGAGCTTCGAGGATAAGGACGTGACCACGGACGGCAAGACGCCGGCCGACTGCGCCCGCGCCCTTGAAGACGCCGGGTGCGATATCGTCGGGATCAACTGCCTGCGCAATCCCGACACGACACTTCCGCTCGCGGAACAGATGGTTGCGGCGGTGGACGTCTACGTAGCGACCCAGCCCGCCGGCTACCACACGCCAAAGGGAAAGCCCGACTTCACGAGCCTTCCCGAGTTTCCCACGGGGCTCGACCCCCTGCAGTGGTCCCGGCACCAGATGGCGGACTACGCCCGAAGGGCGAACGACGCGGGGATCCGCTACATCGGAGCTTGCTGCGGCGTCGTGGCGACGCACATCCGGGAGATGGCGATCGCGCTCGGAAAGAGGGACCGGGATTCACGACCCTGGAAGATCGGCGGCGAGAGGCCGATGTCCGCGTTCGAGTACTACGGCCACGACAAGAAACGCAGCTGAAGAAGAAAGGGGGATGTGGAGATAGGAGGAGATGGGGAGATAGGAATACCAGTCGGAAAAATCTTGGATCGCTATCTTCCTTATCCCCTCCCATCCCCCCATCCCTTGTATTGGGCGCGCCTGGTTCAGCTTCGTGTCGGGTTTGGCTCCAGATACTCGTCGGCGAGTTGCTGGTAGCGGGCGAGGTACGAGGCGAGACGGCCGCGGCCTTCGTGGGTGATCTCGACGAAGGCGAGGCCGGCGCCGCTCTTTCCATCCGCGCGCGTCCAGGCCACGCGGGCGCGGCAGATTACCTCTCCGTGATCGCCGGGGAGCGTGAAGCGCACCGCGACGAGACTCCCTCCGGGCGGAAGCGTCTCGCCGTGGAAAAGCGCTCCCCCTTCGCTCAGGTTCGTGAGGTGGCCTTCGACGGCCGAGCTCTCGAGCGCGAGGCTTACAGGAATCAGAGTGGGAGCGTAGCGCGGATGGGAGCGCTCCCGCGGAGCGGCGGGCTCGGACGCCTTCTTCGCTGCCTCTGGGCCCTTGTCGACGGCGGTCGCGAGAATGAGAAGAAGCTCCCCGGTATCGAGCGTTCCGCAATCGTAGATCGGACCGAGGGGAACGCTCGCGAGCTCAGGGAGGCGAGCTTTGGTTCTCTGAAATCGGAACGAGCCCGAGCGCAGACCCAGAAGCTCCGTCAGGACCGCGAGAGTTCCCACGCGCCTTAGAGCAATTTGGGTACGCGGCTCTTTTTCCGAGGCCGCTCTCGCGAGTAGCGCCCTCGTCGAGGTGGACTCGCCGCAAACGACGGCGCCTCCCTCGAAGACCAGAGCGCCTTGGATCTCGGCGCCCTCGACCGTAAGGACTCCCGTCTGCTTCGAGTACGCAACGACCTGGAGAACGTCCAGGAGCGGCACGTTCTCGATCTCGCCTGAGACCAGCATGGCTTTTGCTTCCGACCGGGGGGGTTCTCCATTGTCGCACGCTCCGGGCGGCCTGTCTCGGGCGCCGCTTCGCTACGTCCGCTTCTGTGCGGAGCGGGAAACCCGCTCGTCGTAGGCGAGGCGGATCTTCGCCTCCACGTGCGGGTGCCGGGCGCAGATCTCGGAGAGGTGCTCGCGGCTGAGCTCCAGGAGCTCCGTCGACTTCACCGCGGTGACGGTCGCGGTCCGAGGCTCGCCCGAAAGGACGGCCATTTCTCCGAAGAAATCACCGTCCCGCATCGTGGCCACGGGCACTTGCTGGCCGTCACGGAGGATCGTAGCCCGCACCTCGCCGGTCGAGACGATGAACATCGACTCCCCCGGATCGCCCTCGCGCACGATCACTTCTCCCACTTTCGTGACGCGCCGAACGAGGACCAGGGCGACGGCGATGAACTCCGACGTCGTAAGGTCGGAGAAGAGCGGGATGTGGGTCGGAGGCGGCTGCCGCGAAGGCGCGGACCCCTGGGCGGAGCTTCCGATGTCGTCGATGATGGAATCGATGAGAGAGTCGATATCTTCCCCGAGAGCACCGATGAGCGACTCGGCGCCGTCCGCGGCGAGGGCGGGCTCGCTCTCGACGTCGAGCTCGACGATTTCGATTTCCTCGAATTCCTCGACTTGTTCGACTTCTCCGGCTTCTTCTCGAGTCGCTTGCTCCTCGCTGTCCAGGACGATCTCCGCGTCGAGCTCGCTAACCGGCACTTCCACCCCATCGAACGAAAGCTCGAGGGCGCTGTCGGATCCGTCGGCGTCGATGGTGACGACTTCGATTTCCTCCTCCTCGGTTTGCGCCCCGGCGAAGGGGACGGGTTCCTCCGCGAACGCCTCTGCCTCGTCGGTGAACGCGCTCGCGCGGGGAGCTACGGGGGCCGATTCATCGACGAGCTCGAACCCGCCTGCGAACTCCGCGGGCTCTTCGACGGCGATTTCCTCGATCTCCTCAACGACCTGGACGTCTGCGACCTCTGCGATCTCTTCAGCGCCGGATTCTGAGGAGCCGGGAAGCTCGTTGCTGTCCCCAAACTCCATCGCCATGCTCTCCTCGAGGCTGAGCCCGGGAAACGACGCGGGAGGCGGTGCTGAAACCGGGGGCGGGACGATCGCGGCGCGCAACAGCGGATCTCCTGGGCGATGGAGCAGATCCGAGAGCGCCGCCCGGGACGAGGTTTCCGCCGAGCGTTCCTCGTTCATCGCCGCCAGCTTCTGGTGCACGTCGGTCTGGCTCGGATCGAGCTGGAGGATCTTCTTGTTGATCGCGATGGCGCGGATCATGAAGCCTTTTTCCGCGAGCTCGTCCGCGACCACGCGAAACTGCTTCACCGCCTCTCGCCTGCTCCCGGCGAGCACCAGGGTATCGGCGAAACGGAGACGGATCTGCGTGTTCTTGGGATCCTTCTTGAGAAGGATGTTGAACCAGTCGAGGGCGGACTTGTAGTCGCGCCTCTGAAGGCACGCCTGGATTTCTTGGAACGGATCCTGCTGTTTCTTGCGAAAGGCCATCGTTCGCCGGAGCGCCCGGTGTCTGGCGCTACAAATTCGCCTCGTCTTCGGGGACCGCGGTTTCCGATCCTACCATGTCGCCGACGAAACCGCGCGCTCCGGTCAAAAGGATTCGGGGGATTCGGGAAAGCGACTCCGGCAGGAGCGTCTGTCTTGCTGGCTTCGGGAAGGCTCTGTTACACTTTGACCAAAGCATTCGCTCTCCCAAACTTACTCAAATGCGCTTTCCCGGAAGCAAACTGCTCTCCCAGGAGCTCTCCACCAAGACGACTCCCTTCGACAGCATCGTCCGCCACTGCGAGGACGTGAATCTCTCTGGTTACGTCGAGATCACCTTCGGCGACGCCGAGGGATTGATCCTCTTCTACCTGGGCGAGCAGATCAACGTCATCTACCGCCACGGCGTGAACAAGTTCTTCCTCGGCGGCGAAGCGACGCTGAAGCTTCGGAACACCGCGGCGCTGAAAGAAGGCCGGATCTCGATCTTCGAGCTCCCCCTCGACATGGCCCACATGCTGCGCGGCCTTTCGAACCGCAAGGAGATCTTCGGCCAGATCTTCGCGTCCGACCCGTTGAAAGACTTGCTGAAGAAGCTCCAGAGTGAAGGCCATACGGGTTCCCTCGAAGTGTTCACCAACCGCGGCACCGGCATGATCCTGAACGTCCGCGGCCGCTTCTCCACCGCTTACTTCGAGACCGAGGCCGGCGTCACCTTCGAGAAAAAGGAAGCGCTGAACAAAATCTACGATCTCCTCGAACGCGACGACACGTCGGCCCAGGTGTTCCAGTCCGATTTTTCCCCCGACATCTGGAAGTCGCGGCAGCAGGGCGGATCGAAGTCCCGCGCCAGCCGTCTGCAGGAGATCCTGCAGCAGCGCCGGCCGGCCGCCGAAAAGAGCGAGGCCGAGCCCGGCGACCCCGGAGCCGATGCCAAGGGCGCGCCGCACGATAGAAACGCCGACCGGCGTCCTTTGCAGCAGCAGATTCTCACGGAGATCCACGATCAGACCCCGTCGCTCCTCGCAGCGTTCTTCTTCGACCTCCGCACCGAGGAGATCGACGCCGAGATCGTGACCGCGCCCGAGGAGACCGCCGATCGGCTGATCGTCGACAAGCTTCCGGCGTTCGTGAAGTACCTGGAGAACCTGGCGGCGATGCGGGGGGACGATCACGTCGAGATCCTCTCGATGTCGACGGAGAACTTCTACCTCATCGTGAAGTGCATCCGCGAGACGGACGAAGGCATCGCTCTCATCACCGACCGGAGCCAGCCGGTGACCCTCGCCTCCTCGCTCCTTCTCAACTGCGCCCACCGCTATCTGGCGACGCTCGCCGGCGCCGCCGTTTGACCGGCGGGAGCTCCGGCGCTATCGTGCTCTCCTTTTGTTGCCCCGAGCTGCGTTGAGCCTTTTCATCACTCTCGAAGGACCCGAAGGAACGGGCAAGTCCACCCAGGCGCGCCTGCTCGCGCGGCGTCTCCGGCGCGAGGGCTACGAGACCGTTCTCACCCGGGAGCCCGGCGGGACTCCGATCGGGCGGCGGATCCGTGAGGTAATCCTCGCCCCGGGCCACCGCGCGATGTGTTCCGAGACCGAGCTCGGCCTGTACTTCTCCGACCGCGCGCAGCACCTTCGGGAGGTGGTCTGGCCGGCGCTCGACGCGGGGAAGATCGTGGTCTCGGATCGCTTCACCGACTCGACGCTCGCCTACCAGGGCTACGGCCGCGGGCTGTCGCTCTCCTTGATCCGCCGGCTCGACCGCATCATGACCGGGGGATTCCGGCCCGACGTGACCCTCCTTCTCGACCTCACGGCGGAGAAAGGCCTTTCTCGCGCGCGGCGGCGAAACCGTGAGAACGAGTCCCATCGGAAAGAAGGGCGGTTCGAGATCGAAGCGCTGGGATTCCACGAGCGCGTTCGCCGCGGTTATCTGGAGCTCGCGCGACGAGAGCCGGAGCGCTTCGTCCTGGTGCCGGTGGAAGGAAGCCCGGCGAAGGTCCACGAATCTGTATGGGCGCGGCTCTTGGACGCGCGCAAGCTCAAGGGCCGCAAGCGGCGGGCTTGAGACGAGGGAAGGACGATGGCTTTTTCCGATCTCACGGGAAACGCCGCCGTCGTTTTGCGGCTGAAGCAACTCATGGGCTCGGGGAAGCTCCCCCGAAGCATGATTTTCGTGGGACGCGCCGGGGTAGGGAAGGTCGAGGCCGCGGTGACCCTGGCGCAGGCCTTCAACTGCACGCTATCCGAGAACGATGCTTGCGGCCGCTGCCCGAGCTGCGCCCGGATTCTTAAAGACGAGCACCCGGACGTTCGCGTGCTCAGACCCGAGGGCCGCGGCGGTCAGCTTCGGGCGGAGGGGGTGCGGGATGCCATCGCCGAGATTCCCTATCGGCCGTTCGAGGGGCGAAGGCGGGTCATCATCGCCGCCGACTCCGAGCGGATGAACCCGACCACCGCCAACACTCTGCTGAAGACGCTCGAGGAGCCTCCTCCCTGGGCGACGCTCATCCTCGTCACCGCGAACGAGGCTGCGCTCTTGCCAACGATCCTGTCGCGGTGCCAGTTATTCCGCTTCTCGCCGCTTGCGCCCGAAGAGCTCGAAGCGCTTCTCGTGGCGCGCCACGCGTTTGCTCCCGATCGGGCAGCGCTTCTCGCGGCGGTATCCGGAGGTGGCCTCGCGCGGGCGCTGGAGCTTTCGGAGGAGCCGCTTTTCGAGCTCCGGCAGCAGGCGCTTTCCATTTCCGCACTCGCGGTCGAGAGCGCGAAGGCCGAGGATCTGGTCCCCCTCGCGGATGGACTCTCGAAGGACGCGAGGCTCATGCTGCTCCTGGAGCTGTTGCTTTCGGTCCTTCGCGACCTGAGCGCGAAGAAAGCGGGCGCCGGAATCCTGCACCGCGACATCGAGAGCGAGATCGAGACACTTTCGGAGCGCGCTCCCCTCAGCGTGTGGATCGAAGCGTTCACGCTCGCCGAGGACGTCGTGGTGGATTTGCGGGATCGCTATCTGAACAAGCGCATCAGCTTGTCGAAGCTCTTCCTGTCTTTCCAGAAGCTCAGCGCGAGGCGTTAGAATTTCGGCTTCGTTTGCTTTGCCAACTCTCGTTCTGTTAGACTGAGGGCACTATCTGTAGCGAATCAGTGCCATCTTTCTAGCTTTGCGCTCGAGGCGCGCATCGGCCGAGGAGGCCGGCGCCCCGGCGTGCGGAGAGTCGTATTGACGACGCACAGAGACCTTCCCCGGGTCGAAAGCGGGTACTCTCGAAGAGATCTTGGAAAACCGAGGTAAGCGGTGAATCGCAAGCTTATTCGGCCAAATTTAGCGGAATTGAAGGACCAGTTGGCGTCGAAGTCCGCTGATGCGCCGCGGCCCCGGCGCGTTCCGCCGGAGCAAACGAACGCCGAGAGCTTCTACTACCTCAAACAGATGAACGGCAAGACGCCGATGGTGGTGGTCTTGCAGGACGGCGAGGAGCTCCGCGGAATCATCGAATGGTACGACAAAAACTGCTTGAAGCTCAACCGCGTAGATCGCCCGAACCTCCTCCTGCTGAAACACAACATCAAATACCTGTACAAGGAATCCGAAGAAACGAACCCGTCCTCCAACTCGGACTCCGACACCGACTCCGACGAAGACGAAAACCAAATGCAAGGGGGATAAGCATCCCCCTTCTTACACTCTTCCCGTTCTCAACGGTTGCGTTCTTTGAGCGCTGCCGCGACGTCGCGCTTTACGTCTTTCTCCCTCTCCGCCGCCCTTCGATCGTGCTGTCTTTTTCCTCGAGCCAGAGCGATCTCCACTTTCAGGAGTCCGTTCTTGAAGTACATCCGGAGGGGAATCAGCGTCAGGCCTCTCTCGGTCACCTTGCCGATCAGCTTTTTGAGCTCTCTTTTGTGCAGGAGGAGCTTTCTCGGCCGCAGCGCCTCGTGGTTCTCATGGGTGCCGTGCGAGTAGGGGTTGATATGGCTCTGGAGAAGATACAGCTCTCCCTCTCGCGGCGCGGCGTAGCTGTCCTTGAGATTGACCTTTCCGTCCCGGGCTGATTTGACTTCGGTCCCGAGGAGCACGAGACCCGCCTCGAAGCGCTCGACGAGCTCGTACTCGTGGCTCGCCTTCCTATTGACGGCCACGACCTTTACCGATTCCTCGGTGCTCTTCTCTTTGCGGTTCATCTTCGGACCCCGGGAAGGAAACGCCTCCCGAGAGGTATGACAGGTTGAGCCCCCGCGGTGTATGCTGGAGCCCTAGATCCCCCAAGGCAATACGTCCCGTGTGGTATAGTATACTTTAGCTTTTGCCCCGTAAACCCACGACGGATCGAGATTAATGGCCGGCCAGCCGGCCCGGCAAAACCTTTGCTGGCCAAGTGGGCCTGGTGGGGCTTGATGAGGTCGACATGGGTCAGTTCCTCGCGAAAGTGGGGACCGCGACAGGAGACATCGAGGAGCTCGCGCTGACGGCGGCGAGCGAGAAGCTCTTGCGCGACGACCTCCACGATAAGGGATACCACGTTTTCTGGGTCCGGAAGAGCCTGGGCCTTCCCTCGCTGAAGTCCCTCTTTCAGGGACGAAAGCGGATCTCCCAGACCGAGTTCAGGTTCTTCAACCAGGAGCTCGCGGCTCTCCTCCGTGCCGGACTCCCGCTGCTCCAATGTCTCGACATCATGTTGGAGCGTATGCCAAACCCCTTGTTCCGGAGCGTCCTCAGGGAGATCCGCGACAAGGTGAAGTCGGGAACGGCGCTTTCCGACGCCTTCCGCGCCCACGGAGATCTGTTTCCCCGGATCTATTCCGCTTCCCTCGTGGCCGGCGAGAAGAGCGGGAGCCTCGAGACCGTCATCCAGCGCTACGTCCAGTACATGAAGCTCACCGAGGGCACCCGGAAGAAGGTCGTGGCGGCCATGGTCTATCCGATCTTTCTCTTCATCTCGCTCATCGTCGCCGCCGCGTTTCTCCTTCTCTGGGTGGTGCCCCGATTCGCGGGATTCTTCGAGGGCTTCGAGGCCGACCTCCCTTTTCTCACCGTAGCCCTTCTCACCGTCGCCAATACCCTGCGAGACAACCTCGTTTACATTCTCGCCGCCCTCGCCCTGGGATCCTACTTCCTCTACACCTGGTCGAAGCGGGAGGGCTCGAAAGCCACCTTCGCCCGCCTCCTCCTCAAGCTCCCTTTCCTCGGAGCCATCTTCCACCTGTTCGCGACCTCCCAGCTCACCCGCTCCCTCGGGACTCTTCTTGCCGGAGGAATCCCCCTGGTGCAGGCGATCGACATCGCCGCGGGCTCGATCGGAAACCGCCACGTGGGCCTCGCGGTGGTGCCGGTGGCGGAGCGGGTACGCGAGGGGAAGGCCTTCTCCGTCAGCCTCGAGGAGACCGGACAGTTCTCGAACCTCACCATCGAGATGGTGAAAGTGGGCGAGAACACCGGCGGCCTCGCGGAGATGCTTCAAAACGTCGCCGACTTCGCCGACGAGGAGATCGACAACCGGCTGAACCTCATGCTCGCGATGCTCACCCCCGTGGTCCTCTTGTTCATGGGGGGTCTCGTCGCCGTGATCCTTCTCTCCATCTATCTTCCGATGTTCGATCTCATCAACGCCACCCGGCACGGGTCGTAAGTCATGGCGACCGGAAGACTCGGAGACGGAAAGTTGGGCCCGGGGATTGACCCGGACGCCGGCGCGCTCAGCCCCGAGGAAGCGAAAGCGAAAGAGGAAGAGAACGCAAAACGGCTGGCCGAGCGCTGCCGCCTGCAGTTCATCGACCTCGCCGCCTTCCAGCCGGACCAGGAACTGTTCAAAAACGTTCCCGTGGACCTGATGTTTCGCTACAGCTTCCTCCCGTACAAGCGGGAGGACGGCAAGCTCGTCGTGGTGACCGCCGACCCGACCAACGTACCGGTGATGGACGAGCTCTCGATGCTTCTCAAGATGCCGATCCGGGCGGCGGTCGGGACCGACTCCGCCATCCAGGAGCTCCTCAAGAAGAGCCAGAGCGCCCAGAGAGTGCTCGAGGAAGCCTCCGAGAGCTTCCACATGGAGATCGTGCGCGAGGTCGACGAGGGCGAGGAAACGCTCTCCATCGACCGGCTCACGGACAAGGCGAGCCCCATCATTCGCCTCGTGGACTCCGCGATCTACAACGCCCTCAACCGCCGCGCCTCGGACATCCACATCGAGACCCGCGACGAGGAAGTGGTCATCAAGTACCGCATCGACGGGGCGCTCACCCGGGCGATGAAGCCCATCCCCAAGGCTCACCACTCGGAGATCATCAGCCGCATCAAGGTCATGGCCGAGCTCGACATCGCCGAGAAACGAATTCCCCAGGACGGCCGCTTCCGCCTGAAGATCAAGGGCCGCCGCATCGACTTCCGGGTCTCGGTGATGCCCAGCATCCACGGCGAGGACGCGGTCATTCGTATTCTGGACAAGGAGTCGATCAGCGAGCGGTTCAGCGAGCTCCGGCTCGACATCCTGGGCATGGCCGACGAGGAAGTCCGCCGCATCCGCCGCTTCATCCACGAGCCCTACGGAATGTTCCTGGTCACCGGGCCCACGGGAAGCGGAAAGACCACGACCCTCTACGCCGCGCTTTCCGAGATCTACAACGAAGAAGACAAGATCGTCACCATCGAGGACCCGGTCGAGTACCAGCTCAAGGGCATCACCCAGATTCCGGTCAACGAGAAGAAAGGCCTCACGTTCTCCCGGGGCCTCCGATCGATCCTTCGCCACGACCCCGACAAGATCATGGTGGGAGAGATCCGCGACGCCGAGACCGCCCAGATCGCGATCAACGCCGCGCTGACCGGCCACCTGGTCTTCACCACCGTTCACGCCAATAACGTCATCGACGTCATCGGCCGCTTCCTGAACATGGGAGTCGAGCCTTACAACTTCGTGTCCTCCCTCAACTGCATCCTCGCGCAACGACTGGTCCGCACCATCTGCCCATTCTGCAAGCGTCCCCATAAGGCCGACGCGGCGCTCCTGGAGGAGTCGGGCCTCGACGTCGCCCGCTACGCCGGCCATACGTTCTTTCGGGGCGAGGGGTGCATCCAGTGCTCCGGCACCGGCTACAAGGGCAGGAGCGCCATCAGCGAGCTCCTCGACTTGAGCGACGAGATCCGGGAGATGCTCATCGAACGGCGGCCTTCGGCCGATATCAAGAGAGCGGCGAAGAACTCGGGAATGAAGTTTCTCCGGGAGTCCGCCGTCGCGCGAACGCTCTCCGGACATACCACGCTCGAGGAGATCAACCGAGTGACGTTCGTGGAGGCGTCGTAGGCGGCATGAACAAGAACCGCCTCCTGAGCTGGCTCGTCGATCCCGAGCCTCCCGGTCTCGGGATCGATCTCCGTTCGAACGAGATCTCCCTGGTGAGGCTCTCCGACAAGCGCAAGCCTCTCGAGATCGATCTCTCGTTCGTGGCGCCGCTCGCGCCCGGGCTCCTGCGGTTCCACATGCTCGAGCCCAATATCCTCGACGAGGAGGGCTTCCTGAAGACGGTCGAGAGCGCCCTCCTGCGGGCGGGTCTCGGAGGAAGAAAGCGGGTGGCGATCTCGATTCCCGATCCCCTGGCGCGGATCGCGATGATGGAGCTTCCCGACCCGCCCCGCTCGTCGGCGGAGCTCGTGGAGTTCCTGAAATTCCGGATGAAGAAGTCGATCCCCTTCGACGTCCAGCAGGCGAGGGTAGCCTTCGAAAGGCTCCCGGGCGAAGTGCCGGCGTTTCTGACCGGAGTGATGCACGAAGCGGTGGTTTCTCAGTACGAGGACGTCTTCACCCGGCTCGGGTTCCAGGTCGGGCTGGTGCTTCCGGCGAGCGTGAGCCTCCTCCAGCTCCTCCGTCCCGTCGCGCGGCGAGAGCTCGCTCCGGGGGCTGACTACTTCTTCGTCAACGCCGAGCGCGAGTACTTCTCCGTCAGTCTGGTCCGCGATCGGGGTGTCCCGGTTCTCACCCGGACGCTCGGTCTTTCCGCCGAGGACGGGGCTTCGCGGATCTACGGCGAAGAGGATCTTCTGCAAGAGCTCATCACCACCGGGATCTACTATCGCGAGAAGCTTTCCGGGCAGTCGCTCGCCCGCGTCTACTATCGGTCTCTGCGGCCGGACCTCGTAAATCTCCGTGAGATCCTGGAGGAGCAGTTCGAAGCGCCGTCGGAGCCCTTCAACCTGGCGAAGGCGATACCGATCGCCCGCAACGCCGGCCTCGACGCGGAAGCCGCGGACGCCATCGCCGCCGCCGCCGGCGCGGCACGGGGAAAGGCAGCTTGAACGAGTTCAACTTCGCGCGCGCGCCGTTCGTAAACGAGCGGCTGCCGCGGACGGTGCTCGCTCTCGCGGTCATCGCCGTCGCCGGGGCGACGGTATTCCACGGCGTCCTCCTCACGCGCTACCTCCTGCGGGAGCAGGAAGCGCTCGATACCCGTGTCGACGACCTGCGGCGGGAGATCTCCGATACCGACGCCCGAATCTTCGGCGCCCAGGGCTCTCTCGCCCGGAATCGGACCGAGCTCGGGAGCGTGCAGACTCAGTTCCTGACAACCCTCTTTCGGCGCAAGAGCTTCTCCTGGACCGGGCTTTTCAACGAGCTCGAGGAAATCACTCCGCCCTCCGTGCGTATCACCTCGATCGCCCCCGCCGAGGAGGAGGGCGAGATCACCGTCACGATGACGGTGGTAGGAAGGACCTTGCAGGACGTGCTCGAGATGGTGCGAGGCCTGGAATCGAGCTCGTTTTTCGCCACCATCTATCCCGTGGACGAGACGAACCTCGCGGACGAGGATAGGGGAGAGACGGGAATCGCGGCCACGCTGAAGCTCGACTACGTTGAGGACGTCAGGGACGCTCCGCCTCCCGAAAGCCCTGAAGCTCCTGAAACCCCTGAAAGTGAAGACGCGCTCGAGCCCAAAGAGCCCGTTGCGCCCGTTGCCGAGGAACCTCGATGAGCGAGCTCCGCTCCTTGATCGAAGAGCTCCTCAAACGGCGCCGGGGATTCCTCTGGCTGCTGCTCATCCTCTTCGTGAACGGCGCGCTCTTCGCGGGAGTCACCCACCGCCTCGCGAACAAGCAGGAGCGGCTGGCCTCCGAGCTCGAGCGGCTTCGCGCCGAGCTTCAAGCGAAGCAGGAGGAGCTCCTGACACTCTCGGAGTCAGAGGCGCTCGCCGGAAGCAACGCCGAGGCCGTGCGGCGGTTCTGGAACGACGTGGTGCAGGAGCGCGCCCCGGGCCTTACCGATGCCTGGGACGAGATCGACCGGCTCGCGAGCGAGAACAACGTGATTCGCGGAAGGACCGGATACGAAAGAGACCTCCTGGACGTGGGTCTCGAGCAGATCAAGGCGACGATGCCGGTCGAGGGGGACTACTTCGATCTGGTGCGGTTCATCAATCGCCTGGAGAGGTCGGATCGCTTCTTCCTCGTGGAGCAAATCACCCTCTCGCAGAGGGAGACCAACGACCCCGGGATCGAGTTCGCCTGCAGCATCGCGTTCTTCCTGAAAACCGGCGCGCGGGAAGAGAGGGCCGGACCATGAGGGAGGACGGCTTCACCTACCTCGAGCTCATCATCGCCGCGATCCTCCTCGCGGTCCTCGCCGCGGCCATCGTGCCCGTCGCCGCGGTAGGGTCGAAGCGGGCCAAGGAAGCGGAGCTCCGGGCGTCGCTTCGCACCATGCGAACGGCGATCGACGAGTACAAGCGGGCGGTCGATATGGGCGTCATCGGCGGGACCGACGTCGAGCTTGGAAGCGAGGGCTATCCCGAGGAGCTGAAGGTTCTGGTCGAGGGCGTGAGCCAGGTCGGAACCGCCGGGAAAAAGCTGAAGTTCCTGCGCCGGATTCCCCTCGACCCGATGACCAACTCCGCCGAATGGGGAATGCGCTCCTATCAGGACGAGCCCGACGCCTCTAACTGGGGAGGCCAGAACGTCTACGACGTGTTCACGAAGTCGACGGCGACCGCTCTCGATGGATCGAAATACAGTGACTGGTAAAGCGAAATCCGCCTCGGGCTTCACCTTCATCGAGATGGTGATGGTGATCGTGGTGATGGGGATCCTTCTGGGCATCGCCATCCCCGTCTATCAGGCGCAGATTCTCGTGAGCAAGGAGTCGGTGCTCAAGCACAACCTGGCGATCGTCCGCGAGCGGCTCGATCAATTCCAAGCCGATCGAAACAAGAATCCCTCGAGCCTCCAGGAGCTGGTGGAGGCGGGCTACCTCCGTGAGATCCCCGAGGACCCGATGACCGGCGAGCAGGAGTGGGAGGAAGTCTTCGGGGAGTACGACCCGAACGAGCCCGACGCCGAGCCGGGAATCGAGGACGTCAAAAGTCGGTCGCCGGAGACCGGCACCGATGGAACGCCGTACGCCGAATGGTGACGATGCGCTTTCCTCTCCGAAGCTCGCTCTTGCCGCTCCTTCTCGGGGCGGCGCTCGCCTCGGCCTTTACGGCCATTACAGGTTGCTCCGGCACCTCCGAGACCCCCGCGGGCGGAGCTGCTCCTGGAGTCCCAGGCCCGGCGAGAAGCGGTCCAAGGAGAGGCGCCGTGCCCGCGGCCGACCTCGATCTCGAGGCGATGCTCTCGCCGGTTCCGGAGTACGAGGGAGTGGGGCGCAACCTCTTCGCCTTCGGCCCGCCTCGCCGGCCGGCCAACGCCGAGGCGGAGCGGGTGGAGGCGCAACCGGTCGAGCCAGCGCCTCGCCCCGTACCCCCAACGGCCCGCGCGGCGCCGCGGCCCGGGCCTTCCCCGTCCGCGCGCCTCGACATGAAGTACGCGGGCTTTCTCGAGAAGACCGGGCCCGATGGGGACAAGGCGAAGTACGCGATATTTCTCGATGGCAACGAGATATTCGCGGGGATGGTGGGCGAGATCCTCGCGAACCGGTTCACCGTCGTCGAGATCGGCCTCGAGTCGGTCACCGTCTCCCCCTCGGGATCGAGCGCCACCCAGCGCATTCCGCTACAGTCGAAATGACGCACTTCAAGAACCCGATGAGCCCGATGAGCCAATGATGAGCCAATAATGAGAAAGAAAATGGCATCGTCCGTGCGACTCGCGCTCGTCGTGCCCATTTGGCTCGCCGCGGCGCTCGTCGGCCTTTCGTTTTTTTCCTGCAGCGCCGCCACCGGCGCCTATCGGCGGGGGACTTCCGCCGCGCAGCAGGGGAACTGGGACGCGGCCGTGGTGCACTACACCCGCGCGGTGAACGAGAAGCCGAGTAACATCGAGTACCGGATGGCGCTCGAGCGCGCGCTCATCGAGGCCGGCGCGTACCACGTGCAGCAGGCCCAAAAAAGGCTCTCCGCGGAGGACCTCGAAGGAGCTAGCCAGGAGCTCGAGCTCGCGGTCAACCTCCATCCCGCGAACCGCTACGCGCAGTCCATTCTCCAGGAGACCCGGATCCGCCTCAAAGAGCGCGAGGCGACGCGGGAGGAAGCGGAAGGGTTCGAGCAGCGGCGGCGGCGGGCGCAGGAGCTCTTCGGCGGAAGGCCGATCCTCGAGCCCTCGTCGACCGCGCCCGTCCAGCTCCGGTTCGCGGAAGACACGAGCCTTCAGAAGATCTTCGAGGTCCTCTCCAAGCTCTCCGGCATCAACATCCTTTTCGACGAGTCGTTCCGCGATAAACGGGTGACCATCGACCTCGTCGAAGTCTCCTTCGAGGAGGCCCTCGACAAACTCGCGCTCATCAACCGTCTCTTCTACAAGATCGTGGATTCCTCCACCATCATCATCGTTCCCGACAACGCCCAGAAGCACCGCCAGTACGACGACCTCGTGCTCCGGACCTTCTTCATCGTAAACGCGGAAGTGAACACCATCGCCAACATGCTCCGGACCATCGCCGGGATCCAGAGGGTGCAGCCGAACCCCGAGCTCAAGTCCATCACCGTCCGTGCGACCCCCGATCAAGTGGCGGTGGCGGAGCGCATCATCGAGCTCAACGACAAGACGAAGTCCGAGATCATGCTCGACATCGAGATCCTGGAAATCAACCGCAGCAAAGCCCTCGAGTTCGGATTGAAAATCGCGGAGCAGCAGGTGACCCTGGGATTCGAACCGGCGGGACAGGTCGCGGACAGCAACGCCGTTCGACTCAACCGCCTCGCTTCGATCGACACTTCGGACTTCACCATCAACCTTCCCAACGTGGCGACGTACCGGCTCTTCAAGAGCGAGAGCGAGGCGCGCTTGCTCGCGGCGCCGAAGCTCCGGGCGAGCGAGGGTCAGCCGGCGGAGCTCCGGCTCGGCCAGGAGGTCCCCATCCCCGTGACTTCTTTCGCCTCCAATTTCGGGCCGGGCGGAATTCCCCAGACGCCGGTCACCTCGTTCCAGTACCGTAACGTCGGCGTCAACGTCACCATCACTCCCAAGGTTTTCGTCGACGGGGAGATCGAGCTCCAGCTGACTCTCGAGACCAGCAGCCAGCTCGACACCCGGGTCATCAACGGGACCGAGCTTCCGGTGTTCGGGCTTCGCAACGTGAACACCGTGGTGAGGCTGCGCGACGGAGAGACGAACATCGTCGGCGGGCTCATCTCGGAAGAAGATCGCAAGGCGGTCTCGGGTTTTCCCGGGCTCGCCGACATTCCCCTGCTGAACAAGATCTTCGCGTTCAACGACAACGAGCGCGCCTCGAACGACGTCGTCTTCTCCATCACGCCGCACATCATCCGGGGTCCCCGGGTGACGGAGATGGACTTAGCACCCCTCCCCATGGGAACCGAGCAGCAGATCAAGGTCCCCGGGAACAGGCCGCGAATCTTCGACGTGGTGAAAGACGCGGATGTGCTCGAGCCCGAGCCCCCGCTCGAGGAAGCCCCGCCCGAGCCGGCGCCGACGCCCGAGCCACCCATCCCACCCATCGAAGAGCCGGTGCCGCCGCAAGTGCAGCCCGAGCCGGCGCCGCCTGCGTCCCCCATCTCGGTCCTCTTCAGCCCGGCGACGGCGACCCCCGCGGTGGGAGAAAGCTTCGAGGTCGTGCTCGTCGCCGGTGGGGCACTGGGACTCTCTTCGGGAGAGATCCTCGTCAGCTACGACCCCGCCGCTCTCCGGATCTCGAACGTGCAGCCGGGCGCCTTTCTCACCATCGACGGCCGGCCGCTCACCTTCACCCCGACGTTCAACCCAGGTCAAGTGGAGGTCGAGTTCTCCCGTCCCGGCGACACTGAAGGACTGCGCGGCTCCGGGCATCTGGTGCGTCTGACGCTCGAAGCGGTGGCGCCCGGGCCGCCCCTCGTCGTGAGCGCGACCGGCGCCCTCCGGGATGCGACGGGCGCGAGCATTCCCGCGAGCTTCGCGTCGCTGCGGATCGAGGTGCGGTGATTATGGGCCAGGGCAGAGTGGCGCTCGCGGCGCTCGCTCTCTCGGCCTTCGCGAGCTGCGGCGGACAGGTCCCGCTCACCGCGCCCGAAGGGGCGATTCTCACCATCGAAGCCAACCCCAAGTCCATACCCGCCATCGGTGGGAGCTCGAGGATCACCGTCGTCGGCTTCAAGGCCGTGGAGGACGGCGGAGGAACCGTCGCCGACGGAACGCAGATCTTTTTCACCACCGACCTCGGGGCGATCGAGGAGCGCGTCTCGACGAAAGACGGCATCGCGCAAGCGACGCTCCAGAGCAACGGCCGATCGGGGACCGCGACCGTCACCGCCGTCTCTGGAGGCGGGATTACCGCCCTCACCACCACCGTCCAGATCGGCGCGGGGGCGGGGGGCGACATCGTCATCACCGTCATCGCAAATCCCACCACCCTCGGTCCCGAGGATCTCTCCGCGGAGATCGTCGCCACCGTGACCGACGACCGCGGCAACGCCCTGGCCGACGTGCCCGTCATCTTCAGCACCAGCTCCGGCACCCTCGCGTCCCAGGGGTCCGTTCTTCGGACGAACGGAAGCGGCCAGGCTTTCGACCGCCTGACGCTCCTCGATGACTCGCAGCAAGCCGATGTCACGGTTACTTCGGGATCCGTCTCGGCCTCGGTGACCGTGACCCGTGGAGACTTCGGCGAACCGCTCATCGACTCCGTGTCGCCCGCAACCGGCACGCGAGGCGCGAGCCTCACCGTGACCCTCACCGGTCAGAATTTCCAGCAGGGGGCCACGGCGAGCTTCGGCGAAGGCATCGGCATCGACGACGTGACATGGATCAACTCGGAGACTCTCCTCGTAGACATCACCATCGACGGAATGGCGTCCTCTGTCGCGAGGACGGTCACCGTCACCAATCCGGACGGCGGGAGCGGGACTTTCGCCTCGGCCTTCACCGTCACGGGCAGGGCGCCGGTTTGCCGGATGACGGTCTCCTCCATCACTTCAGGGAGTGGAACCCTGGCCGACCCGTGGGTAATGGCCGCGAGCCTGGTCGCTTTCAATGGCGCCGCTTCTTTCGATCCCGATGGCGGCTCCTTGACGTTCGATTGGGACGTGGGGGATCCTCCGACCTCGGGCTTCTCTTCGGCGAGCTTCTCGTACGACTACTCAGCGCCGAGCCTCCCCGGATCTCCCTATCAGGTGGTGCTGACGGTAACCGACGTCGACGACGACTTCTGTACTCTCACTCGATTCCTGGACGTGCCATGAGAAAACAGCATCACCGACAAGTACTCGGACAACCTCGGGGTATGCCCCGCCTCCGCCGGGAGCTGGGAGGCCTCGCGAAACTGATAAGGAACGCCGTTCTGCTGTTGGTGGCCGCGCTTGGCCCGGCAACGGCCGAAGCCGAGATCGCGGTCATGGAGAGCGGGAAGATCCTCTACGTCGATCGCTTCGAGAGAGTCGACGACCAGATCACTCTCCACATCACCGGAGGAGGCGTCGTCACGGTGCCGTCCCACATCGTCGCCAACGTGGTGCCGAACGAGATCGTGGAAAAGGGAGAGGACCCGCAAACGGTGTCGCTCTTCCCCCAACTCGAGGAGGTCATCGATCCCGCCGCCTCGAAGTACGGTGTCGCTCCCGAGCTGGTGGCCGCGGTCATCTGGGCGGAGTCGAGCGGCGACCCGAACGCGGTCTCGAGCCGGGGGGCGCAAGGCCTGATGCAGCTCATGCCCGAGACGGCGAAGGAGCTCGGGGTGACGCGGATCCTCGATCCGCGCGAGAACGTCGAGGGCGGAACGAAATACCTGAAACAGATGCTCGATGCCCACGAGGGCGACGTGAGCCTCGCCCTCGCCGCGTACAACGCCGGTCCGGAGGCGGTGCGCCGCTACGGCGGGATGCCGCCGTACCGCGAGACCCGCGAGTACGTGGGCCGGGTGATGCGCGTCTACGAGCGCGCGCTCGGAGGTTCTGAATGAGAGGCAAGCGGGGCGAGTCCGGCTACATACTGTTCGGCATAACCATCGCGCTCGTCATTCTCGCGGTTTCCCTCGTAGCCGCCGTTCCCCTCTGGCAGAAGGCCGTCCAGCGCGAGCGCGAGCAGGAGCTCATCTTTCGGGGCTATCAATACATGCAGGCGATCGAGCGGTACCAGAGGAAGTACCCCGGAGCCTATCCCCCGAGCGTCGACGTGCTCGTCGAGCAGAAATTCCTCCGCAAGGCGTATAAGGATCCCCTGGGGGGCGAAAAAGGAGAGTGGATCGTCCTTCGCCAGCTCTCCCCCGAGCTTCAGATGGGCGGGCAAATGCAGCAGCAGCAGTTGCGCGAAGCGGCGGGCATCACCGAGGGGAATCGCAGCCGCGCCGAGCTTCGGACACCCTCTGGCGCGAGACCGGGCGCCCGCGGCTCGACCCGGCAGCAGCCTGAAGGGGGGAGTACCAGGGGATTCCAGTCGAGCCTGGGCCGCGGGGCTTCCGATGCGAGCATGGGCGGAATCGTCGGAGTCGCGAGCCGGAGCACGGAGAAGTCGTTCTACCGAGTGCCGGGAAAAGAAAAGTACAAGGACTGGCTCTTCGTCTGGGGCGTGCAGCAGGGCGGCGTTCCCGTCGTGCCGATCCCGGGACAAGCGCCACGAATTGGACCGGGACAAGGGCAGGCGCAGCAGAGTCCGTTTCCCGGACTCCCACCCCCGCCGCGGCTCACGAGCTTCGGATTCGGGAGTCAAGGAGTTCCGGGCCAGCCGGGTATGCCAGGCCAGCCAGGTATGCCAGGCCTTCAAGGGCAGCAGGGGTTCCCGGGCCAGGGACAACCTGGAAGGGGCTTTCCTGGTCAGCAAGGGCAGCCGGGCTTCGGCAACCCCGGACAATCCGACGAGAACCCGGGGCAGGGAGGCTCAGGTCAGCCGGGATTCGGTACCGCGCCCAGAGCACAGCCGCCACGCCAGCGACGTCAGCCGGATTGAACCCACTCGGATCCGCATGCGCATCGGGATCGATGCCCACCACGTCAACGGGAAGCCGCAGGGAAGCCGGACCTATCTCCTCGAGCTGATCAAGGCGCTTTCTGATTCACGTCTTGCAAATGACGAGTTCGTCATTTACAGTTTTCGCCCGGAGGAAACTGAAGCACTTCTCCCGGCGAGCAACCTCGCGCACCGGCGAGTGTTCCCCGGCTCCGCGCGCATTCGGCTTCCGTTCGTCGTTCCCGCCCTCGCGCTTCGCGACCGGCTCTCGGTTCTCCATTCGCAATACATAGCCCCTCCCTTCTCCCTCGTCCCCGACGTCGTCACCATCCACGACATCCTCTTCGAGACCCATCCGGAGCTCTTCGAAGGCGCGTTTTCGGAGCGTTCGGTCCGGCTCATCCGCCGAACGGCGCGGCGCGCCGCGATGGTGCTCACCGTCTCGGAGTTTTCGAGGCGCGCGCTCGCCGAGCGCTACCAGCTTCCTCCCGAGAAAGTCATCGTGACCCCGAACGGCGTCGACCGCGGTGCCTTCCGCCCGATTTCAACCGAGCCTCCGGGAATCCGTGCGCGCTACGGTCTCGACGGCCCGTTCGTCCTCGCCGTCGGGCGCCTCGAGCCACGCAAGAACCTTCCCCGCCTGATTCGCGCGTTCTCCCGCGCGCGTGAAAGGCTCGGGGGAGGTGTGCGTCTCGTCATCGCCGGGCAGGAAGACTTCCGATCTCGCGAGGTATTTCAGGAGGCAGAGCGGGCGGAGCGGAAGGCCGAAGGTTCGGTCGTGTTTCTCGGCGCGGTCTCTGACCCGGATCTCCCGGCTCTCTACAACCTCGCCGAAGCCCTGGCCTATCCCTCGCTCGTGGAGGGCTTCGGGATCCCGGTGCTCGAGGCCATGGCCTGCGGAACTCCGGTCCTCGCGTCGCCCCGGGGCGCTCTCCCGGAGGTGGGCGGAGACGCGGTGCTTTGGGCCGATCCCGAGGACGAGGAGGCGCTCGCGAGCGGAATCGAGAGAATCCTGACCGACTCCGAGCTTCGAGCAAGGCTTCGCGCGGCGGGGCCGTCCCGGGCGGCGCGCTTCGACTGGAAAGATACGGCGAGGGGCACGCTCGAGGCGTATCGCCGGGCCGTCTTTGACAGCCCATAGTAAGGGTGCTAGCGTGGGGTTGCACTCATCCAAAAGGAGCTCCACCGTGAGAATCGGCTCGATTGCCTCTCTGGGAGCGGCTCTCCTGTTCCTGTCGCAGGCTCTGTGGGCGCAGACTGTCGACGTGACTTACCAGAACGGCCTCGTCAGTATCCAGTGCGCCGAGGCGGCTCTCTCGAGTGTCTTCGAGAGAATCGAACAGGCGGCGGGGATCGAGCTGATGCTGGACGATGAGGTGAAGTCGAAGCGGCTCTCCGCGAACCTGGTAGACCTCCCCGTCTCGATGGCGGTTTCGCGCCTGCTCGAGGGTGTCGGCGTCAACTACATCGTGATGATGGACCCCTACAACTGGGGAAGGGTCGACAAGATCTTCGTGGGGGGCGGCGGTGGCGGTCCCGCTCGGGCAGCGGGTCCGGTCCGCGGGCCGGCAATGCCGCAGGAGCCGGAGCCTACGGAGGAAGAGGCGTTCGAAGAGGCCCCGCCCGAGTCCTTCGAAGAGGGGATGGATATGGGTGACGCCGTGGACCCCGGGATCGAAGCGCCGGAGGACATGCAGAGTCCCGACGAGTTCGGCGCCGCGGAGGATCCGGAAGCGTTCGCGCCTCCGGGAAGCTCGCCTCTGCCCGATTTCCTCCCGCCGGCGCAGTCGTTCCCGAGGAGCAACTTCACCCCGGGGCTTCCTCAGAGGGGGAACCAGCGGACCCAGAGTGGCCAGGGCGGCCAGGGCGGAATGAACGGACAGCAGCCCCAGGGTCAGGATCCCTCGAACGTGCCGCCGGCGACGATGCCCTTCACCGATCCTTTCGGCCGCCCGATCCCCATCCCGCCCGGGATGAACCAGCAACAGAAGCGGCAGCAACAACAGCAGCAGCAGCAGCAGCAGTAAGAGCGCAGCCGGTTCCGTGGCGAAGTCGTCGAAGTCGATCGACGCTTACCGCAAGAAGCGGGACTTCGAGCGCACTCCCGAACCACCTCCCGATGCCGCGGCCGAGCGCGGAACGCGGACCTTCGTCGTCCACCGCCACGAGGCGCGAAATCTCCACTACGACCTTCGCCTGGAGATGGAGGGAGTCCTCAAGTCCTGGGCCGTGCCCCGGGGATTTTCCTACGAGCCGAAGGACAAGCACCTCGCCGTCAGAACCGAGGACCATCCTTTGATGTACGAGACCTTCTCGGGAGTGATCCCCAAAGGAGAGTACGGCGGGGGCACGATGACCCTCTGGGACCGGGGCCGCTACGACCTCCTGAAAGGAGCCGACGGACCGAAGGCCATCGCCGAGGGGAAGCTCGAGATCCGTCTTCGCGGGAGAAAGCTCCGCGGGGAATGGCATCTGGTGAAGACCCGCTCGGAGAAAGACGAGTGGATCCTGTTCAAGGCGCGAGACCGCTACGCCCGCGGCGAATCGGAGAAGGCGCCGTTTTTCGATCTCGCGCGAGCGAGGGACGCACCGCTCCCCGGGAGCATCGAACCGATGCGCGCTTCAGCCGAGCGGTCCCCGTTCTCCGATCCGGCCTGGATCTTCGAGGTGGAGTTCGAGGGACGGCGGGCCGGACTCCGGAAGGAGGGCGACCGGGTCCAGGTCCTCGAGAAAAGCGGCGTGGATCTCTCGGACAGGGTGCCGGCGATCGTGAAGGAGGCGCTCGATCTCAGAGCGGAGAACGCCTGGCTTGACGGCGTTCTGGTGGCGGTCGATTCTTCGCAGCGACCGTCTCGCGAGAGGCTCGAGGCGCTCCTTTCGGGCGCATCCGCTTCGTCAGATCGCGGAGGCGCCGACCCCGTCGTGTTCTACGCCTTCGACCAGCTCTACTACGAAGAGTGGGACGTGAGGCCTCTTTCGCTTCTCGACCGCAAGGAGATCCTCGCAGCGGTCCTGCCGAAGCTCCCGCACGTACTCTTCGTCGATCACGTTCACGGCCGAGGCGAGGAGCTGCACTCCGTGACCGCGGCCGCGGGGCTTCCCGCGATCTTCGGAAAGCTCGCCTCGAGCCCCTGCGTCTCCGGGGCATCTCCCGGCTGGTGCCGCATTCCGGCCGACGCTCCTTCCGAGTCGAAGAGCCAGGATCTCTCGGACGCCCTTCGCGCGCGGCGGCCGGGAGCCCGCAAGATCCAGCTCAGCAACCTCGACAAGGTGTTCTGGCCGCGCGAGGGCTACACCAAGGGAGACCTTCTTCGTTACTACGACCAGATCGCGGAGACCCTTCTCCCCTACCTCCACGAGAGGCCGGTCCACATGCTCCGCTACCCCGACGGCATCGAGGGGAAGTCGTTCTATCAGAAGGACGCCCCCGACCACACGCCGGAGTGGGTCGTGACCGAGAGCATCGAATCGGACGGCGAAGCGATCCGCTACATCATCTGTAACGACCGCGACACCCTCATCTGGATGGTGAACCTAGCGAGCATCGACCTTCACCCGTGGCTCTCGCGGCGCACGAGCCGGGACGTGCCGGACTGGGTGATCTTCGATCTCGACGCCAAGGAGGCGCCGTTCGGAGACGTGGTGAAGATCGCCCGCGCCGTCGGCAAGGTGCTTCGCGGCATCGGCCTCAGGCCCTATCTCAAGACCTCCGGCGCCACCGGCCTCCACGTGTTCGTTCCGGTGAAGCCCGGCTACACCTACGACCACACGCGGCAGTTCTGCGAGGCGGTCGCGACCCTCGTCGCCTCCGAGCACAAGGACATCGCAACCGTCGAGCGAGTGGTAAGCCGAAGGCGCTCCCGGGTGTACGTGGATTTCGGGCAGAACCGGAGGGGACAGACGGTCGTCCCCGCCTACGTGGTCCGGCCGCGTCCCGGAGCGCCGGTATCGACCCCCCTCGACTGGGACGAGCTCGAGACCGGCCTCGACCCGGTGCAGTTCAACATCAAGACGATGCCCGCGAGACTCGCGAAGTACGGCGACCTGTTCCATGGAACTCTCCGCGACCCGCAGGACCTCCTCCCGGCAATCGAGGCCTTCCAGAAGAACTACATCCGCGGCTAGAGCGATCGGCCTTCGTAAGCCATCGCTACGACACGAGGAAGGTCGAGTCAATCGTTCGTTAGGGCAGCGAGAGCATGATTCTCGATCTGGTGCCGAATCACAGCCGCCGACACACCGAACTGTTCCGCCAAATCGTCTACGTCTTCGTCGGTCAGGACCGGACGCGGCAGCACGTCACGAAGCGTCGTCGCCGGAACGAGGAATTCAGCCGCAAACGCCCGGTTGCGCTTTTGGCGCTCGGAGCGCGACCGGGTAACGATCACTGGATGCTTTTCTGGAGTTACGAGGTACTCGAATAATGCGCGACATAGAGCAAATAGTTTCGTGGGTTCACTGCGACGCGCGAGCGCAAAGCCGGGGCTGCTACTCTCGTTCACATCGACGACTGCATCGAGTACCGCATCTCGGCTGAGAACAATACTCACGGCCTTTTCGAGCTCCGCCGCTTCGACCTGGAGGGCACTCCCGAGCATCCTCACAGAGTTGAGCTTCATGCCGTCCATGCCTAGCTGGAGACGAAGGGTTCGCGCGACCTCATAGCCCTGTGCCCAAGGTCGCCCCTCCGGAAACATAACCTGTGTCCTGCGCTTGAGTTCTTTGAGCTGCACGAGATTGGCGGGATTCGATCGGGTCGCCTCGATCCCACTCAGAAGCTGCTTCGCCTGATCGCCCAGCCGCGGGAACTCGGCCGCTGCAAAGAATTCGCCTATGACGCTGCGCGGTAGCTCGTTCGCGACGGAAACTATGCGGTTCGCATCAGACCCTGCGATTGCGTACGGCTCCAGGCCCAGAGCCGCTGCAGCCGCGCAGAACTCCTCCTCTTCAGGTGTAGTCCTGGTGATAGCCTCGAGCTCCTCTTGGAGAAGAGTTCCGGTAATCTCGAACTCGTGCAAACGCTTGACGACCGCTGTGACAAACTGGAGCACCGAGGCGCGAAAATCCTCGATCTCAACGTAGGCGACGCCGCGCGATGTGAATTCGATGTTCTGTCGTTCGAGGCGAATGGGCGTCCACTCGACGCGAACGGCGCCTCCCGTCGGCACGAAAGACACAGCGGGTAACGCAAATCCCTCTCCAGCACGGCGAAGACCATGTCGGTCATCGTAATCGCCAGAGTCCAGAGGACCATGCCGCTCGATTTCGTACAGCAGAAACCACCATCGAGTCACGAGCCACTCTGCCACTGGATATATCGGAACGAAAACGTCGGTCCTGACGCTTCGCGAGACGCGATCGACGAGCTCTGTAATCTTCTCGCCGTCGACCGAGAGGTGAAGGCTTGCCCACGTGGCGCGGAGCTCCGCCCCCTTGGCAGCACCAGGATCGATCCACTCGAAATCGAATGTGAACTTAGCCATCGGCATCAGAGGCCTGTCGGCCACTCATCCGTGTTCAGCGGGTAGCCTTTGTACTGGCCAGCCGCGGAGTTCACCAACCTTGCTTCGTACACGACATCGTCTTGTCGATGCCAGACGTATCTAGGGAAATCCCCCTCGAATAGTTCACTGACTCGGCCGTTCCGAATCGCCGCGCGCAACCAGTTCGTCAGCTGGGCCTGCTGTTGCGTTAGAGCTCGATCGCAGATCGAAGCATCCGCTCTTGGTCTCGGTTCTCCGGTAAAGGACGGGACGTCCTTATGCTCTGGGCTTCCCACATACATCGCACGCGCAGCCACGCTCTCGAGGTTCACCCCCGCGGGCGGCGCGACGACTCGAACGCGCGGCCTATGCCTTTTCGGAGCTCTCACAGTAACCATCTTAACTTGTTTGGCTCAGCAATATCCCACGGCGCTTCAGGAACGTCTGGAGATTCGGCACTCGACGGTGGTCGATGCTCGCGTCTGGGCGGGAGAGGCCCCACAAGGCCGGGTAGGCCGAGAAAGCGAAGCGCATATTTACTGCACGTCCATGACAGCTGCCAACGAGTGAGGTTGGTTCGGTCTCTGGTGTTAATGTCAGATGTCCCATTCTGTGGTGCACTTCTATTGTTGCGTCAGCCCTAAGCAGCGGGCGGCTGCTGAGAGCGAAGTATACCGTTCTTTCAATGAGGAAGACGGTCGCGCCGGCCGTCTGCTTGAGCGCCTGTTGGACGACCAGGCGGTGTCACGGCTGAGGTATCGGTCACTCAGCGCTGAAACGGATCGAGCCCGTCGGCATTCGGCGGCAATCACTCACCCGTGTTGGACGTGTTACGTCTCGCATGTCCCTCGCTAGCGGTGGATCCATGTATATCCTAAACCGAAGCCGAACAGACCTACTGTGCCCTGAAGGTGTGGCGGTCCGCCTACCGTGTGGCCAACGCCGCCAGATACCATAGCCGTCAAACCGTTCTTCTTGACGAATTGATAGCCCGCCTGGACGCCCGGACCGTAGACTCTCTCGTCGCCGACCAATGGGGAGCCGACTGGTGGCACCTCGACGCCCAGCTGGGATACGGACGCCTCCAAAAAAAGACGATGGGTCTCACCGGGTGTGAACACGCGTGCGCCGACTGCCAGCGACACACCGGACCAGCTTTGATCGATGCGAAATGTATAGCCGAGCCCGCCAAAGAAAGACGCCCGTCCTCCTGCGAAGTAGCGCTCCGCTTGAAGCCCAAACCAACCTAAGGAGTTCCCGCCTCCGAAGAGCAGCGTGGTCGTGCGTATCACCCGTGACGGGTCGGGTTGATCCGTCTGAGCAGCGATGGGTGAGGCCAGGAGGAGGGCCACCGGGAAGAATAGAGCGTGCCTCATCATATTACGCCTCCTTCCACTCTTCCGGAATCGTGCAACTCTTAAGTGAACGGGAAGAGTATAGGGTATTCCGTACGAGGGAGTCAGATATTCGATATATCTGGAAATCGAACGTTCCAAGAGTCGCACACGGAAGACCTTGTGTGAGGGCGTGCAACGGAGAGGCCAATATGCGCGAACGACTGCCCGAGATATTGATAACTGTCGCAGCGGGCCGCCAGATCAGCCGGGGAGGAGGCTGTTGGCGGGGTTTGAGCCCTCTCCGCCTCCCGGTGGATGCAAACGGCGCGGGGCCGAGATCGCGGCGGAGCTGGAGCGGCAGAGACTTCTGCCGGGAGACGAGGTCGCGATCGAGGGGAGCGCCGGGGGGGTTCGCCGAGGCCGCGCCGCTCTTCGCCGCCTCCCGCTCGCAGCTGGTTCTTCCCGGTCCGTCACCACAGCGAGCGGAGTGGATCGACACCGAAAGACCTGTCGATCTCGTGGTGAAGGACGGGAGCGCCTGCGGACATCTGGGCGAGATTCGCGAGGTCTACCCGAGTGCGGCGGGATGCGAAGACTGCCTTCGAACCGGAGATCGCTGGATCACCTCCGCGCCTGCATGAGCTGCGGGCACGTAGGTTGCTGCGACTCATCCCCGAACCGGCACGCTACCAAGCACTACGAGAAGACGGTCCATCCGATCATGCGCTCCATGGAGCGCGGCGAGAACTGGGGATGGTGCTTCGTCGACCAAATACGATTGTGAATAGAACGGCGCCTATCGACGGACCACCGCGAAGTTCCGGTAGACGAGATTGATGATCGACTCGCGCCTTTCCTCGACACCGAGCTCGATCCACTGGACGTTGGGCTGATACCGGAAGATGTACGGCAGACGTATGACCTCGACCCCATCGAGCAACACGCGCGCGAGCTCGTCCTCGCCGTCCGGACCCCATTCGACCCGCCAGGTGTAGACCGCCCCGGGATCCCAGTTGTTGAAGTTGTAGCCGCCGTCTTCCTGGTGGCCATGGGAAATCCACCGGAGTCGGATCCAGGGTGGATTGTGGTCCGGCGGCCAGGCGTGCTGGAGGTTGACCCGGAACGCATTCGTCCGGAAATTGCCAGCCGTGGGGTCCCACATTCCGAAGAACATGCGGCTATCGGCGATCCCCTGGGGGGTGAGCCCGATGTTCTGCCATTGCACGTAGCCCTCCTCGATCGTCGGTACTTCGTAGCGCAGGAAGTCGCTGTTCGAGTCGACACGCCATCCCGCGGATGTGAGCGTTCCGCCCCCCCTCTCGATCGCCAGGGTCGATCCGTCCATGAGGTCATCGGAAATGACGATCGCCTCGCCGGGGCCGCCAATACCGAGAACGGCCAGTTGAGCGACGGCGGAGAACGGGCCGGCGACGCCGGCCGCATCTCCTCGCGCCCTCCAGAAATAGGAGCCGCTCGCGAGAGGCTGGCTCACCTCCCAGCTCGTCTGACCCGAGCCCTGCGCGACTCCCGAGACCTGGACGACGATGCTCCCGAAGCCTTGATCGCTCGCCACTTGGAAGGAATACGTCGGCGCCGCGCCATTGCTGGCGGTGGCGTTGGTGACGGTGAGGGTCGGCTGGGTGTCGGCGACGGGAGACGCGGAGTTGGGGCCCACGACACCGGGCGAGGTGAGGGTGACGCTCGCGCCGGCTCCGGCCCCTCCGCTTCCCTCATCGCCGCAGCCTCCGAGGGCGAGCGAGAAAGTGGCCAGAAAAACGATCGAACCAAAGAAACGCTCGTTCATGGCGGGAAACCCTAACAGATTGATTCGCGCACGTCCAGACGAGGGCGGCCGGTGCGCTGCAGCTCCTTCGTCTCCGTGAGGAGGTAAGACGTTCCGAGGGTCCCGTCGGCGAAGAGGTTCAGACTCCGGCAGGTGCTCGCTTCGAAGCTCCAGAGGGTGACCTCCATGCCCGAGAAGTCCATCACCGGATTCCCCCGGTACTGGCCGGCGGAGCGGAGGCCGGCGAAGGAAGGCCAGGGACGAGTGTCCGCCCCTTCAGAGAAGAGCCGGCGCAGGACCAGCCTTTGAACTCCGATGGCGCGGCATCTCTCGAGGAACTCCTCGACTCCCCGTTCGTTGTGCTCGTTCACGACCGCGGAGACCTTCACGGGGATCGCGGCCCGATCCAGGATGCGCGCGAGGTCGGGAACGTGCCGCGAGCCCATGAGCTTCTCGTAGATCCTGGGCTCGAACGAGGGGAAGGAGATCGCGGCGCGATCGTAGAGGTTGAAGACCGCGAGCTTCTTCAACGAGAGGACGCCGTTTGTGTGGACCGAGATCCGAGCGGCGGGATGGAGCCGGCGCCGCAGCTCCTCGATGAGCTCCCCTTCGTATCGATAGAGGTGCGGATCGGTCACGGTTCCGGTGAAAACGATCTCGTGCACCCTTTCCACGTTCACTTTTTCGATGAAGCCGTCGAGGTTCCGCAGAGGCCAGAGGCCGAGGTTCGACCGGTTTACCTGATCTGGGAGTCCCTTCCCGATACACCACGGACAGGCGCGGTTGCAGGGGCCGGCGAAGAGGATGTTCGCGAAATCAAACACGGTCAAACGAGGACCGGCTCGTCGGCGAGCCTTCGGGCGGACCTTCGGTGCCGCTCGAAATCTTCCGCCTGCTCGGGATCGCGCGAGAGGAGATACCGCTGAATCGACGGCGCGTAGAAGAGCGCGTGGATTCCGTTTTTGTGATCGCACCCGGAGGCCGTCAGCCGGAGCGTGTCCTCGGCGGCGGAGTACTCCATAAGCCTCTCGCGCAGCACGAAGTGGACCGCTTCAGGGTAAGCGTCTTCCAGTGTGACGCCAAACTTACGCTCGAACGAGGCGAGGTGGATCTCACCGAAGTAGAAGCTCACCGAGCACATCTTCCCCATCATCTGGACCGCGGGGAGGTCGTAGAGGTCCTGAATCGGAAGCCTCCCCGCTTCGACGCTCCTCAAGTAGGGCGGGAGCGCCTTCGCGGCGGCGCCGTCGTTGTAGGCGATGGTGGTGTCGGTGAAGGTCTGGGCGCCGAGACCGAGCCCGAGGTAGGGAAGGCCCTCCGTCACCCGGCGCGCGAGGTAGGAGCTCGTTCCCACGTCGCCGGGAACGCGGCTCCAGGTCGTCTTGCCGGCAGTCGCGAAAAAGCCGGCGTCGAGGAGCATGGCTTTCGCGAGCCTCTCCATGGGCCGGACCCGTTCGAGCGTCACCGCGGGCGCCTGGTGAGAGATCCGCGTGAGCTTGTAGCGCATCCGGTAGAGCGTGATGTATTCGGGGCCGAGATCGATGGCGTGGCGCACCGTGGCTCGCCAGCTCTCGAGAGACTGGTCCTTGAACCCATACATCAGATCGAGATTCAGCCTGCGAAACCCAGCGTCGCGGATGTTCCCGACCGCGGCCTCATGGGTCTCGGCGCCGTTCGCCTCCCGGTTCAGTACCTTCAGCAGATCGGGCTCGATAACCTGGATGCCCATGCTGATGCGATCGATCCCCGACTCGCGGTAGGCGCAAAGCTTCGAAGGCTCGGCGGCCGCGATCTTGGGCGTGGTCTCGATGCTGATGTCGGCACCCTCGCGAAACCTCGCCCGCTCGCGCACGACCGAGACGAGGCGGGCAATCTCGTCCGCCGGGACGAATGACGGCGTTCCCCCGCCGATGTCGAACCCCGCGAGGGTCTTCGTCCCGAGCTCGATCGCCTCATCGTAGAGAGAGAGCTCAGAGAGGAGCGCGTCCATATAGGCGGCGGCGCCCGAGTGCTCCGAGCGCCGGGTCACGGTGTACTCGCAGAAGGAACAGCGGGTCTCGCAGAAAGGGATATGGGCGTAGAGGCCGAGCTCGGAGATCGAGCGAAGTGCGGCGACCGTCGTCGTCTCCATCTCCTCACGCCGGACCCGATAGGGTCGCCACGTCGAGTCGTGGGCGACGGGGTAGGCGGTCGAGGACACGTGATGGTTCAGGAGACCGGCCTCGAACACGGCTTCGGGCTCGAAGCTTCCACGGTCCATGGAGTCGGGCTCGCGCCATATCGTCATCGCGTGCCTCCGGAGAGGTATCCGCAGGCGATGCCCGAACCTCTGGCGATGCACGCGGCGAGATACCCGCGGCGGCCGGTCTCGGAGCGAAACACGACCGCGCCTTTCTCGGCGAGCCGCCGGAGCTCCGGGATCCTTCCCCGCAGCTCCTCGAGCCGGATCGCCGGTGCTCCACCGCCGCGCTTCCCGTCGACGTCCACGACGACGAGATCCTTCGCTCCTTCGACCTCCGCCGCGGAGTAGGCCCGCGCCTTTCCCGATCGAGAGGCGGAGGCCACCGTTCCCACGACGTTCACGGCATCGCGGGCGACGGCGAACGGCGCCTGGTAGGCGAGGTCGATCCGGGCCAGATCGGACACGCCGAGTTTCCCAAGGACCGCCGCCGCGAGGACGTCGATCCGTTTGTCGGTTCCCGGCCCTCCCACCACCTCGGCTCCAAGGAGACGGCCTTGCCTCCGGTCGAAATGGATCTCGACGGACAGGTCGGAGGCGCCGGAGAGAAACGAATCGTGGCTCGGAGCATGGATACGCGCGGCACCGACCTCGGGCTCGGCGCCGGAGGTCCATCCGGTCCGCGCGAGAACGACGTCCGAGGCCCGGACGATCGACGTCCCCAGCATCCCGCGGAGCTTCTCGTCCCCCCCCGCGGCATTCGCTCCCGCGACCTGCGCCGTTCGATCCGCGACCGCGGCCTGCGCCGTCCAGAACGTTTTTCCGGTGACGGCGTGCTCGACACCGACCGCCACCCCGCAGGCATAGACGTCCGGAAGCGTCGTGGCGCAGCGAGAGTCGATCCAGAGAGAGCCGTCGGCGTTCGTCCTTGCGCCCGCGCTTCTCAAAAGCTCGGTGCGCGGCTCGACGCCAGCGGCGACGACGACCAGATCCGCACCGAGCGTCGTACCGTCGTCGAATCGAAGCTCGCGTATCGTCTTGCCGCCGGAAACGGACACGAGCGTCCGGTTTACGAGCACGTTCGCCCCCGCCGCCTCCAGGCTCTCCCGAGCGCGAAGGCTCGCCCACGAAGAGAAGTCATGCAAGATTCTTTCGCCGCGCTCGACGAGCGCCACTCGCACCTTCGGGCGCCGGCGCAGGAAGCCGTCGGCGGCCTCGACCCCGAAATAGCCCCCGCCGAGAATCACGACGCGCTTCGCGCCCCGCCCGAGAAGTCGCAGGATGCCCTTGAGGTCGGAAAGCCTCCGGAATCGGAAGACGTTCCCGGCGTCCGAGAGTCCTTCGACCGGAGGAACGATCGACCGCGCGCCCGTGGCGACGACGAGGCGCTCGTACGGGATGTTCTTTCCCGAAGCGTCGATTACGTGTCTCGCGGCGTCGATGCCGGCGACCTCGACCCCGGTCCTCACCTCCACGTTGTAGTTGTCCCGGAAGAACCGGGCCTTCTCGCGATCGAGCTTCGCCAGCGAATCGACTTCGCCTCCGAGTGCGTGGGCGAGCCCGCCGATGGCATAGCTCACCTCCGGCGCTCGCTCGAGGAGAAGAATCTCGGCGCGCTCGTCGGTCTCACGGGCCCGGGCCGCGGCCGCAGGTCCGCTGAACGCGCCTCCGATGACGACGATCTTCGAAACAGGCATGGGGGGTCTCCTGTACCGAGTCCGACTGCGAAGGTTGCACGGTGCAATGGAAAGTTTGACTTCAGTGTACCGAACGGAAACGCGCCCGTCGAGACCGCCCGGTGGACTCCTCAGTCGCGGGCAACGAGCCGCTCAAAAGGCGGGGCGGGGCGAGAAACTCGAATCGTCAGGAGAGCACTTCATTGGGCCTTGAAAAAATACTGTAACTACACTAAAACAATTGACTTATTAAACGATCTGCAGCTAAGCGACCGCGTTGTGGATTCCGGAATCACGTCGATCGTCGAAAATCACTGCGCAGTGAATTTGACCAAAAATGGATGTATTTTTTATGATACCGACGCTCACTCGCCGCGTCGCGACTCCCGAGCCAGCAGCCAGCCGTGAATCGTGGAGTGATGCGGAGACCAGGCGGCCCACGCGCACTCAGCCCAGGTCCGGACGAGCTTCCGGTGCTCCACGGCGTCGACAGCTGCGTGGACGTCTTTGACCGTGACCGCGCCGCGGGAGGCGGGAGGTGCGAGCCAAACGAAGCGGCCTTTCGGCTCGGCGGCGGCCTGAAGGAACGCCGTCGCACGCGCCGGCTCGACGCCCCGCTCGAGAACCAGGCAGAGACTTATCAAGTGCAGCGCCACGGACTGAATACTCTGAGCCGAGGGTCGCCCGGGGTGCTGCACGGCATAGGCATCGACGGTCAATCGGTGGAGCGATCATAAGAGAGATCGGAGTACTCCCGAGCCACGACTTCGCCATAGACCGCCCAGCAGCCGGGCGAAGACTCCATGTAGCGATGCGTCGGACCCTCCTGGTCCGCAAACATCGCTCCGCATCCGATACAGGCGACACCAGCCATCTCGGCCCTAGATCTCCATCAAGTCTCTGCCGACGATGACCGGCCCTCGAAAATGAGCTCGAGCGGCGTCGAGCCACATCGACTCGGTCACCTCAGGGTCGTCGGCGGGGATGAGATGGGAGAGAACGAGGGTCTTCACCCCTGCCGCCTCCGCGACGCGCGCGGCGTCCTCAACCGGGGCCTGGAGAGAGAGGATGCTTTCCTTGAGACCCGGCGCGCTTCCGACCCTGGCCGCGAGGCGGTCGAGAGCCGGGAGGTACAGCGCCGAGTGAACGAGGACGTCGGCGCCCCGCGCGAGATCGACGAGGTTGTCGGAGCGCTTCGTATCCCCGGAGATGACGATCGATCGGTCGGGCGCGTCGAAGCGATAGGCGAACGCCGGCACCATGGGAGGATGATCCACCAGGGCCGCCGTCACCTTCAGGTTCTCGTCCTCCATGACGAGGCCGCCCTCACCGAGCTCGTGGACCTGGACGAGAGGCTCGAGCGGCACCCGTCTTTCGGTCGCGATTCGAGCTTCGATATCGTACGCGTTCATCTCGAAGAAGAGCTCCGTCATTCGTTCGAGCGGCGGCGGCCCCCACGTGTCAACCCGGGTTCGCAGCCCGGCGGTCCACGCGAGCCAGATCAAATTGCCGTAATCGGCGGTATGGTCCGAATGCTGATGGGTGATGAAGACGTGCCGGAGAGTCGAGACCGGCACGTCGGCGAAGACCAGCTGGCGCGCTACGCCGTCACCGCAGTCGACGACGTACGCCGTCCCGTTCGCCCCGTTCGTTACGATCACCTGCGACGACCCCGAGCTCGCTTTCCGCGGACGCGGCCCGCCGCCGGTCCCAAGGAGGATGAGCCGGGTCGAAGCCCTCTTCGTTTCACGCCCTTGAGCGAGCGAGAGCCCCAGAGCGCCCGCGAGAAACGCGCGTCGGTTCATGTCCCGGCGTCATTTCACGACAGAACGTCCGAAGGGGGTATATTCCCGCTCGGGAGGTGAGCCATGTCGATTTTCGGAAAGAGCCTTCGTGACTACTTCTTCTTCGTACGCATCGGAATCATTCTCATTCTCGTCATGGGCGTCGTTCGGTTTGCCCTGGGGCTCTCGGGAGTGCCCTACGAGAAGTCGACCCATCTCGCCAGCTTGACGATCCTCGGCTGGATCCTCGCCGTCATCTACGGTCATCTCGCCCGGGTGAAGAGCTTCGGTCGCTATCGGCAGTTGCTTCCGATAGCGTTCGCCCTCGCGGTCACGATGTACGGCTTCATCATCACCGCCATCGTGGTCGAGTCGCAGGGGAGTCTTCACGGCTACTTCCACGCTCCGGGATCGGGCCTCATGCCCGGCGGAATGAGTGTTCCGGATCACGTCATCGGCCAGCTCCTCGCGATGTTGGCCACGACGGTCTTTCTATGGGGCCTGGCGAGCCTGGGATTTGCGCTCTCTTCTCATCTCGGCTATCTCCGAAACGCCTTCGTCTGGCTCGCGGCGATCGCCGTCTTGCGGACGCTCGTTGGAGCGCTCGGCGCGCCCTACGGTTGGGGAACCTGGCCAACCAGCTTGACCCTGGCGGCCATCGTGCTTTCTTTCTATTACGGCTACCGCGCGTCGGCGAGCGGATTCAGCGGATATAAAGACGCGATCCTCATCGGGAGCACGCTCGCGGTTTTCATGAGCCTCGTCGTGGTCTACGGGATTCTCGTCACCTCGGGCCTCGGCGTCCCGAGCTTCTTCCATTCTCCCGGCGAGGGTTTTCAGCCGTCCGGTATCTCGGTGGGGGAGCACATCGCCGGGCACCTGCGGATCGGAATGCCCTTCGGAATCTTTCTTCTGAGCCTCCTCGCCGGTATCGGCCTCGCGCTCGGGAAGAAAAGGGCTTTCACCGCGGCTGGTCAGTCCGCACCAACATGATGCGAGGACTTTCAAAGCACGAGACTCACTCGTGCCGGAGCGACTTCAGCGGGTCGAGCGTGGTGGCGCGCCGGGCGGGAACGTAGCTTCCCGCAAGGGCCGCCGCGGCAAGGAGAATCGACACCATCGCGAAGATCGCCGGGCGTCCGGCCGAGAGCGGGCTCGACCTGAAGGCCCTGAGCCTAACGCTTCGAGCCGGAGAACGTCCCGCGCACGGTGCATCCGTGTTGGGGATAGAACTGGGTGTAGTTTCCCGTCATGTCGGTGCCCGAGGTCATGGATGCCTCGACGCGGACTTCCCCGGCGTCGCGATCATCGACGAACTGACCATGCATCGAGAGATTGCCGGCTGCGTCGATCGTGCCGGTGAGGTTTCCGCTGAAGTCTGGCCCACTGAGCGACGCGGTGAGGAGGCTACCGCTTTGCTGAACCACCATCGTCGTGTTGCTCGTTTGTCCCACATGCGAGGGGATGCAGCTTTCCACGATCCTGTCGGTGATATGCCACGTCCCCGAAGCGTCCGGAACGGACGGAGCAGGCGACGGGCCGGGGCTCCCCGTCGGCGATGAAGAGGGACCCGTCGAGGAGGTCGGCGCTGCCCCGCCTCCCGGCGGTTGCCCCGCCTCCGACGAGCCGGGCGTGCCGTCACCGTCGTTACCACCCGCAACGGCCACCGCTGCCGCGGCTGCGACGCCGCCGCCTGCCAGGAATCCGACCGCGACATTCGATAGGCCACCCGACACCGATCCCACGGCAACGGTGTTCCCCGCCGTCGTAACGAGCGCGGAGATCCCCTGAGGTTGGAAACCCGGTGGAACCAGCGGCTGATTCGCAACCGTGGCTCGAAGCGTGAGAGACACGGGAGTCGTTTCTGCTCCCGGGACCGCCGCGCAGCCGGTTTCGCTGACTTGAACGGAGTACTCTTCCGACTGCGACGTCCCTAAGCTTCCCGAGAGAAAGAACAAGTAGTATTGGACCCGCTCGGTTTCGGCGAGTGGCTTGGGTAGGATGGCCCGAAGTTGTGTTTCCTCCTCGCGCTCCATCTCCACGAAGTACCAGGCGTCGGTTCGGCTGGCCTTGAAGTAGACCTGCGCGTTTCTGAGCGATCTCGACTCCGCAGGGTCGAATACCGCTTCGACGACCGGAAAGTCGTCGGTGCTCATGCAGGTCAGCGAATTGTGCTCGAAACTGGGTGTAGCGCCCATCTCGACTTGGGCGGATGCAGAGAAGACACTAGATAGCGAAACAAAGAGGAATCTGGCGATCCTCATGCGATCTCTCCTCGATTTGTGATGGATTCGGGTCTAATTGGAATGATCGCATATCTTTTCATCGTAGCCAACCTTCCGCCAAACTCGTAGCCGAGCGCGGGAGCTAGCCATCTTGATTCTCATCACGGTGAGTTTATGGACAGTGTTTTTCCTCCTCCTGTCAACGAAGCGGGTATTCTCGAGGATTCAGGGCGAAGGTCTCCTCCATCGCGGGATGCGCCCCGGAGTCCACGGGGCTCCCGCGTCGTCGAGCTTCGCCTCGAGCGCCGGGATGTCGTCTTCCAGAAGACGACGCAGGTCCTCGAGAACCGGCTCGAACGCCGCACCCGCGATCCGGCAGGCCTCGCGCTCGGTCTCGGTGGGAGCCGAAGTCGACGTCCAGTGGCCCGAGACGACGTCGTCCACTCTGTCGGCGATTGCAGGCGGCGTCGACTCCGACCGCAAGCGGATAGTCGAATCGCCTTCGAGCGCGACGTCGATCGCGTGCAGCCGATCCTCGAGGGCTCGCACCTCCTGAAAGAGCGCGGCGTCGGCCCGAGGGGATTGCAGAATGGCTCGAGCGATGTAGTCGAGACGGTTCCCGATCTCCTCGACGGCGCGGATGGAGCCGAGGACCGCGCGCTGGAGCGCCGCCGTCTCCTGCTGAAACTCGAGGAGCGCCCGTTTGTCCTCGGCGGGAAGGCTCGCGGCGCCGAGAGCCTCGGCCTCGAGCTTCTGCGGCTCTCCGAGAGGGGTCACGACCCCATCGACCCTCTGCGAGAGCGACACTTGATACGTTCCGGGAACGACCATCGGCCCTCTCGGGGGATCGACGAAGGGGTTGTCGGGCGGCTTTTCCTCGAGCCTTGTGGGGCGTGAGTCGGGGAAGCGAAAATCCCAGGCCACTCGATGGAAGCCCGCGGTCACGGGTCCCTCGAGCCTCCGAACGACCTCCCCGGTCGCATCCTTCACCGCGATCAGGATCGCGGGAGCGTCCTCTCGGTCCTCGGCGCGAAGCTGGTCCCAGCTCGGATACCGGAGAGTGCCGCCCTCGCCCTCGATACGCTTCTCCTCCTCCTGCCTCGCCTTCTTCTTCGTTCGGATCTCGTCCTTCAAGTAGTACGTCACGACGGCGCCGAAGGGCGGGTTCTCCGCGGCATAGAACGAATCCCCCTGGAACGATTTCCCGCGCAGACCGAGGGGCAGCTCTTCCATGTACATCCAGGAGCGCTTGAGTGGAAAGAGAATGGCCGTTTGCTCGAGGGCTTCGGGGGTCACGGCGCGGAGTGGGGTGTAGTCGTCGAGGACGTAGAACCCCCGGCCGAAGGTGGCGAGGACGAGATCGTTTTCCCGGGCCTGGATCGCGAGATCGCGAACCGCGATCGTCGGAAGGCCCCCCTTCAACTGAGTCCAGACCTTGCCAGAATCCGAGGTGAAGAACAGACCAAACTCGGTGCCGGCGAAGAGGAGGTTCGGGTTCTTCGGGTCCTCGACCACGGCATAAACCGGACCGTTCTGAGGAAGGCTCGAGGCAATCGAGGTCCATTCGCCGCCACGATCGACGCTCTTGAAAAGATAGGGCTTCAGGTCTCCCATCTTGTGGTTGTCGAAGGAGGCGTAGAGAGTATCGGCGTCGTGGAACGAGGCTTCTATCCGGCTGACGTAGGTCCTCTCGGGAACGTCCCGCGGTATCTCGGTGCGGTTCCAGACGACCCCCGAGTCCTCCGTCACCTGAATGAGCCCGTCATCGGTCCCGGCGTACAGGAGCCCTTCCTTCAGCGGAGACTCCGAGAGAGACACGATGTTGCCGTAGATCGAAGTCGAGTTGTTCTTGGCGACGGCGTCGACGCTCCAGACCTTCCCCATCACCTCGAGCTGGTTTCGATCGATGCCGGCGGAAAGATCGGGACTGACCGCCCTCCACGAGTCCCCGCGGTCGTCGCTGCGAAAGAGCCGGTTCGCGGCGAAATAGAGCCGCGTGTGCGAGTGGGGACTCACGATGAGAGGCGAGTCCCAGTTCCATCGAAGACCTTCCTCGCCCGCCCCCGGCTGCGGCTTTATATAGATCGCCTCCCCGTTCTTCCGGTCGAAGCGAACGAGCCCGCCATGCTGCGACTGCGCGTAGAGGATGTTCGGGTCCTCGGGATCGACCACGGTTTCGAAGCCGTCTCCGCCCTGGGTCACGAACCAGTCGGAGTTCAGGATGCCGTGGGCGCTCGTGGTCCGCGAGGGACCGCCGAGACTGAAGTTGTCCTGGGTTCCCCCATAGACGTTGTAGAACGGCGCGGCGTTATCGACCGACACCCGGTAGAACTGAGTGATGGGGAGGTTGGCCTTGAAGTCCCAGGTGGCCGCGCGGTCGAAGCTTTCGTAGACGCCGCCGTCGCAGCCGGCGAGAAGATGCCCGGTGTCCTCGGGGTCGATCCAGAGAGCGTGGTTGTCGACGTGCTTGAAGGCCTCGCCCACTTTGGAAAACGTCTTGCCCCCGTCCTCGGTCACCATCATCCAGGTGTCCATGGAGTAGACCCGATCCACCTTCTCGGGATCGGCGACGATCTCCTGGTAGTACTGAGGGCTGCCGCTCACGTGGGAGCCGCGCTTCTCCCAGTTCTCGCCCCCGTCGATCGATCGGAAGAAGCCGCCCTCGTCTCCCGACGCCTCGATGATGGCGTAGAGCACGTCGGGCGCCGCGGGAGAACGCGCGAGGCCGATGCGCCCGAGGTCCCCTTTCGGGAGGCCGCCCGTGACCTTCCGCCAGCTCACGCCCGCGTCCGTCGTTTTGTAGATCGCGGACTCCGGCCCGCCGTCGATGAGAGTCCAGACGTGCCGGCGTCTTTGATACGACGCGGCCACGAGGACGGCGGGGTCTCGGAAATCCATCACTACGTCCGTGATTCCGGTGTTCTCGCTCACCTCGAGGACCGCTTTCCACGTCATACCAGCGTCCACGGTCTTGAAGAGACCCCGCTCGCCTCCGGCTTTCCAGAGGGGTCCCTGCGAGGCCACGTAGACGGTGTTCGAGTCGCGAGGGTCGACGAGGATCCTCGCGATGTGCTCGGACGTCCCGAGTCCCGCGTTCTTCCACGTCTTTCCCCCGTCGATCGACTTGTACACGCCGTCGCCGTAGGACACGCTCCTCTGGCTGTTGTTCTCCCCCGTTCCCACCCAGACGACGAGCGGATCGTTGGGGTCGATGGCGATGGTTCCGATGGAGAAGGACTTCTCGCCATCGAAGAGGGGGGTCCAGGTCGTCCCCGCGTTCTCCGTCTTCCAGACGCCGCCCGAGGCCGCGGCCACGTAGTAGATCTTGGGATGATTCGGATGAACGGCTATGTCTACGATGCGCCCCGACGTTACCGCCGGTCCAATCGAGCGCAGAGCGAGGCCGTTGAAGGTCGCGCTCGTGATCTTCGACTCTTCGGCCCCGGAGCCGAAGGTGACAGCAAGGAGAACGGCACAGGCGAGGAGAAGGCGCTTTTTCATTCGGGGATTATAAATCCGGCCTGGCTTCTCAGCGTCGCCCGCGGACCCAGTCCGAGAGCGTTCGCCACTCCGGCTCGTCCTGCGATTCCCAGTGCTTGCCGCCCGGGTGGAACGGAGTGCCGCCCCCGTGTTCCGCGAGCGGCATGAGAAGGAGGCGGCTCGCGAGGGGGTCTCCCGGCGCCACCAATCGGCCCGCCGCCTCGAAGTTGAGGCGCGACTCCTCTTCGCTCCAGAAAGTGCGTCCGGGGGGGAGGACCTGTAAGCGAAAGGGGGTGGTGGCGCGGGTGTGGCACACGACGCAGCGCGCGCGGCCGGTGCGTTTCTGCAAGAAGATGGGTTCGACTCGTGCCCGGTACTCCTCGAAATCCAGACCTCGCGCCGCCGCCTTCGAACTGGGCGCCACCCAGTCCGCGAGAGTCCGCCATTCCGGATCGCTCTCTGAATCCCAGTGTTTGCCGCCGGGGTGAAAAGAAGTCCCGCCCGCTTCTTCCGCGAGGGCCATCATCAACAACCGGCTGCGCCGCGGCTCTCCCGGAACGACGAGACGCCTCGAGGATGTCACTTCTTCGAAGTTCTGGCGCGACTCCTCGTCGTTCCACGACGTGCTTCCCGGGGACAGGGCTTGAAGGCGAAAGGGTGTCGTCGCTCGGGTATGGCAGACGACGCAGCGCGCATGGCCCTCACGCTTCTTCAGAAAGATGGGCTCGATGCGAGTCCGGAAGAACTCGAAATCGAGAGACGCCGATGGAGGGGCCTGCTGGAGGAGCGCCAGCACCAGGAGCGAGGGAGCCAGTCCCATGGCCCGCCTATCATATCAATCGGCAGGCGATTCTTGACTTCAAGAATCCGGGTCAATAGAGTTGACGCGGGAGGCTCGACGGAACATGACTCTCGCCGCACTCAGCCTCGCGATGCTCACTCTTCTGGCGCCCGCGGCCGGAGGAGCCGATCGGGTGGTGATCGTCCAGACCAACGCCGCCGGAGACAACGTCTTCCTCATCGACCCGACGACCAACAAAATCGTGGGCGAGATCGAAGGCATCGAGGTCAACCATGGCGCTGCGGCCGCCCCCGATGGAAGCCGGCTGTATTTCACCAACGAGGCGAACGAAACGCTCGACGTCGTCGACACCAAGACGCTCGCGGTAACCAAGAGTATTCCGCTGAGCGGACGTCCCAACAACGTCACCATCAGTCGAGACGGACGAAGGGTCTACGTGGCGATCGTAGGGGCCCCGGGGGCGGTCGATGTGATCGACACCCCCTCTCTGAAGCTCGACAAAACGATTCCGACGCGCGGAGGAGTCCACAACACGTTCCTCACTCCCGACGGAAGGAATGTCATCGCCGGCTCGATCCTGGGGAAGAACTTGACGGTCATCGATCAAGAGACCGAGGAGCCGCTGTGGACGCTGTACTTCGAGAACGGCGTCCGCCCGATCGGCTTCGAGACCAACCCCGACGGCTCGACCCGAAGGATGTTCGTGCAGATCACGAACTTTCACGGGTTCTTCGTCGTTGACTTCGAGAAACGTAAAGAGGTCGGGCGGGTCCAGCTCCCGGAGCTGCCGAAGGAAGAGCAGAATTGGGACACCCTCCAGGGCTCGCCCTCACACGGAATCGGAGTCACGCCCGATGGCAAGACCCTTTGGGTCTGCAGCAAGGTGAACCACGCCGTCTACGCCTATTCCCTCCCCGACCTGAAGCTCCTCGGAGGAGTCGAGGTCGGGCACCATCCGGATTGGCTCACCTTCACGCCCGACAGCAAGACGGTCTACGTAGCGAACGCCGGATCGAACTCGGTGTCCGCCGTCGACATCGCGTCGATGAAGGAAGTGGCCCGCATCCCCGTGGGACAGGTTCCCAAGCGGAACATCACCGCGATTCTGCGCTGACGTCACTTTTTCGCCGGAGCCGGCGTTCCGTTCACGCGAGCGGCGTGAAGCTTCCGCATCTTCTGATACAGGGAGCTCCTAGGAATCCCGAGCTGCGTGGCCGCGCGAGCCACGCGCCCATCTTCTTCCACCAGCACCCGCGAGATATGGAGCCGCTCGATCTCGCGGAGCGTGACGTTCGGATCGTCCGAAAACGGCTCGCCGTCGAGAGCCAGGTCGCTCCTGTCGATAACGGGGGCATCCGATAGCAATATCGTTCGTTCGAGGACGTTCTTCAGCTCGCGGATGTTGCCCGGCCACGAGTGGCCCTGCAAGGCGCTCAGGGCAGCGGGAGTGAGCTCGGACCGATGCCCAGCAGAAACTCTTGCTCGGAAACCGGCTTGCGATCTCCCGGCGGGCAGGGCGCCTCCCCCGAAGCGAGGCTCGCCCAGAACAAGGCGAAGGAGACGACTTTCGTCAATTTGAAGCGCCGGGCCGTCAGTTGGAACGAAACGTTGATTTGCCGTCCATGCTAACTAACCCACCTGAAGCTATCCCGCAAACAGCGCCGATATCGACGTTCGACCGCCGGCCGCGGTCAGCCTTCGATTTCTTATCCATTCATTCCGCCGGTGGGCGCCGCTCCGGGCGCGCATTTTCCCGCGCGTCCGCCCTGATAGATCGTCCAGATTTCCGGAGGGATGATCACTCGAGCGCCGACAGGCGCCGCTCGGCCTCGGCCACGAGTCCGGTCTTCTCTCCTTTACCTTTGATGCGGAGAAAAGCTCGATAGGAGTCGGCGGCGCCGGCGCTTTTCAACCCCTCCTGGCTCAGGGCGAGGAAGTAGTGGAGCTGGGGAACGACGTGGTAGCTCGGCACGTCGTCCAGGAAAAGCGCGGTCGCCTCGCCACGACGCCGGAAGCACGCATCGAGCTCCGAGCTCGCTTCGACGAAAGCCCCGGCCTGGAGAAAGGCACGGCCGAGGGCCATTCGCGAAAGCCAGGTGTCGGCGCGCTCGCTGGCGGCGCGAAGAAGGACGATGGCCTGTGCGGTCTCGCCTCTCGCCAGAGCCGCCTCGCCCCGAAGCAGGATTCCGTAGGATTGCGCTTCGGCGTCTTCTCGCGATTCCAGAGCGGCTGCGATCTCGAGCGCGCGCTCCGGCTTTCCCGCCATGAAGAAAACGCGGGCGGCGCGAACCAGGACTCCCACGGCGTCGTTCCGGGTGAGGGAGCGCTCGGCGGCATCGATTGCAGGATCGAGTCGGCCGCGCTCGGCGTGGACCAGGGCCAGGGTCGTGAGCTTGTTTGCGGCGGCGAAGCGATCGTTCCGCTCCTCGTCCCGTGCGAGTGCGGGAGTCAAGAACCTCTCGGCGTCGACGAGCCTTCCCTCGTAAAGGGCGAGGTCGGAAAGTCCCATGGCGGCGAGAGACGCGCCCCGCTCGCTCACTTCTGCGAGCCGGTGGTAGACGCGGGCCGCTTCTTCGGGCTCGCCGTTCGCCATGTGGGCGAGGGCGAGAGCGACGTAGGGGTTGTCGTAAGCGGGGTTTATCTCGAGGACCGTCTCCGATTCCCGAATGGCGGTCTCGAAATCACCGACGTACGTGGCATAGATAGCGAGATTCCCTCGAGCCAACAGATCGTTCGAAGAGAGATCGGCGGCACGGCGTCCGGTCTCGAGCGCCCTTCGGAAATCGCGCGTGTAGAACGAAGCCAGAGCCAGGTTGGTGAATCCCGCGCCATCGGAGGGGAACTTGTCGACCAGCTCCTCATATTCGTCGATGGCCTTCGGGTAGTTTCCCACGTGGATGTAATAGACCCCGCGAGTGCGCAGTCTCTCCCGTTCCGACATCTTGTGGAGGAGCGAAAGAGCTTTGTCGAAGTACTGCTGCGCCTCCTCCGGGCGGCCCAGGTTCAGGTGTGCAACGGCGAGACCGGAGTACGCCCGACCGAAATCGGCATCCTGGGAGAGAGCCTTCTTGTATTCCCGGATCGCGTTCTCGGTGTTTCCGGAGTCGAGAAACTCTTGAGCGGCAGCGTAGGAGCGCATCGCTTCGAGGGATGCGGTGGTAAACGTTTCCTCCCCGAAAGCGAGGCTCGAGGTCGGGTTCACGTCCCCCAGGTCAGCGCGAAGCTCGGACGCGAGACGGTCGACGGCCCGAAGCATGGTGGTCTTGTCCGCCACCGTCTCCGAAGCCTCGGCGAGGGATTCCGCCGTGACCGGATCGAAAGCGGTCACCCGAACGAGATAACCAGATCCCTCCGGCACGATGCGTCCCGTCAGAGCGAGGTCGATTCCCTGGCTTCGGCAGACGAGCCTCGCCGTTTCCTCGTCGAGACGCCCCTCGCGTCCCGGAGACAGCTCGGCACTCTGCCGGCGAGCGAGAGCTCGGTCGTAAGCCGTAATGAAAGGAGCGCCCTCGAGCCCAATGGCCAGGGCCTGCTCGAGCGCGCCGTCGAAAACGGTATCGCCGGTGCGATTGTCGAAATCGGCCACGAGGATGGTGAGCACGTCGGGCTCGGCGGCGTCGGGAGCTCGCTCCCGTGTCGTGAGCCACCACGTCCCGCTCACCAGGACAAGCCCGGTGATCGCGGCCGCGGCGAGACCTCGTCCGGTCCATCCTCCCGCTAGACGTCGGTCCCGGACGTCCACATCGAGCGCCTCTAGCGCTACCGCCAGCTCTGACGCCGCCTGGTATCGGCTCGCGGGTTCTTTCTCCAGGCAGCGCCTCAGGATGCGGCTCGCGGCGTTGAGCGTGCGTCGTGGGGCTACGGGCGCAGCCGACGTGACGCTCGGCGTCGGATCTCTCAGGATGGCGCTGAGGGTTTCCGCCAGCGTCGGTCTTTCGAACGGAGACCGACCCGATATCATCTCGAAGATGAGAATTCCCAAGCTGAAGATGTCGCTGCGGTGATCGACGGTCTCGCCCCGGGTTTGCTCGGGCGACATATAGGCGTAAGTCCCCAGGAGGCTACCGGCGTTCGTCTGTCGTCGAATCTCGGTTTCCATCGTCTCCGAGAGCTTTCCGAGAGGCTCGATGAGCTTGGCGAGCCCGAAGTCGATGATCTTGACCTGATCGTCGCCCAGGATCATGACGTTTGCAGGCTTCAGATCGCGGTGAACGATGCCCTTTTCATGCGCGCAGACGAGCCCCCGGGCGACCTGCTTCGCGATTCGAAGAGCGCGCGGAAGCGAGAGCGGGCCCGGCTTCAAAAGCTCGCTCAGTTTTTCCCCATGGACGAGCTCCATGACGATGAAGGTCAAACCCTCAGCTTCGTCGATTTCGTGAACGACGGCGATGTTCGGATGCTGGAGGGCGGCCGCGGCCTGGGCTTCCTGGACGAAACGGTGCTTTCGGTCTTCGTCGGAGACGAGCTCCGAGAGAAGGACTTTCACCGCCACTTCGCGCTTCAGACGGAGGTCGAGGGCACGATAGACGATTCCCATCCCACCACGGCCGATTTCACCGAGGACCTTGTAGTGCGAGAGCGTACGTCCGACCATGTTGGTTTAGCTTCGGCCAGCGCCGTAGAACGGCCTGAGCCGCCGGTAGAGGGCGAGGGTCGCGCGGCAGTCGGCGAGGCAGTAGCGCTCGATGTCCTCGATGCGGCCCTCCGCGTAGGCCTGGCCCACGAGGGTGCCGTCCATTTCCATCTTGGGCGAGGGAACGCCGAACACGGCGCAGAAATAGTCGAGGCTTCCCCGGCGCCTCTTGTCGTCGCCCTCGAACGCTTCGCGCACGTCGAAATGCGAGCTCCACCCCAGGGGGATGGGATAGGCGGGCACGATTGCGTGGATGGCGCTCCGGATGTTCAGATAGGGAACGTCGAACCGGCGCCCGTTGAAGGTCACGAAGAGCGAGGGCCGCGCGCTCTCGAGCCACGTCCAGAAAGACTCGAGGAGCTCTTTCTCGTTGGTGTGGGAGAACGTCCGCTCGAAGGACGTTTCGCTGTCCACGACGCCGACGCAAACGACCCTTCCCGTGGTGGGGTCGAGCCCCAGGCGGGAGAGGAGATCCTCGCGCCGCTTTTCCAGCTCTCCCGGATCCGGAGCATCGCGCTCGAGCCCGCGGAAGAGATAGTCGAGGGCCCTTTCCGGGATTTCTTCCGCGCTCTGACCGACGGTCTCGATATCCAGGACGATCGCCATCTCAGTAGTCCAGGCCCAGAGCTCGAGCGGCCGCCTCCGCCGGATGGTAGGCGCGCCGCCCGGTGGTGTCGTGAATCTGATGGCGGCAGGAGGTGCCGGGCGCGACGAGGAGGGTCGACTCCGGCGCCTCCCGCGCCGCGGGAGCGAGCCTGCGCTCCGCCATCTGGAGCGAGATGTCGTAGTGCTCCTTCTCGTAGCCGAACGACCCCGCCATTCCGCAGCACCCCGACTCCAGGAGCGACACCTGTCCTCCCAGCGTCTTCAGAAACGACACCAGAGGCTCGGTTCCCACGAGGGCTTTCAGGTGGCAGTGGCCGTGAACGAGGATCCTCTCCGGCGGATTCCGGACGGACAGGTTCGGGCTCTCGCGAAGGAGAAATTCTTCGAGAAGAAAACTCCCTCGGGCGAGATCTCTCGACTTATCTCCGGGCACCAGATCCGGGTACTCGTCGCGAAACCCCAGGATGCAGGAGGGCTCGCAGCCGACGATCGGGATTCCCTCGCGGACGAAGGGATGGAGGGCTTCGACGTTTGCGGCCGCGAGCCTCCGGGCAAAGTCGAGCATTCCCTTCGAGATCGCCGGCCGGCCGCAACAGGTTCTCTTCGCGAGCAGGACCTCGAAACCCGCGGCCTCGAGAACGGCCACCGCCGCTTTTCCAATCCCGGGCTCGTGGTAGTTCATGAACGTGTCGTGAAAGAGGACGACCTTCCGGCTCGCGCTCGTTTTGCCGGGCACGCGGCGCCGGAACCAGCTTTCGAACGTTTCGCTCGCGAACGGGGGAAGGCTTCGCCGTGAGTCGATCCCGACCGCGGCCTCGAGAAGTTTCCGGAACCAGCCTGCCCGAAGGAGCCGGTTCGCGATCGGGCTCGCCGCGACACCGAGCCGGCCCGCGATCCAAGGGCGGGTCATCATCCGGTCCCGCAGCGAGTAGGGATTCTTCTGGTGGTAGAGCGCGAGGAACTCGGACTTGAGGCGCGCCATGTCCACGTTCGAGGGGCACTCCGCCTTGCACCCCTTGCAGGAAATGCAGAGGTCCATCACCTGGTAGAGCCTCTCGCTCGTCATCTCCTCCGGAGGGAGGCGCCCATCGAGGACCGCGCGCAGCGCGTTCGCGCGGCCGCGGGTCGAGTGCTCCTCTTCCCTGGTGACCTGGAACGAGGGGCACATCGTACCCTCGACGGTCTTGCGGCAGACCCCGGCCCCGTTACAGAGCTCGATCGCCCGGGCGAAGCCTCCCTCCTTTATATAGGGAAAGCGCGTCTCGGGCTCCCGCACCCGGTAGGCCTCGCCGTAGCGGAGGTTCTCCGTCATTTTCGGGGCGTTCACCACTTTTCCCGGATTCATGATCCCCTGGGGGTCGAACGCTGCCTTCAGCTCCTGGAAGGCGCCGTAGATCCGGCTTCCGAAGAGGCGCTCGTTGAAGTGGCTTCTCGCGAGGCCGTCCCCGTGCTCGCCGCTCATGGAGCCTCCGAACTCCATCACCAGGCTGAAAACCTCCTCTGCGATCTCCGTCATCTTCTTCACCTCCGCCCCTTCCTTCAGATTGACGAGTGGGCGGATGTGGAGACAGCCGGCGCCCGCGTGGGCGTAGAACGACCCCACGGTATGGTGCTCGTCGAGGATCGCGACGAAGCGCCGGATGAACTCGGGGACTTTCTCGGGAGAGACGGCGGTGTCCTCGACGAACGCGATGGGCTTCTTGTCCCCGGGAAGGCCGAGGAGGAGCGGAAGCGCCGCCTTCCTCACTTTCCAAACGTTCGCCTGCTCCGCCGGATCGAGGACGCGAACCATGGGCCGAGCAGAGGCGCCGATGCGCGATTCCAGAAGATCGAGCCGGGACGACACCTCGGCCTCGCTTCCGCCCATGAACTCGACGACCAGGAGCGCTTTAGGCTCACCCTGGACGAAATACATCCTCCGCGAGTACTCGAGCGACTTCCGCGCGAGGTCCATGACCATCTCGTCGACGAGCTCGATCGCCGAAGGGCGGAGCTCCAGGATCTCGCACCCGGTCGCGAGGGCGTCCTCGAGACTTCGAAAATGGAGGACGGCGAGACCCGAGACCGGAGGCACCGGGACGAGCGCGACTCTCGCCTCGACGACGGTCGCGAGGGTCCCCTCGGAGCCGACGACGAGCTTCGCCAGGTTCACTTCGTCTTTGGAGAGGAGCTCATCGAGGTTGTAGCCGCTCACCCGGCGCGGGATTTTTGGATACCGTCTCTCGATCTCGTCCCCATGGGCCTCCGCGAGCGCGAGCGCCTTCCGGTAGATCGAGGCCTCGAGCGAATCGCCGCGAGTTTTCGCGGCCAGGTCTTTCCTCGCCACTCTTCCAAAGGTCGCGGTGGTCCCATCCGACAGAACGACCTTGACCTCGTGGACGTTGTCCACCGTCTTCCCGTAGACGAGCGAGCGCGCCCCCGCCGAGTTGTTCCCGATCATTCCTCCGAGGTTGGCGCGGTTGCTGGTCGCGGTCTCGGGCCCGAAGCGCAGGCGGTGGGGTTTCAGGTGGGCCCCGAGGACGTCGTGGACGATCCCCGGCTGGACTCGGGCCCAGGACTCCTCGGGCGAGACCTCGAGGACATCCCTCATGTACTTCGAGAGATCCATGATGATGGCCTCGCCCACCGCTTGCCCCGCGAGCGAGGTGCCCCCGCCCCTGGGAAGCACCGGAACCCGCTCCCGAGCGGCGAGACGCACCACTTCCTCGACGTCTCCCGCATGTCGCGGGATCACGACACCGATGGGCTCGATCTGGTAAATGCTGGCGTCCGTCGAGTAGAGGATCCGGGTATAGCGATCGAACCGGACTTCTCCCTCGATTCGCGAGCGAAGCTCTTCGGCGATGCCCATGGCTTTGGATTCTAGCATTGTGTTAATTTCGGCCCTCATCATGCGCCGCCACGGGGTTCTCGCGCTCGCGATGCTCGCGGTCCTCGCGTCGTGCGGTAGGAACGCCGGCGGTCCTCGGGTGATCCGGCTTGGACACATCGGCTACCCCGACTCGCCGTACGACCTGGGAGCGCGGAAGTTCAAGGAAATCCTCGAGGCCCGTTTTCCGGGGCGGGTCGAGGTCCGGGTTTTCGGCTCGGCGCAGCTCGGCGAGGACCAGGAGATGCTCGAAGGGCTGCGGCTTTCGACGCTCGAGATGCACCTGCCCTCCTCGGTGCTCCACTCCGTCGAGCCGATGTTCGGGTTGTTCGATCTGCCGTTTCTGATCGACGACCGCGGGCAGGTCGAGCGCATCGCCGAGGGACCACTGGGAGAGAAGCTCAAGGAAGCGCTCGAAGACGACGACCTCGTTCTCCTCGGCTTCTGGGAAAACGGCTTCCGCATGATCACCAATAACGTGAGGCCGGTCCGGAGGCCGGAGGACCTGAGAGGGATCCGGCTCCGGACTCCGAAAGACCCCGAGCGCATGAAGATGTTCGCCGCGTTCGGCGCGAGCCCCACGTCGATGAGCTTCGGCGAGGTCTTCTCCGCCCTCAAGCAGGGGGTCATCGACGGGCAGGAGAACCCCCTCTCCCAGATCGTTCCCGGGCGTTTCTACGAGGCGCAGCGCTATCTCTCGCTCTCGAAGCACGTGTACTCGCCCGCCTACCCGGTGATGAGCCGCCGCTACTTCGAGTCCCTCGACGAGGAGCTCCGCCTCGCGATCCTGGAAACGGCCGCGGAGGTGGGCCGGTTCCACCGGGAGCTCGGAGCGAGAGAGGACGAGAACTATCTCGAGCTTCTCGAGAAGCGCATGGAGGTGACCGAAATCGATCGAGCCGCCTTCGCCGCCGCCGCCGAGCCCCTCTACCGCGAGTTCGAAGAAAAGTTCGGCGTCTCGATGGTGGAAACGGTTCGGAGCTATCGAGACCCCTCCGCGGCTCTCGCGCCGTGACTCTCGACCGCATCGAGCTCGCCCTCCGTTCGGGGCTCGGAGTCGCGGTCTCGGTCCTGCTCTCGGCCATCGCCGTCATCTGCTTTCTCGAAGTCATCCTGCGGTACGTCTTCGCCGCGAGCTTGTCCTGGTACGACGAGCTCGTCGGCTACCTGCTGGTGTGGCTCACGTTCCTGGGGGCGGTACTGGCGCAGTCCCACGGACAGCACATCGGCATTCCGGATCTCGTGGAGCGGGCTCCGGAGCGGGTGCGGCGGTGGCTTTCGCTCGCGAGTCACTTGGTCCTCGCCGGCGTTCACGGGGTGCTCCTGGTCTATGGGGCCCAGCTCGCCGTCCGCTTTCTCGGCGAGCGCGCGATTACCGTCCCGGTGCCCATGGGGGTCATCTACGCCGTCATTCCCGTATCCGCCGCGCTCATGCTGGTGGTGGAAGC
>CAZKNR010000036.1:0-11048 GCA_964553925.1 uncultured Acidobacteriota bacterium
TTCATCACCTTCAGAGCCATCGCGGCCGAGACCCCGGCGTCGAAGGCGTTTCCGCCTTTGCGGAGAGCCTCGATTCCCGCGAGGGTCGCGAGGTAGTGTCCGGTCGCGATGACGCCGTGGGTGCCCATGACTCGCGGACGCATCGCCTCGATGCTGTCGCCGTCGTAGACGTGCCCGTAGCTCTTGAAGGGCTCGATGGTATCGAGAACGCTCGGTTTCTTCTTTTCGTCGGCGCCGGCGTCGGCGCCCGCCGCCGTCGCGAAAACGACCGCCCAAAGAGCGAATCTCATCGATTTCATGGCCCGTTCCTCCCGCGGCGATTCTATCGCCCTTGCGAGACCGGAGCATCGGTTATACCTTTGTCCCCTATGAAACGCTGGCCCGAGATGACCCTCGCCGGAGGTCCCGTCCAGGCGACGGAGCGCACCCTCCGCGACATGGCGCGTCCGATCCTCTACCACTACGACCCCGCCTTCATCGAGCTCTTCGACCGGGCGTCGGATCTCCTCAAGACCGTCTACCGCACGAAGTACGACGTCGTCATCCTGCAAGGAGAGGCGATCCTCGGACTCGAGGCGGCAGCCGCTTGTCTCCTCTCTCCCGGCGACAGGGTCCTGAACCTCGTCTCCGGGGTCTTCGGCAAGTGGTTCGAGCTCTTCATCAACAAGTACGGAGGCGAGACGGTCGAGCTTCGCGTTCCGTACAACGACGCCATCGACCCGGAAGAAGTGAGAAAGACGCTGAAGGCGAATCCGGGGATTCGCTTCCTCTCCGTCGTGCACTCGGAGACCCCTTCGGCGACCATCAACCCCGTCGCCGAGATCGGCAAGATCGCGAAAGAGTTCGGAGTCATCACGATGGTCGACACCGTCTCCGGTCTCGGTGGCGAAGTCCTGAGTCCCGAGGAGTGGGGAATGGACATCGCCATCGCCGGTCCGCAGAAATGCCTCGGCGGCCCGCCCGGGCTTTCCCTTCTCGCGGTGAGCCCCGAGGCGTGGAAAGCCATGGAGTCGAAAAAGGACCCGCTTCGCGGGAGCTTCCTCTCCATCCTCGACTGGAAGGACACGTGGCTCGAGAAGAAGGTCTTCCCCTACACGCCTTCGGTCACGACGATGTACGGGCTCGAGTCCGCGCTCGCGCAGGCGGTGGAAGAAGGCGTCGAGCGGATGGCGGCGAGACACGGCAGAATCGCCCGCGCCTGCCGCCGCGGGGTGGAGGCGATGGGCCTCGAGCTCTGGGCGGCGCGCGAGGAGATCGCGGGGCCGGTCGTGACCGGGGTGGTGGTCCCCGAGGGAATCGAAGACAAGGCGCTCCGCGGACACTTGCGAGATCGCTACGGGATCATGATCTCGGGCGGTTACGGAGAGCTTTCGGGAAAGCTCTTCCGACTCGGCCACATGGGAATGGCGGCGCACCCCGCGTACCTTTCCGCTCAGCTCGCGATGCTCGAGCGCACGCTCAAGGACCTCGGCCGCGACATCGAGCTCGGAGCTGGAGTCGGTGCCGCGCTCGAGTCCCTCTCGGGTTGGAATTTTTAGTGGCGCGCTTTCTCCCCGCTGTCGTATTCGCCCTCTGCCTGACGGCCACGATGGCCGATGCGCGCGTGGTGCGCCTACGCATCGACCGCCGCGAGGTTCTTCTCGAGGGCCGCGCTTTCGGGCTCGCGGGCCCTTACGAGAAGCTCTCCGGGCAGGTGGACTTCGCCCTCGATCCCGAGCTCGCCCCAAACCGGATGGTGGTCGACCTCCCGCTCGCTCCCCGGAACCAGAACGGCGAGGTCGAGTTCCATGCGGACTTCTACCTGCTGAAACCCGTCGACCCGGCCCGCGGAAACGGCGTCCTCTTTTATGAAGCCGGCAACCGCGGCACGAAGCGCATCCTTCCCGTTTTCCAGAGCGCCTCTCCCTCGCAGGATCCCGAGACCGCCGCCGAGATCGGAAACGGGAACCTCATGTCCCAGGGCTTCTCCTTTCTTTGGATGGGCTGGCAGTGGGATGTGCCCGAAGGCCGTATGCGCATGGACATGCCGATCGCGACCCACGGTGGCGCGGCGATTCGCGGGCTCGTCCGGGGAAACTTCATCGGCGCGCGCGGGACGACCGCGAGTCTCGCCGATCGCGGGCATCGCGCCTATCCGGTCCTCGACCCCGCGAGCTCCGAGCATCTGATGACCGTGCGTCGCGGTCCCTTCGATCCGCCGGAGACTATCGCGCGCGAGCGCTTTCGGTTCGTCGACGCCTCGACCGTCGCTCTCGATTCCGGCTTCGAGCCCGGCCTCATCTACGACGTCGTCTATCAGAGCGAGAACCCGCGCGTCGTCGGTACGGGCCTCGCGGGGACGCGCGACCTGGTGAGCTTCTTCAAGCACGAGGGCGGCGAGGAGAATCCCCTTCCCGGAATCCGCTGGGCCATCGGCTGGGGCGTATCTCAGACGGGACGATTCCTCCGCCATTTCGTCTACCAGGGATTCAACGCCGACGAGAGCGGCCGGAAGGTCTTCGACGGGATCCTCGATCAGGTCGGGGGCGCCGGACGGGGCTCGTTCAATCACCGGTTCGGCCAGGCGTCGAGAGACGCTCTCCAGCATTTCAACATCCTCTATCCCGTCGACATGTTTCCCTTCACCGACGGGCTCGCGGTCGATCCGGAGACGGGAGTCGAGGATGGTCTCCTGCGGCGCGCCGAGGAGAGCGGCACCGTGCCGAGGATCTTCCACATCCTCACCAACTCGGAATACTTCAACCGCGCGGGCTCTCTGACCACGACCGATCCCGCGGGAGTCAGAGACGCGGCGATCCCCGAGACGAGCCGCGTCTATTTCATCGCGGGAGCTCCCCACATCGTGGGTCGGTTCCCGCCGGCGCCCAATCCCGACGCCGCGTTCGTCGGCCGCGCGCCTATGAATCCCCTTCAATACGATACCGTGGTGCGCGCCCTCTTCCGGGCGATGGCGCTCTGGGTCGCCGAGGGAGCGCCTCCGCCGGAGAGCGCCTACCCCAAAATCGCGGATGGAACGATGGCGCCCCCGGGAGGTGCTTTGTGGCCCGCGATCCCCGGGTTCGAGATCCCGAAAGAGCCCCAGACCCCTCATCGGCTCGACTTCGGCCCGGACTGGGAGCGGGGCATCGTCGCCTACGAGCCCCCTCGCTTGGGAAAAGCGTTCGCAGTGCTGGTGCCGGCGGTCGACGAGGACGGCAACGATCGCGCCGGGATCCGCCTCCCGGAGATCGAGGTCCCGCTCGCGACTCACACGGGATGGAGCTACCGCGACCCGTCGATCGGGGCGCCCTACCGGCTTGCGAGCGAGATCGGCTCCTACCTGGCATTTCCACGCACCCGGGAGGATCGCGAGCGATCCTCCGATCCCAGGAAGAGCGTCGAAGAGCGTTACGAAAGCGAAATGGCTTACGTCGGCTCGATCACCGATTCGGCCCTTCGGCTCGTGCAGAAGCGGGTTCTTTTAGTTGCGGACCTGCCCGAGATCGTCTCCCGGGCCCGCGCGCATTATCGTTGGGCGACAGGCGCCGAGTAACGAAGATGTCTCGATCGATCTCTCTACCAGAGGACGTGCTCCCGCGAAGCCTGATCGTCGCGGTGCTGCTCCTCACTCCGGTCCCCCTTATCCTCAAAGCCCTCGGGCTCTACGTCGAGGTGGGGGCCTCCGCCGGGCTGGTTCACAGCATTCTCGAATGGAGCTCGGTCTGCCTCGCGTTTTTCACCTTCGGCCTCGGCATCCTGGCCTGGAACGCGCGCCCGGATCCACTCGTTCTCATCATTACCCTTGCGGCCCTGCTTTCTGGAATCTCCGATTCCTACCACACGATGACGACTTCGGGTCTCGTCGGCTACTCCGGGCGATTCGAGGACTTCGTGCAATGGTCGGGGACGGTGGGACGCATTCTCCGGGCGCTGGTTCTCATATCGGGAGCGATATACCTTCTCTATTTCCATCGCGAGAGCCGCCGGCTTTCCTGGAGTTGGCTCCCGGCGTTCGGGTTTCTCGGAGCGACCGTGTCCTTCGGGGTCCTATGGAGCTCGCTCGTCGATTCGATCCCGCGCACCCTGCCCGGGAATTTCTCGAGCAGACCCTGGGACCTCCCGGGGCTCGTTCTCATCCTGGTCTCGGGCGCCATCTTCTATCCCGTGATACGACGGCGCCCGAGTCTCCTGGCGAAGGCGCTTCTGCTCGCGAGCATCCCTGAAGCCGCAGTGGGCTTCCACTTCGCCCTCGGTACTCTGGCTCTCTACGACGAGAACTTCTTCAGCGCGCACGCGCTCAAGGTCTTGAGCTCTCTCGTCCCCCTGAGCGCTGTGTGCCTCCACCTGGTGCGCTCCCACAGCCGTGAGGTCGAGGCGGTCGAGTCGATGCAGAAGCTCGTTCGGAGCCTCGAGACGGCGGAAGGCGAGCTTCGGTCAAAGGAAGTCCGTCTCAACCAGCTCACCCAGAACATCAAGGAAGTCTTCTGGATCGTGGCCCCCGACGGCTCGAAAATGCACTACGTGAGCCCCGCTTACGAAGAGATCTTCGGCCTTTCGACGGAAAGCCTCTATCAGGAACCGACTTCTTTTCTAGGGGTGATGCACCCCGACGACCGGCAGAGCATGGTCGATCTGACCGCGAGGAAAGACAAGACCGACTTCGAGCTCGACTATCGCATTATCCGTCCCAACGGAGAGGTGCGCTGGCTTCGAACCCGCGGGTTTCCCGTACAGAACGAGGCGGGAGAGGTCTACCGCGTCGCGGGAGTCACCGAGGACGTGACCGACCGCAAGCGGGCGGAGGACGAGCTCCGGAAGAGCGAAGCCCGAACCCGCGCGCTCGTGAGCGCGATGCCCGACTTGATGTTTCGCATGAGCCGCGCGGGCATGTTCGTAGACTACTACGCGCCGCCGAACACCAATCTCTACCGGCCGCCGAGCTTCTTTTTGGGGGCTCAGGTGCGGAAAGTCCTGGGCGAATCGCTCGGCGAGATGTTCCAGATCTCGATCGAGCAAGCCCTCTCGACCGGCGTCGTCCAGACGCTCGACTATCGTCTACCGCGGGACGGCCGCAGCGGCGATTTCGAGGCCCGTTTCGCGCCCAGCTCCGACGGCGAGGTCCTCGTGGTGGTTCGCGACGTCACCGAGCAGAAACGACTCCAGAGAGAGATCCTCGAGATCAGCAACCGAGAGCAGGAGCGTCTGGGCCACGAGCTTCACGATGGGCTTGCGCAACAGCTCATGGGCGTAGCACTTCTCTCTAAGGTCCTGCAGAACCAACTCGAGCGGAAGTCGCTCCCCGAGGCCGAGCAGGCGAGCCAGATCGAGAAACTGGTCGAAGACGCGCTCTCTCAGACCCGGGGCCTGGCGCGGGGACTGGCGCCGGTCGAGATCGATGCCGGCGGGCTCGAAGCCGCTCTCGAGGACCTGGCTCGCAGGATGGAGCGCGTCCACGGGGTCCGCTGCGTCTTTCGGTGCGAGCGGAGGGTCACGACGGCAAGCCGCGGCGAGGCCCTTCACCTCTATCGCATCGCCCAGGAGGCGGTCAGTAACGCCCTTCGCCACGCCAACCCCACGCGCATCGTCATCGACCTCGCGAGTGTGAACGGCCGCCGCCGGCTTACGATCGCGGACGATGGGAGCGGAATTGCGCCCAATCCCAAAGCCACGCGGAAGAAAGAGAGCGCCGGGGGAATGGGGCTTCACATCATGCGCTACCGCGCGCGCATGATCGACGGGATCTTCGACATCCGCCCCGCGCCGGAGAAGGGCACGTTGGTGTCGTGCGAGTGGTCGAGCGCTCCCGAAGCGCCTGAAATGCCTGAAACGGTGCAGCGCCAGTTCCAGGGAAGTTGAGTCCATCTTTCAGCCGGAGGTCATTCATGCGTGGTTTCGTCCCAGGGTTCACCGCGTTTCTGGTCCCGCTCCTCGGAGTCGCTTGCCAGCCACAAGCACCAAAAGCGTCCGAAGCCGCGGCGGCATCGACCGCGCAACCCGCGGGAGCGATCTACGAAGGCGAGGCTTTCACCTTCCATGAGATCAAGCCGGGGATCTACCACGCGGTGGGCACGGGGAGCCTCGCCGTCGGCTGCAACGGCTCCATCTTCGTGAACGACGACGACGTCCTCGTCGTCGACTCGCACATCACGCCCGCGGCCGCGTGGGCGCTTCTGAAAGAGCTCAAGAACATCACCGACAAGCCCGTGCGCTACGTCGTCAACACCCACTTCCACTTCGACCACGCCCACGGAAACCAGGTGTTCCCGGAAGACGTGGAGATCATCGGGCACGAATTCACCCGGGAGAAGCTCGTGGCCGGCGCCTCGAAGAGCGGACGCTCCTGGGAACTCTTCGTCGGCGGCCTCCCCGCGCGCATCTCGGAGATGGAAGCGGAGCTGAAGGCGGCGAAGGAGGCTTCCGAGCCTTCCGAGCAGGCCAAAGTGGCAGAGCTCGAGAAGAACATCCAGGTCCAGAAACACTACCAGGACGCGACCGGCGCCATCGACGTCACTCCGCCGACGACGACGCTATCGCAGCGGATGACTCTCTTCCGCGGCGGCCGCGAGATTCAGCTTCTGTATTTCGGCCGCGGGCATACCGGAGGCGACGTCGTGGTCTATCTTCCTCAGGAGAAGGTCGTCGCCACCGGCGACCTCCTCACCGCGGGTCTTTCCTACATGGGAGACGGCTACCTCGAAGAGTGGGCCGATACTCTCGAGGTCCTCAAGTCGCTCGATTTCGAGGTGGTCTTACCCGGGCACGGCCAGGCGTTCCGCGAGAGGGAGAAGGTCGATTACTTCCAGGCGTACCTCCGCGATCTATCGCAGAAGATCGCGAAGATGCACGCCGACGGGGTGAGCGCTGCCGACGCGGCGCTGAAGATCGACATGACGAGCCATGCCGCTCACTTTCCGACGATTACCGGGCCCGGAGTGCATCCGCACGCGGTCGAGCGCGCTTACGCGCTTCTCGACGGCAAGGAGCAGTAGCTCAAGTCGGGCTTTTCCAGAGCTTCGAAAGATCCCGGTCCCGGCCGCACCGGCTGCGGTAGAACTTGTACCGGATGGGATTCTTCTCGTAGTAATCCTGGTGGTACTCCTCGGCGGCGTAGAACGCGGCCGCGGGCCGAATCGGAGTCGCGATCGGCTCCTTTAAAACACTGGAGCCGGCGAGCTTCTGCTTCGACTCCTCCGCGAGGCGCCGTTGCTCCTCGTCGTGGAAGAATATCGCTGTTTTGTACTGATCTCCGCGATCGCAGAACTGGCCGTCGGCATCCGTCGGATCCACGTTGTGCCAGAAGACCTCGAGGAGTTTCTCGTACGAAATCTTCGCGGGATCGTAGACGACTTCGACGGCTTCGAGGTGACCCGTGCCTCCGTAGGAGACCTGCTCGTAGCTCGGGTTCGAAACCTTGCCCCCCGTGTATCCCGAGGTCGTTGCGATGACGCCCTCGAGCTTGTCGAACGGCGGCTCCATGCACCAGAAGCATCCTCCGGCGAACGTGGCCTTCGCGAGCTTCGGCTCGCCCGGAGCCGAGCTCGAGACCAGGAGCAGGAGTGCCAGCGCCACCGCCCTCATGACCGGAGCTCCGGGAAGGCCTCTCCCTCGGGAACGAAGCCGAGCGCGACGCCGTTGTTGCAGAAGCGCTTTCCCGTGGGCTTTGGCCCATCGCCGAACACGTGCCCCTGATGGCCGCCGCAGCGGGCGCAGTGGTACTCGGTGCGAGGGAGCAAAAGCTTGAAATCGGTCCTCGTTTCAAGTTTCCCTTCGAGCGCCCGGAAGAAGCTGGGCCATCCGGTGCCGCTCTCGTACTTCGCGTCCGATTCGAAGAGCGGGAGAAAGCAGGCGGCGCAGATGTAAGTCCCATGGCGCTTCTCCTCCAGGAGGGTGCTGGTAAAGGGGCGTTCCGTCGCCTCTTCGAAGAGGACCTGGTACGCTTCTCGATCGAGAATCGCCTTCCACTCCTTCTTCGGCTTCTCCAGCTTCTCTACCAGCTTGTCATCCTTATTGCCGCTCATCATCTTCGCTCCGATCCCTTTCGCGAACGAGCCCGGGAGCACCGCAAAGAGCCCCGCCGATCTCAGGAAATCACGTCGTTTCATGACACAACCTTTCATCTCCACTATAGGCCGACTCCCCTTGGATGCCCAGGACCCGCTACTGGTTTCAGGCCCGTGCTATTCTCGCTCATGAGAACCACAGCTGTCCTGATTGCCATCTCGGCCCTTCATTTCGGATGTGGCGGCGACAACACCGGCCCCTCGGATTCGGATTTCGCCGTGTTCAGAGACCCTACCAGTTCCTTCTCGACGACGGACGTGCGGGACATCGACGACGAGATCGTGCGCTTCATCCCGAGAGACAGCACCATGCTCTGGACGCCCACGAATCTCCTTTTCGACAATTGGCCGGTGAGCGGGAACTTCCTCGGGCCCAATCGAGCCTTCGAGGTCCGGTTCGGCACCGTTTCCGGCCAGAGGCGAGCGTACTTCACCGAGGTCGGCCCGGGCACTCTTTGCGACCTCGAGGTGTCCGGAAACACGCTGCAGCTCAGTCCGACGACCATCCACCCGCCACAGTAGAACCCGCAGTCCTGTAAAGACCTGTAGACTTGACAGCGCGCCTTCGGCGCTATACCGTTAGCTCAGCCGCCGCCAAGGGAGAACCATGCTTCGACGTTTTACGGCCGTAAGCGCTCTGCCCTTGACTTTGGCGCTCCAAAGCGTCGCCTTTACCCTCGTCGCCTTCTTCTCGTTCTCGCCTGCGCCGCGAGACAGCGCGCGCGTAGGAGCCGGGGACCTTCCCCGTCCCGACGGCTCCATCGCCGGAGAGCTCCAGATTCCCAGAGATCTTGCCCGCGAGCGGCTGCCGGTGCCGAAGTTCCCGAACCTCGAGAACCCGGGCGAAGAGCAGGCCCCAAAGCAGAACCCCGACAGCCCCAAAGCTCCGATCGCCGAGGGGGATACGCTGGCCGCGCTCCGGGTTTCGAGCGTGGCCCTCGCGGGCCTCGTCTCCATGGACTCGCCCACTCCCATACCGGATGCGCCTGACGTTCTAGGTCTCAACGACCTCGGCGGCAACTCCGGCCGAAGCTGGCTCGGCGGCGACAGACGGACGAGCCGCGGAAACGGCGGTTTTCTCGGTCCCGGCGACAGCGGAGATGACGGAAGCGGCTGGGGCGGGACCGGAATCGGGGGCTCCGGACATGGCGCGGGCGGCGCCTGTCCAACTCCGAGCGGCGGCAGGATCGGCCGTCCAGCAGGAGGCTCCGGAGGCCGCGTCGGCCGTCCCGGATCACCGGGCGGGACGACCCCGGGGCCAGCCAACGGAAACGGCGGCAGTGGTGGCGGCGGCGGTGAACGCGGTCGACCGGCCAGTGGCGACCGTCCCGGGAAGGGCAGCTCCAAGAAGTAGTCTCGGGCCGCGCTCGTCCAATTTGTTGAACTGGAGTTCAGGAGATTGGACCGCTCCCAGACTCCCCCTTACGAATTCCGACGAAATCCGCGCGGAAAAGCGCTGGCAAGTAAATTGCATTTTGCAGACTGACGAGGGAATTCCGATGCAGGCTTCAGGTCAGCTGCGGGTTGTGGCGCTCGACGTGCTCGTGGCGGTGTTTCCGGTCGTGGCCGGATTCGGTCTCTACTTCTTGCTCCGGCTGTTGTCCGTCTGAGCGAGCACGACCTCCACGCGCGCGGCTTTTTGGAATCAGCGGAGCGCGAGCACCTCTTCCTGCGACAGGACTCCTCGTTTTTTCCGTTTCAGGTCCTCGTAGAAAGTCAACGCCGTCCGCGCCTCGTCCCCGCGGCCCAACCGGCGATAGACGTGGGCGAGGTGGTAGTAGGCCTCAAAGTACTCGGGATCGACTTCGATGGCACGCTCGAGAGTCTTGAGCGCGAGCTCGCTGTCGCCGCGTTTGAGCTGGATCTCGCCGAGAAAGCCCAGAGGCTCCGGCATCTTCGGATCGAGAGACGACGACTTCGTAAACGCCTTCTCCGCCTCGTCGAGCTTCCCCTGCGCCATCAACGCGCGGCCGATCCGGTAGTGCGGCCTTCCGGACTCGGGCGCGAGCCGCGCCGCTCGCCGATAGAGCTCGAGGGCTTTCTCGGTGTCCGGCTTCCTTTCATGCGCGTAGCCGAGCGCGAGGAGAAGACCCCCCTCCTCCCCCGCAAGGTCGATCGCTCTTTCGAGCGCGACGATAGCCGACTCCCATCGCTGGAGCACGAGGTTCCCCGAGCCGAGCTGGCGCCATGCGGCAACGTCTTCCGGCGCCGCGGCCACGACACGGCCGAAGGCCTCGACCGCGGGGAGGAAAAGCTTCGCGCTCGAGAACGCAACGCCGAGCTTCTGGTGCAGGGTGGCGTCCTCGGGATCGATCGACGCGACGCGGCGATACTCGGCGATTGCTTCTCCGAAGCCGCCCATCGAGAGAAGGAGGAGCACAGGTGTCCCCGTCGCGAGGAATCGCTTCTCCCCGAGGGGATAGGCGCCGGAGAGCTTCACCGCCAGAGGGTCGGACTCGACACTCCCGAACGTAGCTTCGAGGATGCGGACGAGAAGGAGATCCGCCTGCGCCAGGGACAGGTCTTGCCTCGCCTCTTCGCGCTTTCCCAAGAGCCAGAGAGCTTCCGCGCGATACAAACGCGCGGGGACGAAGTCCGGATGGGCTTCCAGGATCTGCCGGTATCCGTGGAGGGCCCCCTCCGGGTCGGACGCGAGGTGGAGCGCGATCGCGGCCTCGAAGGAGCGCCGCTCCTCGGCCGTGAGGATCGCCGAGAGCAGAAGGATCGCGAGGCTCATGGTCTCTCGGCGATGACGCCCGTTCCCTCTTTGAGAACGTACCCGCGCCCGGATGACAAAGATTCGAAGACCTCGACCGAACCCGAGGGCCAGCGCACGCGGACGCGCTCGACGTCGCGGGCGTCGCCGACACCGAAATGCAACCGCGGATCGTGGCTCGAGAGATAGCCCCCGCCGGACTTCGAGGTTCGCGTCTGAGAGCGGCCACCCGCCTCGAGCATCACTCGGGCGCCGACGCCGTCACGATTCGACTCCCGGCCTACCAGGAGGAT
>CAZKNR010000037.1:0-6967 GCA_964553925.1 uncultured Acidobacteriota bacterium
TTCCACCATGCGGGCGACGTCCGCGAGGAGCTCCCGCGCGTCGTAGACGATCCCGTCTTTGATCGTGTACTTGATTCCGCCGACCCGCTCCGCTTTTCCCGTCCCATCGTTCAGACGGACGGCGCCGGTGCCGTAGAGGACCTTGAAGTTCTCGAGAGGGTTCTCGTCGACGAGCACCAGGTCAGCGAGACGACCGGGGCGAATGATGCCGAAATCGACGGGGGTGCCCTTGGGCTCGTGGAGGGTCTCGGCTCCGTTGAGGGTCGCCGAGCGCACGACCTCGAGAGGATGGAATCCCGCCTCCTGGAGGAGCTCGAACTCCTCGATGTACGCGAAGCCGTAGAGCTTGTAGATGAAGCCCGAATCGGAGCCCGTGGTCACTCGGCCGCCGGCGTTTTTGAAGTCGTTCAAGAAATCCATCCACACCCGGTAGAAGTTTCTCCAGGCCACTTCGTCGTGGGTCGTCCAGTAGTACCAGTAGGCGCCGTGGTTCACCCGGCTCGGCTCGAAGAAGTCCCACTGGGAGGGAAGCGTATACCGTGGATGCCAGTCGGCGTTGCGGGCGGCCATCACGTTTCGCCCCGCGGCGTAGATCGTCATCGTGGGGTCGATGGTCAGGCGGAGCTCGACGAGCTCCTTAATCAGGGCGTTCCACTCTTCGCTCCCCCGCGGGTGAATCTGGTTCCAGAGTCGTCCGACCTGCCCGAAACGATGCTGCTCGTCGCTCTGGTTCTGATCGGCGGGCCAATCCTGGACGTAGTGGTCTCTCAGAAGCGCCTCGAACAGCCCATAGAAATGGGTCTGGGTGCCGAGTCCGAGCCTCGCGGCGTCCAGCACGTTCATGCGAGCGACGCCGTTCTGTCCGAGGTGGGCCATGGTGCCGAGCCCGTTCTTCTTCGCCTCGTCGATGAGAGCCGCCATGATCTCGGGGTCGAGGGCGCCGAGCTTGAGCCCGTCGATGCCTTTCTTCGCACCCCATCGCACCCACTCCCGTGCTTTCTCCGGTGTTGCGATCGGGCCGCCGTCCCAGCCTTCACCCGTTCCCGGCCGGGCATATGCAAAAATCCTCGGAGCGACGATCTCGTTCGCCGCGCTGCGCGCCTTCTCGCGGAGGATGAAGTCGCTCGCCCCGGAGCCGGCATCGCGAGTGGTGGTGACGCCGTGCGCCAGCCAGAGCTTGTAGACGTACTCGGCCTCGGGAGCCTTGGGCGCCCCGCCGGTGTGGGTATGGAGATCGACGAAGCCCGGGAGAACGTACATCGACGAGGCGTCGATCTCCCGGCTGGCGTTTTTCGGGCGCTTCGACTCATCGATGGGAATCCCGGGCGTTCCCACGCCCTTCACCTCGGCGATGCGGTTGCCCTGGATGACGATATCCACCGGCCCCTGGGGCGCGGCACCGGTTCCATCGATGACCATCGCCCCCCGAAGGATCAGGCGTTCGAACGGGCCCTCGCCCTGGTTTCCCCGATCGGGCGCGGGCTTGACTCGCTCTTCGTCTTCCTGGGCAATCGCGAAGCTCGCGAGCCCGGCGAGGAGCGCCAAAGTCGTGCCGATTCGAAACTTCCTGGTCATGGATGGATCGCCTCCCTCTGTGCTTTATAGCAGCTTGAGTGCGAGATCGGCAACGCCTACAATCCTCTCGAATCATGTTCCTTCCCATAGGCGATCAACCGAACCCGCGAGGCACGCCGGTCGCGAACTACGCGATCCTCGCCGCGAACGTAGCGATCTATCTCGTGCTGAGCCTCCCGCTCTCGCTCCGGTCCGCCGACCCCTCTGACCCCCGACTCGCCGAGTACGTCGAGATCATCCGGCAAAACCTCCCGCCCGGCGCTTCGATCCAGGACGTGCTGCAGCAAGTCTCGGAGTACGATCTCTTCGTTTTTTCTTGGGGCTATCGCCCCGCGGAGCCGTCCGTTCTCGCTCTCTTTGCCTCGATGTTCCTCCACGGAGGGTTCGCCCACCTCTTCGGGAACATGCTGTTCCTCTGGATCTACGGCGACAACGTAGAACATCGGCTCGGAAGCGCGCGCTACGTCTTCTGGTACATCCTGACCGGCGCCTGCGCCACGTTGTTTCACGCCGCCTTCGACAGCGGCTCCCGTATCCCGCTCGTGGGTGCCTCGGGCGCGATCTCCGGGGTGCTCGGGTTCTACTTCCTCTGGTTTCCCCGCAACTCCGTGCGCGTCTGGGTTCTGCTCTTCCCGTTCTTCATGAACGTCGTGCTCCTCCCCGCGCGGCTGGTGCTCGGCTTCTATCTCATGCTCGACAACATCCTGCCGTTCCTCCTGACGCGGGGGACCCCGGGCGCGGGTGTCGCTTACGGGGCCCACATCGGGGGTTTCCTCGCGGGACTCGCCGTCGCGTGGCTCAAGGATCGAAGGCAGGTGACGGAGCGGCCCTCGGAGTACCGCGATTTCCCGCATGCCTCGGGCACGTCTCCCCGCGAGGCTCTCCAGGACGCGCTCCGCCGTGGAGACATGGCAAAGGCGGCGGAGCTCTACTTCGAACTGCCGGCGGAGGGGACCCGTCGTCTTCTTTCCCCCGACGATTCCATCGCTCTCGCGAACTGGCTCGCGAAGAGTGGGCATCCGCGGGCGGCGCTCACACTCTACCAACGTCACCTTCGGGACTATCCACGGGGACCGGGCGCCGCGGAGGCCCACGCCTATGCCGGGCTCCTTCAGCTCCACGCTCTCCGGGAGCCGACCGCGGCGTATCAGCATCTCGTCGAGGCGCTCGACTACGATCCCCCACCCGAGCTCGTATCGATGATCCGCGGGGGGCTCGCCGAGATCGCCGCGCGCCAGAAGTTCCCGGTGCCGCGCGTTCACTGACATCACGGAGGAGAAGCATGCTCGCATCCACGATCGCGATTGTCGGAGGATTCCTCATCGATGGATTCGGCGGTCCGCCCATCAGAAACGCGGTAGTCCTCATCGACGGTGAGAGGATCGTCGCGGTAGGGGCGGAGGGCGAGGTCGACATTCCCCAGGGGGCTTCGATCGTCGACGCCGAGGGCATGACCGTCATGCCCGGCCTCATCGACACCCACGTGCACCTGGATATCCTGGGACACGGCGACTATCCCACCTGGCATGAGATGGCCAGAGCCGACTATGGGGAGGTGATGGCGCTCTCGGCGGCCCAGCTCCTCCGCCACGGCATCACGACGGCGCGCGATGCGGGGGGCGAGATCGAGGCCTCGTTGCGGACGAAGAAGCGCATCGAGTCAGGCGAGATCCCGGGTCCGCGGCTCGTCATAAGCGGTGGCTGGATCCAGAACTGGCCCGACGACCGCGCGCGGGCGCACCACCGCCGGTTCAACCACAACGTTCACACCGCGGAAGAGGCTCGAACGACGACCGCCGCCCTCATCGAGAAGGGCGCGGACGCGATCAAGGCCTATACCGGGCTCACGCTCGAGCAGATGCGCGCCATCACGGACGAGGCCCACGAGCGGGGAAAGATCGTCGGAGCTCACGTCTACACCGACGAGGAGATCCTGACGGCGATCGAAGGCGGTGCCGATTTCCTCGACCATGCCGGCTCGGGTCATCAGAACCCGCTCTACGCCGAGGCGACGCTGCGCCTCATGGCGCTGCGCCAGATTCCCGTCGGCCAGTCGATCTCCCACCGAGTCACGCTCTACCCCGCGCACATGTCGTGGCCCGAGCGCGTCGACGTTCCCGGTCTCTCGCGGGAGCTTGGCCGCTTCGCGGATCCCATCCGGGAGTCGCTCCGGAATTTCCCCGGGCTTTCGTACTTCGAGCGCATTCATCTCGAGATGCGGATCGCTCCCGAAGCGGGGCGCCAGCTCTTCGCCTCCGGCATCAAGATCATCATGGGCACGGATTCGGGAACCCCCGGGTTCTTCCATCGCGACGCCGTGTGGCGTGAGGCCGACGCCCTCGTGCGGCTCGCGGGCATGAGCCCGAACGAAGTTATTCTGGCCTCGACCAAGCACGCGGCGGAGACGCTGCGGGTGGACGCAGGGGTGATCTCGGCGGGAAAGCTCGCCGACGTGATCCTGGTGAAGGGGAACCCTCTCGACAGCGTTCTCTATCTGCAAAACGTCGAGTTGGTGATCAAGAGCGGGGTGGTGCAGAAATTCTAGGGAATGCCGAGCGGGGCTCCCCTTCGGATGTCCGCCTCCAGATCGTCAAGACGACGGTCCAACTCCTCCCGCTGTGCGTCGGTCAGGGGAACGCTTGACGGGTCCTTCCGAAGACTCTCCCAAAGTTGCTCCATCAAGTCGAGACGCTCGTCGGGGCTCAACCGCTCGATATCCAGGGTCGGCTTAGCCATAACCCAGTATCCCTCTGGTTTCGACTTTGGAACAAGCGCTTCCGCCGACCGTCCTCGATTCCAGCACGTCACCGCACCTCTCGTGAAGTGATGGCTAACACGGCGGTTGAGTGGCGTGGCCAGTCCTATGGTGCCGGCTCTTCGTCACCGAAGGCCCTCCCGCCGGTAGCGATGACCAGCTCGAAGAATGGGAAGGCCACGTCCACTCCAACCGCGAGTTATACGCCGTGCTTACGCAGACGCTTTCCATGACATCGAAAGCTTCCGTTCCTTCGACGCACAGTCCCGCAGGTAGAGATTAATGAGCGTCTGGTATGGAACGCCCATCTCTTCCGCGAGCCCCTTGAAGTAGTCAATCGTTGGGGGATCCAAGCGGATCGTGATCTGCTTCTTCAGACGCGCGGCATAAGGATTCCGCTTTGCTTTCGAAAAATCGTACTGTTTCCTCATTTTCCTAGTCTCTCGAGATACTGTCGATTCTCACTCGCGTCTGCTTCCCGTGCGCTAATGACCCGGATGGTATCTGCGTCCCGAAGGATGCGAGATGACAAGAATCCGTAGCGACGCACTCAGGCCCAGCAGAAGATACCGCACCTCACGTTCCGAATGGTCCGGGTCGTCGAGTAGCAAACCGTTTTCATCACTAAAGACAGTCTGCGCCTCCTCGAACGAGATGCCGTGCTTCCTTTCATTGGACCGTGCTTTCTTGGGGTCCCATGAGAAGCCTAGCTCACCCACGCAGGGAGCATACCTACAGTGTAATTATAGCGCAATCGTGCGGTCGTGTCCCTTAGGCGTATTAATGTCCAGCATCAGCGGCGGCGCACAGCGCCGTCCGCTGCATGCTGTTGTTAGGCCGTTCACTTGGCCTTGTAGATCGACTTGCCTTCCTTGAACGTCTCGACGACCTTGATGTCCTTGATCGTCATGGGATCCACCTTGAGAGGGTTCTTGTCCAGAATCACGAGATCCGCGAGCTTGCCGGGTTCCAGCGAGCCCTTCGACTTTTCCTCGAAATATTGGTGTGCCGCGTTGATCGTGATCGCTTTCAGCGCCTCGAGCGGCGTGACGCGCTGATCCGGTCCGATCACTTCTCCGCCCCGTGAGAAGCGGTTGACCGCCGTCCACACCACGACCATCTGATCGAGGGGGCTCACATTGAAGTCGGTGTGATTGGTGGGACGCAGACCCTTGTCGATGGCGGTCCGCATCGGGCTCAGAGAATAGGCCTGCTCCTTGCCGCGTTGCTTAACGTGGGTCTCTCCGAAGTAGAAGGTGTGCTCGGTGAAGAACGACGGGATGAACTTGAACGCGACGTACTTGTCCAGCTGATCCGGGCGCACGAACTGCGAGTGAATGATCGTCGTGCGACGGTCCTTGTCCAGGCTCCCTGCCGCTGCGGACTCGTGAGCACGCAGCAGTACGTCTATCGCGGCGTCGCCGTTGGCGTGCACGTTGAGCGGCAGGCCCAGGTCGTAGACGCGTTTGAACCAGCCGTTGACGGTGTCCTGGGGGAAGGGCAGTTCGCCACTCCAGTTCTTCTCGCCGTTGGGGCCGTCGACGAGATACGGCGTGGTGAAGAACGCCGTCCTGCCCTGCGGCGAACCGTCGAGCGTGATTTTCACCCCACCGAGCTTGAAGTGATTCTTGTACCGCCCGAATGTGCCGGGCGGGTTGTCCTTCAGAATCGCGTCCAGGTCGAGGATGAACGGATACGCGATGACATCGATGATGGTGGCGCCACCGGCGGCCGCACGCTGCATGATGGCGATGTCGGCCGCGTGCGTGGCGCCTTCCTGGGCGGTGGTGATGCCGGCCGCCGCATAGAGCATCTGGCCGGCCCGGCTCCACTCCACCTCCTGTTCTGGTGTGGGCTTGGGCAGGGAGCCGAAGATCGGCAGCCAGGCGGTTTCCATCACCAGCCCGTCGGGTTCGTTCGACCCTGGCTTGCGCACGATGATGCCGCCGGGCGGCGTCTTGGTGTCGGCGCTGATGCCGTACTTCTTGAATGCGGCCGAGTTGAGCACGGCGCCGTGCAGGGAGGTGTGGCCGACCATTACGGGGTTGTTCGGGAAGTCCTTGTCCAGGTCGTCCCGGCTGAGCGTCCGCCCATCGGGCATGCTGGTCTCGTCATAGCCGTAGGCCATGATGACTTCCCCTGCGGGGATCTTGCGCGCATCGCAGAACTTCCTCAGTTCGGCGACGATGGACGCAGCATCCTTGCCGGGTCCGGCCGGAGGCGCAAACACGTTAACCTGATTGGCCATCGTTAGGGCGTTGATGTAGTGGCTGTGCGGGTCCAGGAAGCCGGGCAGCAGGGTCTTTCCGGCGAGATCGACAATCACTGTGGCTTGACCCTTGTAGCCGCGTTCGACTTCGCCGCGGGCGCCGACGGCGAGAATCTTGCCGTCCTTCACGGCGACCGCCTCCACCATCGGCTGGGCGTCATTGATGGTGATGATGTCGCCGCCTGCGTAAATCGTGTCCGCGGCGATTTCAGTCTTGGGTGCGCTGCACCCGTTGGCAAGCGCCACACTCGCCACGGCAGCCAGGATCAGGATCGGTCTGACTGTCATCTTCTATCCTCTCTTGATCGGGATGCGTCGGCACAAGCGCGCTGCGCCGCCGGATGCCTCACGTCGGTCCCGAGTAGGGA
>CAZKNR010000038.1:0-5247 GCA_964553925.1 uncultured Acidobacteriota bacterium
CCCGGCGAGCGGGTCTCGCTCATCGGCCGCAACGGCGCCGGGAAATCGACGCTCCTTCGAATCCTCGAAGGAGAACTGAAGCCGGACTCGGGAGAGATCCGGGCGAAACCGGGCCTTCGGATCAGCCGGCTCGCCCAGCTCCTGCCGGAGGTCGGGGAAGAGACCATTCAGGAGTACGTCGCCCAGGGTCTCTCGCACCTCCAGGTCCTCCTCGATCGGTACCATCATCGCACCGCGTCGCCCATGGACGGACCCGCGTTGAAAGAGCTCGAAGAGCTCCAGCACCGAATCGACACCGAGAGCGGCTGGGACCTCGAGCGGCGCATAGAGACGCTGCTTTCAGAAATGAACCTTCCCGCGGAAAGCCGAATGAAGGACCTGTCCGGCGGTTGGCGCCGCCGGGCAGCATTGGCGCGGGCTCTCGTCTCGAGCCCGGACCTGCTGCTCCTCGACGAGCCTACGAACCATCTGGACCTGAGCACCATCGAGTGGCTGGAGGAGCGGCTGCGGGGTTTCTTCGGCTCGCTTCTCTTCGTGACCCACGACCGAGCCTTTCTGGGCCGGCTCGCGACGCGCATCGTCGAGCTCGACCGGACGCAGCTCACGAGCTGGCCCGGTGACTACGACAGTTACCTCCGCCGCAAAGAGGAGGCTCTGGCCACGGAGGCGCGAGCGGCCTCTCTCTTCGACAAGCGCCTTGCGGAAGAAGAAGTCTGGATTCGGCAAGGGGTCAAGGCGCGGCGCACCCGGAACGAGGGACGCGTGCGCGCCCTCGAGGCGATGCGCGAGGAGTACGCCGCCCGGGTGGCTCCGGAGGGGAAAGCGCGGATCCAGATCGAGCGAGCAGAATCCTCGGGACGACGGGTCGTCGAGCTCGACCAGGTGAGTCATTCCTTCGGGGCCTTCGGGACCGACGTGCTCTTTCAGGGCCTGTCCCTCAAGATCCTGCGCGGCGACCGGCTGGGTCTCGTCGGAAACAACGGGGTGGGAAAGACCACCCTCCTTCGCATCCTCCTGGGCGAGCTCGCGCCTCAGGCGGGGACGGTACGGCTCGGCGTCAATCTCGAGGTCGCGTACTTCGACCAGCTGCGCCGCGATTTCGACCCGGACAAGACGGTGGCCGAGATCGTCTCCGATGGGAGCGATCACGTGACCGTCGGAGGCAGGGACCGTCACGTCATCGGCTACCTCAAGGGGTTTCTCTTCAGCGCGGAGCGAGCGGTGACTCAGGTAAGCGCCCTATCGGGCGGCGAGCGCAATCGAGTGATTCTGGCCCGTCTCTTCGCCCGCCCGTCGAACCTCCTGGTGCTCGACGAGCCGACCAACGACCTGGATCTGGAGACTCTGGAAGTGCTCGAGGAACAGCTCGTGGAGTACGAAGGCACGCTCCTCGTCGTCAGCCACGATCGCGCGTTTCTCGACAACGTCGTCACCAGCACCCTGGTGTTCGAGGAAGGCGGCGCCGTCAATCGATACCCCGGCGGCTACAACGATTGGCTGCGGAAGGGAAAGCCTCTCGCCGTCAAAGACCGCCCCGATCGAGCCGCAGCCCCGAAGCCCGCGAAAGGGCCATCGCCGGAAGCCAGGGCGACCAAGCTCGGCTACAAGCTGCAGCTCGAGCTCGACGCGCTTCCCGAGACGATCCAAGCCCTGGAGACAAAGGTCGCGGAGCTCGAGGCGCGCGCCGCGGCCCCCGATTTCTACACCCAGCCTTTCACGGACGTCGAGCCGGTGCTGAAAGAGATTGTTTCCGCGAAGCAACTTCTCGAGAAAACCCTCGAGAGGTGGATCGAGATCGAGGGCACGCGGTCCGGCTCCTGAAGATCGATTCCAATCACGCTCTCGCGTATCTCTTCGGTGCGGCGCGGGAACCGCTCCCGACCTCACAAGCACGGACCGGCACCCCGACGCGAACCATGGATACCGCCGTGCAGGAGTATCTCTTCGACACCTTGGGTATTGCTCTCAAGGGCCGGGCGTGGGCGAGGGCGGGCACACTGCCGTATTTCCTCCAGGATGCGTTCGACATTCGAGAGTTGAAGCTGTGGGATCGCCCAATTCTTCTCGCGATTGACCGGCGACAAACAGGCCGGCCCTGGCCAATCTCCGCGGCCAGTTGGACAAACTGAGGGAGCTGACTGGGCACCCTGTCGTCTACGTCACGGGAGTCCTCGCTTCCTATGAGCGAAAGCGTCTGATCGAGCAGAAGGTGCCGTTCCTCGTGCCGGGAAACCAGCTCTATCTGCCGGATCTCGGAATCGACTTGCGCGAATACTTTCGACAGCGCCCGCAGGCGCCGGACACGGCACTCCGTCCGGCGACGCAGGCGATGCTCATCACCATCCTGCTGCGAAAACCATGGCGGCCTGATTGGCAACCTGGAGAAGTCGTCACCGAGTTGGGCTACACCCCGATGACGCTCTCCCGCGCGGTCAAGGAGTTGACCGCGGCCGGTATCGGAACGCTGCGCACCGAGGGGAGAGCGCGATGGCTGCACATGGAGCGTACTGCCGCGGACACCTGGGACCACGCGAAGCCGTTGTTGCGCAGCCCCGTAAGGAGGCGGATCTGGACGCACCCCATCCCCAAACTGAAACCACCCCACGTTCGCCTGGCAGGCCTGAGCGCCTTGGCACGATACTCGATGCTTGCCGAGCCGCAATGGCCCGTTTACGCAGTGAGCCCGGCGCAGTGGAAAGCGGCGACCGAGACCGGCATCGAGATCCTGCCGGAGCGGTTGGCAGGCGCCGGTGAGTGGCAGCTATGGCGCTACAACCCCGCGCTCGCCCCGGACCGCGAGAAGGTGGATCCGCTTTCCCTGACGCTCAGTCTGCAGGACGAGGCCGATGAGCGCGTTCAACTCGCGCTTGATGAGTTGAAGGAGCGCTTTCCGTGGTGAGGGGGCTCGACGTGTTTCGGGAGTACTTTGCCGACTACACCGACCAATTCGTGTTAATTAATCGGCGGCACGGCGGCGACCCTGGCGATGGAGGAGGCCGGCCTCGAGTTCCGCGCGACAAAGGACCTGGACATCGTCCTTCACATTGAAGCGCTCAACGCAGCGTTCGGCGAAGTGTTCTGGAAATTCGTGGAGGCGGGGCGCTACGAAATCCGACAGGCTAGCGACACCGGCAAACCGGTGTTCTATTGCTTCCAAAAACCGGTGAAAGAACGCTCCCTGTCATGCTGGAGTTGTTCTGTGCTCCGAGTTCCTCACTGCGGCTTCTCGTCGAGGGTGACCATCCAGATGTCGGCTTCGTCGTGGCCGCGGCTGAAGTAGATCGTGCGTTCGTCGCTCGAGAGGTCCAAGCCGTATTCAACAGCGTCCGGTTCCAGAGACAGGACTTCGTGGAAAGCGCCGGTCTTCCCGTCGAGAAAGAGGACCTTCCCCCCGTCCCCAAACAACAGTCTTCGATTGTCGTTCAGCCACACCGGGGAATCACCTGTCCCTGGGAACATTTTGTATTCCCGAGAGACCAGGGAGAAGACTGCGATTTGGGACTTTCCGGATTCATATTCGACCGAGCCTGCCAGCCGCTCGCCATCAGGAGACCAGGAATTGGCCTGGAATCGTCCTTCAGGGGGGCGCGGAAGCTTTTCGGGGCTCTGCTCCTTCCAAGGCACGTCCGGCTGAAAGATATAGGAGTCGCCATCGGTCGAGTAATAGACGATGCGTTTTCCATCCGGAGACCAGACGGGCACCATGGTCCGATTCGGGGTTTCGGTGAGCTGGCGGAGTCCGCTCCCGTCGGGATGGATGCTCCAAAGCTCGATGTTCCCGCTCCTTGCGGAAAAGAAGACCAACTGGCTACCGTCCGGGGACCATCGAGGCGAGTCGTGAAAAAGGTGGGGCTGGTCGGTCAGTTGGCGAAGACCGGTGCCGTCCGTGCGAATCACTGCGATATCCCCTTGCCCCCCTCCGAAGAAGAACGTGAACGCCACCCACTGATCGTCGGGAGAAAGGTTCGGATAAATCGCCAACCTGGATCCGCTGGTGATGGCGACCGGTTCCCCGACGATGGCTTCCGAGTCGGGATCGAAGGAAATCTTGTAGATGTTCTGTGTACTGATATCCGCCTGGTAGGCAATGTGACGGCCGTCTCGCGCAATCGTGATCTGCGCCATGCGGGCGGCCGGAGACGACGTGACCAGCTCGGGGGCGCCACGGACAATTCCGGTCTCCTCCTCGATCGCCACACGCCAGAGGCTCATCGTGCCTCCACGGCTGCTGCAGAAGTAAAGGTACTTGCCGTCGGGCGACCAGATCGGGTTCCAATCGATGTGCTCGTCCCGTGTGACCGGGACGACCTCACCGCCCTCGGCGGGAATCGTCCAGATGTCCCGGTAGTTCCGTTCCGAGAGAGAGTTGCTCCAGAACGCGATCCGGTGTCCGTGGGGCGACCACTGAGGCTGCACCGCATCCCCATTCAAGTCGATCGAGCGGACCTCACCGGTATCGACTCGGACGACACGGAGCTCGCCGACGTCGCCTCCACTTCGATTCGCATTGGCAACTCCCACCGTCGAGAAGACGAGGAGCTCACCGTCGGGGGACCAAGCGGGGTTGAAACCGGTATCCGAGACCCGCTTCACGGACTCACCCGTGGCGCCCATCACGAAGATGCCGCCCCCATCCCGGCCGGAGCGGAACGCGATGAGGGTGCCATCGGAAGAGAAGGCGGGTTGGGTGTCATCGACCGGCGAGTCCTCCGTCAGGTTGATGGGCTTTTGCCCTCCCACCCTCTGGAGGTAGATGTCCTCGTTTCTGGAAGCCGCGGTGGCGTAGACGATGGTGTTTCCGTCCGGTGACAGGCTGGGAAAGCTCTCGACACCTCCCAGGGAGGTGAGCTGAGTGAACGCGGTCGCCGGGTGCGACGTCTTCTGCGGCGATCGACGCAGAAGATAGAGCGCAACGGCTACCGCCAGAAGCGCCACCGCGGCGAGCAACCACTTCGGTACAGTCGCAGACTTTCGAGGGGCCACGCCCTCCTGAAGCTCGCCCGAATCCACTTCCCGCTTCAACTCCTGAAGCTCGTTCCGCAGGTCCTTCGCCGTCTGATACCGATGCTCCGCGTCTTTGACCAGACAACGCCGGACGATCCTTCCCAGGAGGCTCGGGAGCGCCGGGTTGATCTCGGTCACCGATTTGGGCGTGTCCTTAAGAATGGAGGAGAGCACCGAAGCGGTGGTCTCGCCCTTGAAGGGACGCTCTCCCGTCGCCATCTCGTAGAGAACGATGCCGAGGGA
>CAZKNR010000039.1:0-14100 GCA_964553925.1 uncultured Acidobacteriota bacterium
CCACACCGATATCGCGCTCGCGACCGCCCAATCCCAGGCCGAGGCCGGCGCCGACCACACGAGATCTTCGGCGGCGTTTCTCACTTGCGCCCACGCGAAGATGACCGAAGGCGCGGACATCGAGAACTCGATCTCGATGGACCAGATCTACGCGCAGGAGTTCGGCCAGGACACGCCGCTCCCATCGCTCCAGCTCTGCATCGAGGACGTGGGCTCGCTCACCGGTGCTTGCGGCTACGGTTACAGCTGCGTTTACGCCAACACCATCTCCTGGTCCTCGCCCAGCACTCCCCTTCCCATGGAGAGGGATCCCCGCGTGGTGTTCGAGCGCCTCTTCGGCGACGGCTCGACCCCCGAGGAGCGGCTCCGACGGCGGCACACGAACGGAAGCATCCTCGACGGCATTCTCGACAAGGTAAAGGATCTCGAGCAGGACCTGGGTCCGAGCGACCGGGCGCGGCTCACCGATTATCTGGAAGACGTTCGCGAGATCGAACGGAGGATCCAGAAGACGGAAGAGCACAACCAGAGCCGGCCCGCGGAAGAGCTCCCGTCCGCTCCCGTCGGCGTACCGGATTCCTGGGCGGAGCACGTGAAGCTGATGTTCGATCTCCAGGTGCTGGCGTTCATGACCGAAGTGACGCGAGTCTCCGCCTTCAAGATGGGCCGCGACGTGAGCGCCCGGGTCTGGCCGGAGAGCGGCGTCAAGACGCCCTTTCACACCCTCTCGCACCATCAGAACAAGCCCGACAAGCTCGCGGAGTTCGCGAAGCTCAACGAGTTCCACGTGAACCACGTCGCGTACTTCCTGGAAAAGATGAAGTCGACTCCTGACGGGGACGGAAGCCTCCTCGATCACTCCATGGTCCTTTATGGAAGCCCCATGGGCGACGGCAGCGTGCACAATCACCTCAGGGTCCCGCTCTTCCTCGCGGGACACGCGAACGGGAAGCTCGAGGGAAATTGGCATCTCCTCTGTCCCGATGGAACCCCGATGGCGAACGTGCTTCTGACGCTTCTGCACAAGCTCGGGGTCGACGTCGATCGCATCGGGGACAGCACGGGCGAGGTCTCAATCTAACGAAGGGGCAGGACGATGATTCCATTCATTTTGAGCCTCCTTTTTATCTCGTCTCCGGCCGTCGACATCCGCCTCGCCGACCAGGCGATGGAGGGAAACCTCGAGGGCGTGCGCTCTCTCCTGGGCGAGCAGGTGGACGTGAACTCCGCTCAGGGCGACGGGATGACGGCGCTTCATTGGGCCGCGTACCGGGACGATCTCCCATTGGCGGAGCTCCTGATCGAGGCCAAGGCCAACCTGGACGCCGAGACGCGCGTCGGCGCCATCACCCCCTTGATCCTGGCCGCCCGAAACGGAAGCGGCGCGATGATCGCGGCCCTCTTGAAGGCCGGTGCCGACCCTGGAAAGGCCGCCTCGACCGGAGCGACACCGCTGATGTCGGCGGCCACGTCCGGGGTCGTCGACGCGGTCAAGGCTCTCGTCGATGGCGGCGCGGACTTGAACGCCCGGGAGAAGACCAACGGAGAGACGGCGCTGATGTTCGCCGCGTGGGAGAACCGCGCGGACGCGATCTCGCTTCTCATCGAGCGGGGGGCGCACCAGGGCCTTTCCTCGTTCGTCAACCTCCTCGACGAGCCTCGCTTCGACGATGACGGGCTACCCGTCCCGAAACGAAAGGGCGAGCAGTCGGGCGGAAGCTCGGTCATGGGTGGCATGACGGCACTCCACTTCGCGGCGAGAGACGGGAACCTCGACGCGGTCAAGGCTCTCGTCGAGTCCCGAGCCGACGTGAACCAGGTGAGCGGCGGAGACGGGTCCAGCCCCATCAACATCGCCATCGCCAACGGCCACTACACCGTCGGGAAGTATCTCCTCGACCACGGCGCCGACCCGAATCTTCCGAACCTCGACGGGCTCACTCCGCTCTACGCGACGGTGAACATGCGCTACGCGCCCGTGTCCTGGGCGCCCAACCCGAGGACGGACCAGCAGAGCGTCGGCTCGACCGAGCTCCTCCAGGCGCTCCTCGAAGCGGGCGCGAACCCGAACGCCCGGGTCAAGGGGAAGCTCTGGTTCAGCCCAACGTCTCACGACCGGAGCTGGGTGGATCACAAAGGGGCGACGGCGTTCTGGCGGGCGGCGATGTCGAGCGACGTCGAGGCGATGCGCATTCTCATCGCCGGAGGCGCCGACCCGAATCTCGCGACCGACTCCGGAGTCACACCCCTCATGGTCGCTGCGGGAATCGGCTGGGCCGGGAACTTCACCCAGAACGCCCCTGATTCGTGGATGGAGGCGCTGAAGTACTGTCTCGAGCTTCGGGCCGACGTGAACGCGGTCGAGACCCGCAAAGGATACACCGCGCTTCACGGCGCGGCGTCGAGGGGAGACAACGAGATGGTTCAGTATCTTGTGGACCGGGGTGCGAAAGTGGACGTCCTCAACAAAGACGGAAACTCCCCCGCGGACATGGCCTTCGGTCCTTCGCGCTTTTTCATTCCGAGCCCGGAGACGGTGGATCTCCTGGTGAAGCTCGGCTCGCCGTTCCAGAACAACTGCCGCTCGGACCAGTGCGTCGACGGCAAGTTTCTCGGCGGAGCGGTCGCGAAGTAGCGGTTCGATTTCAGCTGGCTCAGCTGGCCTGGTCCTCGAACGGATTGAGGAACGGAACTCCCGTTCGCCTGACGTCATCGACGTTGCGCGTAACCAGGGTCAGTCCATGCACGATCGCGGTCGCCGCTAACATCGAATCGACCACCGGCAGCGGATCGGGAACCATCAAACGCCCCCACATTTCGGCGATCTGTTCGTTCACGATGAGGATTCGAGTCGCGAACTCAGCTCGAAGCCTCGCGAGCCAGACTTCCAGCTTCTGAGCGGAAGGTTCGTCATCGGTGAGGTAGCTCAGAGCGCTACTTTTCGCCCGGTGTCCTGGGGCCGCTCGAAGTCACGATCCTCACCAACGTTGGGCATCTCGAGCAGGAACGCATTGAACGAGGCCGCATCCCCTCCCCCTTGTAGGGCGTGTCTCAGAATCTCCCGGTGCTCCGCCTCCGCCGACCGCCCGTGTTTCGCGGCGCGGACTTTCAGGAGCATGATCAGGCTCTCGTCTATATTTCGAACAGTGAGTTGCGTTATTTTCTTTACTTTCTTGATTGGCATCGATAGCAATGATCTCACTCGTCGCGCGATCGAACAACTTGGACCTCCCTGGTCTTAGCGGCCGACCGCATACCAATCCACTCGCCGGGTGAGTGCCATCGCCGCGGCGAGGAGAGCGAAGAGCCCGAGCGAGCCGAGCAGGAGCGCGTAGTCCTCGAGCTGCAGGAGCACGTAGAGATAAGCGTAGAGCCCGGAGAGGCCTGCCCCAATCGCGGCCGCGCGCCCGAAGCTTCCGAGAACGCTCCCGCTGTACGCGGCGATGAGGCCGACCGTGCCCGCGCTCGCGAGAAAATAGGACCTTCCGAAGCCGATGTGCTCGGACAATGACAGCAACAACAGATAGAAGAGGCAGAGCGCGAAGCCGACCAGCAGATACTGGAACGGGTGGATTCTCAGTCGGCCCAGGATCTCGAAGAGGAAGTAGACGGCGAAGGTCATGAAGAAGAAGAGGATGCCGTACTTGATGGTGCGGCTGGTCTTCGCGTACGAGTCGACGGGCTGAAAGAGCGTGACGCCGGACGTCCACTGTCCGAGGAGATCCGCCGTCACTTCGTTGTCCTTCCATTCTTGAGGATAAGGGCGCGTGAGGTACGAGATATTCCACTCGGCAGTGAAACCGTTCGGTCTCACTTCGCGAGAGTCCGGGAGAAACTTTCCCGTGAAGCTCGGACTCGGCCAGGTGGAAGTGAGCGAGAGCCGTGTTTCTTTCCCCAGCGGAGAGAAGAGGAGCTCGCGGCTTCCGTTGAGATCGAGCTCGAAGGAGAAAGGTACACGCGCACCTGAAACCGCTCTTTCGAGGTGAGGGACTCGGGCGTGGATCCCGCTTCCGCAAAGCGCGACCGCTCCCGGACCGGGCTCGAACGTCAAGGCCTCTTCGCCCCAGCGAGCGACGACGGCCCGCTTGATACCCCGGAGGTCCGGGATCCCGACCACCAGGACCGCCTCGTCCCACAAAACGTCCTCGGGAGGGATCTTCCAGATTCCCGGGTCCGGCCGTTCGAACTCTCCCGTAAACCGAAGGCCGACGTCATAGAGCGCCACTTCGTAGATACCCCGGTAGCGGATCTCCGGACGCACCTCGCCCTGGATTTCCAGAGTCGAGGGAAGAAACCTCGTCTGCCCTACGTGGGTGAGGACCTCGCCGTTCGGCCCCAGACTCCGATAGCGGTACGGAATCGACAGGATCGGACCCACCAGCGATTGCTCGGAACCCCACTTCTCGGCCACTTCCCTCTCGACCTGAAATCGGGTCGTCTCACGCTCGTTCACGAGCATCCCCACGGTCGCAAGTGGGATGAGAAGGAGCAGGATGAGAACGCCGATCGCGGCCGCACGCACGATGGGCGAGTGAACCCAGGTGGCAATTTCTTCGAGCATCGATTTTCCTCCACGTCGATCTGACCGAAAGAAGGCGCCTCTTCGAGGGCGGAAGCAAGGCAACACCAAGGAGAAATGAAGCGGAATTGTGGCAGGCTTTCTTCTGTGACATGCTCGCCCGCGAGAGGTGACGCATGAGGGTTTCGTGGCTCTTCTTCCTTCTGGTTTCGCTCGCGTCCGCAACGTCGGGCCAGGACGTCTACGACGTTTTGATCCGCGGAGGAAGAGTCCTCGACGGGTCAGGAAATCCCTTCATCAGGGCTGACGTCGGCCTTCGGGGCGACACCGTGGCCGCGATCGGAGACCTCTCCAAGGCATCGGCGGCGAGAACCATCGACGCCTCGGGAAAGTACGTGGTTCCCGGCTTCATCGCGCTCCACGAGCACATCGACCACGACATCCTCGAAGGAAACGGGGATCTACCCAACTTCACCACGCAGGGATTCACCACCGCGGTTCTGAATGCGGACGGCCGCACCGCCGTCTGGCCCGTTTCCCGGGAGCGCGCGGAGATGGAGAAAGCGGGCTCGGCGCTGAACGTGGTGACGATGGTCGGGCACGGGACGGTGCGCTCTCGAGTGATGGGGGACGACTTCCGCCGTCCCGCCACCTCCTCCGAGATCGCGGAAATGAAAGCTCTGGTTCGCGAGGGAATGGAAGAAGGTGCTTTCGGTCTATCGACCGGCCTCGAGTACGTTCCCATGCGCTACAGCACCGAGGAAGAGGTCCTCGAGCTCGCGAAGGAAGTGGCTCCCTTCGGTGGCCACTACCAGGCGCATCTCCGAAGCCAGGGCCAGTACGCCAAGTGGCAGCTCCCGAGCTACGAAGAAAAACCGATCACCCAGATCGATGCCGTCATGGAGACCCTCCAGGTCGCGAAGCTCGCCGGGATTCCGGTGATGCTGGACCACCTCCATCCCAAAGGCCCGCGCGAGTGGGGCTCGGGCCGGATCATCACCCAGCTCGTGGATCGGGCCTGGGAAGACGGGCACCAGGTCTACATCAACATGCACTCCTACGAGGCCTACGACGAGAACATCATTCTCGTGCCGAGGTGGGCGCTGGTGGTGAAGGCGGTCGCCGGTCTCGGCCAGTACGACTCGACCCACCCCGAGGCCGATTACACCAACCTGCGCGAGAACCTGAAGCGCCGGCTCGCCGACCCCGAGCTCAACCGCATCATCCGCAAGGACATCGCCTACGAGCTCGACCGCCAGGGAGGGCCGGACGGTCTTTTGATCATGGACTACGTCGACAAGACCTGGGTCGGAAAGACCGTTGGCCAAATCGCGAAGGAGCGCGGCGAGGATCCGGTAGACACCGCGATCCACATCCAGATGAACGGTTTCGACCGGCCCGGTGGGATCCAGCTCCGGGCGTTCGCGGTCTCGCTCCTCGATCTGGAGGAGTTCATGAAAAAGGACTACACCGGCGTTTGCACCGATCGGCAGGGAGACACCCCCGAGCTGCGGCAGAACCCATTCGTCCATCCCGGCACCTTCGCTACCACCACTCGCCTCCTCCGTCAGTTCGTCTTCGAGAAGAAAGTCATCACTCTCCCCTTCGCGATTCGCTCCCTCACCTCGCTCCCGGCGTCCATCCTCGGCCTTCGCGACCGCGGCCGCCTCGCCGAGGGCGCCCGCGCCGACGTAGTGGTTTTCGACCCGGAGAAGCTCCGCGACAAGGCGACCTACTTCGAACCGTTCCAGTTCAGTGAGGGAATCGAGCAGGTCTGGGTCAACGGAACTCTCGTCGTCGACGAGGGGAAGCCGACCGGGGTGCGGCCGGGCCGCGTGCTCTCACGCCAGCGAACGAAGAGCGGAACTTAGTCGGACTGCGTGGCGATCCTCGCCCTTTTTCCTTCAGACCCCCGGCACGAGTTTCGGAATGAGCTCTTCGCCGATTCCGAGAACCTCGTCGTGGTCGTCGGGCGCGGGAGCGTTCGCGAGGAGATCGAGCGCGCGCTCGCGGACCAGTGAATCCGCGCGGGGGCTTCCGATCTCGACCCATTTTTCTAGTCCGATCTTCGGAAAAAGGCTCGGGTAGTACGCGTTCTTGTAGCGGTCGAGAGTCGAGGGTGCCATGAGGAAATGGCCCTCCTCCGCGAACTGCTCCACAGCCTCGGCCGCGCCTAGAGAGGCTTCGTCGACGACGAAGCCCCGGGCGAAGAGCCGCGACGCCCCGATCACCTCGTCGCCGTAGACCGTCATCGCCGGCGAATAGGCCTTGGAGTTCAGAGTGCTGCCGACGAAGGGCGCGAGTCCCACCTTCCCGATGAGGCTCGTGATCTGGTTCATCCAGGCACAGCCCGCGGAGAGAAGGTCCGGACCCCAGCCGTCGCCGCTTCCCGACGTGCCCGCGTGGGGGATCTCGTAGTGAGCCATCATCTCGGCGCAGGCAAGGTTGATGAGAATCGTCTGGGGATCGTAGAAATCGATCATGGTCTTCATGTCGAAGAACATGGGAAGGCTTCCCAAGATGATGGGCGCCCCCGGCCTCGCGAGCTGCGAGAGCGTAAGCCCCCCGAGGAGCTCGGCGTTCAGGAATGCGAGGGCGCCGGCGCAGGGGAGAGGGGTGGTCATCCCCGCCATTCCGTAGTTCGAATAGATGGCGGGAATCGACCGCTCGACGGAGTCCAGAAGCTTGTCCGTCGTGCCCTCGTTCACCACGAGAGGCGTGATGGGGTTCAAGTAAGGTATCGCGAACGGCTTTTCGCCGAGGTCGCCCCGCACCGCGTCGAGGAGCTTCAGGACCTGCGGGTACAGCTTCTCGTCGGAAATCAGCAGGACCAACGGCTTCGTCGAGTTCGCGACCATCTCGAGGACCGCGTACAGGTCCGCCACCTGAGGGGGCAGATCGCGCAGCACCCCGAGGGTCGAGATCACGTCGTAGCTCGGGAGAGCCTGGCAGAGGCGGACGCCCTGCTCCATGTGCGAGCGGGCGAAGGGCGAGAGCTCGTCGGTCGCCGGATCCTGGTAGAACAGGTTCGTGACTCCGACGCCGAACCGCGTCTCTCCGTCGCCGAGCCGGAACGCCGGCTGACCGGCGCGATCGAAGATGTCGATGGTCGCGGGAGCGGTCTCGATCGCCGCGTCGACGAGCTCCCGGGTAAAGTATACGCGGTCGTCCTCGATCGAAGCACCCCCCGCCGCATAAACCTTACGCGCCCGCTCGGAATCCACCCTCAGACCGGACTCCGCGAGGATCACGAGCGAGGCTTCGTGGACCGCCTCGATCTGATCGGCGGTCAGCAGAGTCAGTCGGGGGCGGGCGATGTTCTCCATTGAGGCTTCTCCTGACGGTACATCATCTCCCGACCGGGGGTCGCGGTAAACTGTGGCCGTGACTCGACGTCTTCCGAGGTTCTCCGCCGGAGATCTCCTCGCCGACCGCTACCTCATCGTCGAGGACATCGGCGCCGGAGGCATGGGCGAGGTCTACAAGGCGAAGGACCGGGTCCTGGGGCACTCGGTGGCGCTGAAGGTCCTCCGCCCCGAGATCGCGGCGGGCGGCGTCGGCGTCGAGCGTTTCAAACGGGAGATCCACCTCGCGCGGCAGGTCACGCACCTCAATGTCTGCCGCATGCACGACATCGGCGAGATCGACGGCCTCCGGTACATCTCGATGGAGCTCGTGGACGGCCAGACCCTCCACGACCTCATTCAGTCGATGGGAAGACTCTCCCCTCGGCAGACGGTCGGGCTCGCCCGGCAGATCGCGGCGGGGCTCGAAGCCATTCACAAGAACGGCATCGTTCACCGCGACCTCAAGCCGAGCAACATCATGCTCGATCGGTCGGGGCGCGCGGTGTTGATGGATTTCGGGCTCGCTCTCGCCGAAGGCGGAGACAAGATCACGAGTGAGGGCGAAGTGCTGGGAACGCTCTCGTATCTGTCGCCGGAGCAGGCCCACGGAAGCGCCGTCGATGCCCGGAGCGACCTTTTCTCCTTCGGTCTCATCCTGTTCGAGATGTTGACCGGCGCGCGCCCGCCGGGCGACGGCGAACGAATTCCGCTCGCCCTCCGAAAGAACCCGATCGCCCCCCCTCCGAGCGCTCTGACGCCAGAAGTGCCGAAGGAGCTCGACGCCATCGTTCTCCGGTGCCTCGATCCCTCTCCGCTGGGCCGCTACCCCTCGGCGCGGGAGCTCGACGAGGCCCTCGAGAGCGTCTCGGACTTCAGCTCCAGCGCGATGATGGAGAAGGCGGACGCCCCGAGCTCTGGAAGATGGGTCGTCGCCGGGCTCGCCGCTTTGGCGTCGGCGTTCGTTTTGGGGCTCTTCGCCCTGACGCCGGACGCTCCCCGCGCCACGACCCTCGCGATCCTTCCTCTGAATTACGAGGGACCCGAGGAAATGGATTATCTCGCGAGCCTGGTCCCCCTCTTCCTGGGGGACGAGCTCCGCGAGAGCCGCTCGCTCGAGGTCGTCCCCTTCGCCTCCAGCCGGACGTTCTCGCCCGGGGAATCCGCGAGGTCCGTCGGATCGGCGCTCGCGGTCGACTACGTCGTCCGGGGAGAGCTCTCGTTCTCCTCCGGGCGATTGAGGAGCTCGATTCTCCTCGAGGGGCGCGATGGTGAAAGGGACTGGGCGGGAGAGCTCGAAAGCGACGTCGGTAACGTTCAGGAGGAGCTCGTTCGGATCGCCTCCGAGCTTCGAGGCGCCATCGGGGTTCGGCCCGAGCCGAGCCGCCTCGAGAGAAAGCGCGATGCCGCGGCCCTCGCGCACTACACCCAGGGCGTGATTTCTCTCGAAGGCTGGGACGTGGATCGAAACTACGATCGCGCCGCGCGCGCCTTTCGAGAAGCCCTGAGCGAGGACCCGGACTTCCCCGAAGCGGAGGCCGGGCTTTCGATGGCCTTATGGGCGGCGTACCTCGAGACGCGAGAGCCCTCGCTGGTGCGCGAGTCGGAGGACCTCGCGCGGAGTGCGGTCGAGTCCGCTCCTTCCCTTCCCGAAGCCCACCTTGCGCTCGGAGTCGTCGCTCTCGGCCAGGGCCGGTCGGCGGAAGCCGCGGAGTCGCTCGCGAAAGCGCAGGAGCTCGCCCCTGGCAACGACGACGTGAGCCGGCGGGTTGCCGCCGCTTACGACGCCCTGGGACGCGAGGAAGAAGCCGAGACAATGTACAAGAGGGCCATGTCCTTGCGGCCGTCGTACTGGCGCCACGCGAACGACCTCGGGGTGTTCTACTTGCACCGGGGTCGAATCGAGGAGGCCAAGGCGCAGTTCCGGGAGACGATCCGCCTGAGCCCCGAGCGCCACACCGGCTACGCCAACCTCGCGGGCGCCCACTTGCTCGCGGGAGAGATCGATCAAGCCGAGCCGCTCCTCCAGGCGACGATCCGGATCCGCCCTTCCGACAGCGCCCACAACAACCTGGGATTCGTCTACTACTCCACAGGGAGATACGAGGAAGCCGCCGGGCAGTACGAGAAGGCGATTCAGCTGGCGCCGGAAGACGCGATGTACCGCGGAAACCTCGGCGACGCGTATCGACAACTAGGGCGACGCGAAGATGCCGACCGAGAGTACGTGGGCGCCATCGATCGCGAAAGGGCGGTGCTCGCTGTCAATCCTGAAGACACCGAAGCGCGCGCCGGGCTCGGCATGTTCCTCGCAGGGGCCGGCCGTTGCCGCGAAGCAGAGAGCGAGACCGAGCAGGCATTGATCGGAGCGCAGAACGACCCGATGGTCCACTACTACGCCGCGATCGCCCACTCGGTCTGTGGGAACGAAGCCAAAGCGCTGGAGGCCGCGACGAGCGCGGTCCGCGGTGGAGTCGTCGCGGACGTCAGGACGAATCCTGATTTGAAGCACCTGCGGGGGCGAGAGCCGCTCGCGACGCTGCTCCGGTGACTATCCTCCCCCTTCGATCTTGATCATCGGATCCAGATCCGGGAGTCCGGTCCACGAGACGTCGTACTTCCACGTGTGGGGCTGCCTCGCCCGCGGCCGGTCCTCGACAGCTCCGGTCTCGAAGTCTGAGGCGGCGTCGAACACGAACCTTCCCTCTTCGGGGTTTCGCGCGTCCTTGGCGAGATGCGCGAACGGCCCGCATCGAGCCGCCTCCTTCGAGTGCTCGCCCGCGCGGTAGCGTTTCTCGAACTTCACGGCGACTTGAGTCCCCGGTTCGAAGCCGTTCTGGCTCGAGACCTTGAAAGTAAGCTTTTCGTCCGGTCTCAAGACCGCGACCTCCGGCTCGACCTGGATTCGGCTCTCCCGTGGATGCTTGCGGATGATTACGGTGGGCATAGTGCGGAAATCCTACCACGGCTCTCTTCTTGAAGGATCTCGCTTCACGGCGATGAGAGAGATCTGCTCGAGAGTGGGATAGCGACCCTTCTCATCCGGCTTTCGCTCTACCGGCTCCACCTGTTGAATTGTCGTGCGGGCCGGCGGCACGGTCCCGAGATACTCGGAGTAGACCCTGTCCACCGCCTCGCGATCCGCCAGGTCGTCGAGATAGACGTGAGCCGCTACCACGTCACCGAAATCCATGCCTGCCTCTTCGAGCCCGTCCAGCAGATTTCGCATTGTCTGCCGCAGTTGATGCTCGACCGTGGCCGCGTAGATTCCGCTTCCGGGACCCGGGATGAAGCCGCTCTTGGCGGAACAATAGAGCGTTTCCCCCGCGAAGACGCAGGGGCTCGCCGTCGGGCTCGGCGCCATGTTCTTCGGCCTCACGGCTCGGCGCTGTCCAAGATCCCGCACGGCCACTCCCGTGTATTCGATCGAAGCACCCTCGGGAAGGCTCTTGACCCAGATCGTCGCGCGCGCGGGCGTGTTCCCGAATTCGAAACGCCTGGCGTAGCGCTCGTTCATGATCTCGAGTGGGATTCTCCCGGTAAGGTAGGGATTCACGAAGACCAGGTGACCCATCGACAGGCCGGCCGCCTCGAGGACCGCCTCCAGACCATCCAGCGCCGAATCGACCTGGGCGGAGGGGTCCTGGTGATTTCCTCGCATGGCGGAAATGAACAATCGGTCGTGCGTGAGAATCCCAGGAGACTCGGGTTCACCGGAAGGATAGCCGGGTACGGAGACGACCTTCTTGTGCGAGAGATTCCGCACCGCCACGGCGTCGATCTCGAGCGGGGTCCTTGGAAGCTTCGCCACCCCGAGGACGGCCCTCGCAGGCGGCGCTTCGGAAAAGTACCGCGCGTAGATCCCGTTCAAGACCTCGAGCTTCTCGATGTCCTCCAGGTACACGTGCGTATAGACGACGTGCTCCATCGTCAGCCCATCGGCTTCCACGATGGCTTTCACGTTCTCGAGCGTCTGTTCGACCTGATCCTCGAAAGCGAAAGGCAAGCTTCCGTCGGGTGCGCGCGCACTTTGTCCGGAGACATACAGATAGTCCCCTACACTAATCCGCAGCAAAATCAGCGCCGTCAGTGGGCTCATCACCAAGCGAAGTCTATCGTTTTCACACGCGACCTTGAAACGAGCGTTGAAGCGATTGGCCCGTTGCGACCCTCAACCCGCTGGTCGGCCTCCGGAACGCGACCGCGCGGAAGGATCAGAACCTCGCCCCTACCGCGCGCTTCGTAGAGCGACTACCGCTCGCCCATGAACTCAGCGTGGAGTCTCGAGTGTAGCCGCTTCATCCGCCGGTGCGAATCGAGGCGGATGCTTTCCGGGATGTGCTTTCCGAGCCCCGAAATACAGAGGCACTTCCAGAAGTCGAGCGCTCGCGCGCGATCTTCATCGGGCAGGGGTCGCGAGATCTCGGTCTCGAGCTTCGAGGCGTCGTGAGGCTCGACGAGATGACGCGGCCAGAGGAGGCGGATGGCGCCGAGCGATGCCAGCCAGGCTGCGGGCTCGTCCTCGGAAAGGAGCTCTCTCACCTCCACGTCTTCGAAGTCACGCGAACTCAGATCTCGTCCGGCAAGCAACGCTTCACGTACGGCGATTCGAGAAGCACGGGTTTCGCCGTTGTCGTAGAGCGAGTTCGCAACGTCGGGCGCGGCTTCGGGATGGGAAGCGGCCAACGACGCTACGTCGGTTGAAGAGCACAGCCGGTGAAAGAAGCCGTTTCTGGCCTTCCGCCATGGTACCGATCCGACTCCCAGGGCCCGGGCCACAAATTCCCACCGCGACAACCGATCGCCGACCGAAAGAGAGAGGCTCCAGAAATCGCGTGGCAGATCGGCTACGAAGCCGAGATTCACGATCGAGCTCTCGCCAGGGTAACTCTCTCGAAGACGCTCGAACGCTGCCGCCGCCCTTTCGAAATCGGCATCCCAGAGCGCCGTCTCGAGCTCGCCGACGAGTGGAGCTTTGCCCTCGAAGAGCGGAAGCTGTTCCTCGAGCCAGGCGGGCGCCGGCGAAGGCGCGTGCTCGTGGAAGCGAAGGCCGGCCCGGTCCAGATCGAAGAGGGAAGGCGGCCCGACCATGCTCGATGACCCAAGGTATCACGAAGCCCGGAGGAGATCCGCGGCTGCAGTGGGCCACTCCCCCCGACGCCCTCCTTAATAAGGAGAGGCGGTTTCTGGACGTGTCGTTGGTTATTCCCCACGATTGGTGGTGGGTCTGGCCTACGATTCGACGCCCCCGGCGGCGGGAGCTCGTCCGGAAACTCCTCAACTGGCACAAGATACAGGTCGCTCACTTTCGTCGTTCCGGTATCCGTCTTGCAGTTGACGACGGACGTGAGAAGAACTGCGCCGCTCGTGCGCCCCCGTCGCCGCGCGACCGCCCTCGGGTTGGCGCTCGCGCTTCACGTTCTCGGTGCGGCTCCCGCTTCCGCGTGGTGGAACCAGAACTGGACCAAACGGGTCAAGCTCACGCTTCTCAACGGCGGGCAGCCCGAGAACCTGATGAGCTTCCCGGTGCTCGTCCGGCTCGACGGCTCGCGCATCAGCTACGCCGACACGCGCAACGCCGGAGAGGACGTGCGCTTCGTGGACGCCGATGACACCACCCTTCTCGCGCACGAGATCGAGAGCTGGGACGAGGGGGGGAGCTCCTTCGTGTGGGTGAAGGCTCCTCAGGTTGATGCCAGCTCGAACGCCGACTTCATCTATATGTACTACGGAAATCCGCTCGCCCCCGACGCGCAGAGCCCGACCGTCGTGTGGGGGGACGGCTTCTTCGAGATGGTCCAGCACCTGAGCGAGACGACCGGCACCCACTTCGACTCCACGTCGAAGAACAACGACTCGATCGCCGTTGACGTGACGACCCAGGGCTCGAGCACCGGCCGGATCGACGGTGCCGATGTCTTCGCCGGCACCAACAGCATCGACGTCGCCGACGCGGCGACACTCGACATGGGAGCCTCCGACTCCTTCACTCTCGAGGCCTGGGTCAAGACATCGAACGCCGGCCAGCAGATGATCGTCTCCAAGGAGGTCCCAGCGGGAGGTCAGTATCAGCTCTGGACCGACGCGGGGAACGCCAAGTTCTGGCTCCACGACGGCACGCTCCAGGCGCACGCGCAGAGCGCCACCTCGGTCGCCAACGACCAGTGGCGTTACGTCGTCGGACGCTTTACCGATGGACCGGGCACTGCCGAAGTCTTCGTGGACGGCACGAGCGTC
>CAZKNR010000040.1:0-26328 GCA_964553925.1 uncultured Acidobacteriota bacterium
CCACGAGATCCGTCACCCGCAGCGGGACCTGCGCGAGCGGGAAATAGACGGAAGGCTCGGCTTCGATCGCGAGCCCGTACTGGCGAACGTCGCCCACGACGCCGACGATCGAGTACCGCTTTCCCGCCCAGGAGATGGTGCTGCCGGTGCCGATCGTCGCCGCCGCCGACTGGCTCACGATGGCGACGGGCGCCGACCGAGGGCCGTCGGCGTCCGAGAAAGCGCGCCCGGAAGCGAGAGGAACGCCGATGGCGCGGAAGTAGCCGGGGCTCACCGCGTGGGCGTCGAGAAACGGCCGCTCTCCGTCCTCGGTCAGGATGCGCTCGGGATGCGGGCCTTCTCGTCCGCTGAGCGGGACGGACCGGCCCAAGGCCGCGGTCGAGACTCCCGGCATCCACCCGAGCTCCGCGAGAAGCCGCGAATGGAAATCCCGGATAGCTGCCTGCGCTTGATACTGGTGCCAGTCGAGGTCGAGGTGCATCGTGAGGACCCGCTCGGTATCGAAGCCCGTCTCCACGCTCACCAGCCGATAGAGGCTCCGGAGAGTGAGCCCGGCGCCGGCCAGAAGGACGAGCGAGATCGCGAGCTGGGCGACGACTAGGCCGGAGCGGGTGCGAGACCTCGCACGATCGAATCTTCCGCGCGACAAGAGAACGGAAATCATGCAGGCGCCGAGCCCCGCCGCGAGAGCGAGGCAGAACCCGAAGACCAGCGCGCTCGGATCGAGGCCCGCGGAAAGATCCAGGGGCGCGAGCCGTTTCGCGAGCGCCACCAGGACACCGACGACTGCCCAGGCGAAGAGTATGCCGAGGAAAGCGCCGCAAACGGAGAGGAGGAGCGACTCCGTCAGAAGCTGCCTCAGGATCCGGAGGCGGTCGGCGCCGATGGCCGCCCGGAGCGCGAGCTCCCGGCTTCGGCCGCAGAGCTCGGCGAGGCGGAGGTTCGAGATGTTCGAGCAGGCGATAAGGAGAACGAAGCCCGCGGTCGCGAGAAGGAGTAGGAGGACGGGACGCGCCCGCCGGGTAATCGCCTCGGTGAGGGGCACGGCCGAGACTCGGTCGGTCTCGATCTCGCGGTACGCCTCGGGCCGCTCGAGCCGCAGCCGCGCGGCGATTGAGGCGAGCTCCTCGGAAGCGTCCTCGATCGTGGCTCCGGGTCGAAGGCGCGCGAGAGCGAAAACCATCCGGGACGAGAAGCTCGTCGACATCTCCGGGGCCGAGCGAAAGGGACAGGACGAGATGGGCATGAAGACGTCGCTTCGGTCGGGGAAGCGGGGAAGCGGCGGGAGCACCCCCACGACGCGGTGAGAGCGATCGTTCATCTCGAGGAGCCGCCCGACGACGGTTGGATCGCCCCCGTACCGGCGCTGCCAGTACTCGTAGCTCAGAACCAATACCGGCTCGGCGCCCGCCAAATCCTCTCCGGGACGAAACGTGCGGCCCAGGATCGGCCGTACATGAAGGACGTCGAAGAAGCTCGCGGAGACCACTCCGGTATCGACTCTCTCCGGAACCCCGTCCCCAAGGAGGGTGAAGGGCATCGAGTGGTACTCTACAGAGGACTCGAGAGACCGGCTCGACGTCCGGTACGCTTCGAGCTCGGGGACGGAGAACGGGAGGGGCACGAGGCCGCCTCCTCCCGAGGACGCTTGTCGGTCGAGAACGACGACTCGGGAAGCCTCGGCGTAGGGGAGAGGCTGGAGCAGCACGTCCTTGACGACGCTCAGGATCGCGGTGTTCACACCGACGCCGAGGGCGAGGGTCGCGACCACTACGAGTGTGAAGCCCGGAGAGCGCCGGAGGGTGCGGACGGCCGAGCGAAGGTCCTGGCTGATTGCGTCGGCGAGGGCGAGGCCGCGGAGCGCGCGGACGTCCTCTTTGACCCGCACCATTCCGCCGAAAGCGCGCTCGGCGGTGTGCCTGGCCTCGACCGGGTCCATGCCGCACGCGACGTTCTTCCGGATCTCCATTTCGAGATGGAAAAGGAGCTCTTCGTCGAGATCGCGTTCGAAGCGCCGGCGCTCGATGAGAGCGCCCAGGCGGCCATAGACGCTCTTGATGTGCATCGCGATCAGCTGGTCGCGAGGATGCGCGCGACGGCACCGGAGAGGCGGGTCCAGTTCTCGGTCTCCTCCTTGAGATGGCGCCTTCCCGTGGCGGTGAGCCGGTAGAACTTCGCCCTCCGGTTGTTCTCGGACGCGCCCCACTCCGAGGCGACCCATCCCGCGATCTCGAGCCGATGAAGCGCCGGGTAGAGCGAGCCCTGGTTCACCTGCAAGACGTCTCTCGAGACCTGCTGGATTCGCTGAGCGATGCCCCAGCCGTGGTGCGGGTCGAGGGCGAGGGTCTTCAGGATGAGCATGTCGAGAGTGCCCTGGAGCAGGTCGCTTTTCGACGGCGCCTTCTCATCGTTGGACATGGCGTGTAGAATTATCCCATGGCAACGACGTACAGCACGAATCAATTTCGCGCCGGGCTCAAAGTGACTTTGGACAACGACCCCTGCGTCATGACCGAGGTGGAGTTCGTAAAGCCCGGCAAGGGCCAGGCCTTCACCCGGGTGAAGCTGCGCAACTTGAAGACCAACCGGGTGCTCGAGAGGACCCTCAAGTCGGCTGAGACCATCGAAGGGGCCGATGTGGTGGAAACCGCCATGCAGTACCTCTACAAGGACGGCGAGGACTGGCACTTCATGGATCCCAAATCCTACGAACAGTATCAGGCGCCTGAGGAGGCCGTGGGCGACGCGGCCCTTTGGCTCAAGGAAGAGGCCGAATGTGTGGTCACGCTCCACAACAACATCGTCATTCAGGTGACCCCGCCGATGTTCGTGGAGCTCGCGGTGGTCGAGGCCGAGCCCGGCATCCGCGGCGATACCGCGGGGACAGGCGGCAAGACCGCGAAGCTCGAGACGGGCGCGGTGGTGCGCGTTCCGCTCTTCGTCGAGGTCGGGGAGAAGCTCAAGCTCGACACCCGCACCGGCGAGTACGTGGGCCGCGTAAAGTGACTGAGTGAGCGGGACGGCGGACTGGGAGCCGGCCGCCACTCTCGGGGCGCTCCGGCTCAGGGCGCGGCTTCTCACCCGCGCGCGCGATTTCTTCGCGGCGCGAGGCGTTCTCGAGGTCGAGACCCCGATCCTGGGAACTTCGACCGCGACCGATCCTCACATCGAGAGCCTTCGAACTTCCGTCGACGGGAGCCCTCGCTTTCTCCAAACCTCGCCCGAGCTCTTCATGAAACGCCTTCTCGCCGCGGGCTCGGGGCCCATCTACCAGATCGCTAAAGTCTTCCGCGACGGCGAAATCGGAGCTCGGCACAACCCTGAGTTCACTCTCCTCGAGTGGTACCGGCCGGGGCTCGATCACCACGGCCTCATGGATGAGGTGGACCGGTTGCTCCAGGAGGTTTTGGGATGCGCCCCGTCCGCGCGAGAGACTTACGCCAACGCGTTCGAGCGGTGGGTCGGGATCGATCCACACGGAGCAGGCGCCGAGGACCTGAAGTCGAGGGCCGAAGCTCTTGGGCACCACGCCGTCTCCTCTTCCCGCTTCTCCCGGGAAGACTGGCTTCACCTGTTGATGGCGGAAGCGATTGAGCCCCACCTCGGGATCGAGCGGCCGCATTTCGTCTACGACTTTCCCCTCGAGCTCAAAGCTCTCGCGCGCGTCCGGAAAGGCGCGGACGGAGAGCCCGATGTCGCCGAGAGATTCGAGGTTTTCTTCCAGGGAATGGAGCTCGCGAACGGCTACCACGAGCTCACCGACGCTTCCGAGCAGCGCGAGAGATTTCTCGCCGACCTCGAGTCGCGCCGCGCGCTAGGTCGCCCCGAAGTGTCGCTCGACGAGAGGATGATCGCCGCCCTCGAGCGCGGCCTCCCTCCGTGCGCGGGTGTCGCCCTCGGGTTCGATCGTCTCGTCATGATCGCCGCGAACGCGGCGTCGATCCGCTGCGTCTCGAGTTTCTCGTTCGACCGCGCTTGAGCGACGAGCGCCGAGCCGAAGCCGCGCGATGGAAAGTATGCTAGCCCAGTCGCTACTCGCGTGATTCGCCATCGCCAGCCGCGACGCCGAGGCGCTTCTTTACTTGGAGCGCCTTCCAGTTGAGGCTCGGGTGGTCCCGAATGATCGCCTGCATCGCGGGATCGGCAGTGAGCAGGTCGGGCGCGATGTCCCCGGCGCCGTTGAGGCGCTCGAAGAACTCCAGCTCGTGAGTCTGAAGCGGGAGAACGACCACGAGCCGCTCACGACACTCGGCCACGAGCCGGTCGAGCCATGTTGAGATCTCTACGCGCGACGGCGCGAGGTCAGCGCGAAGCATGGGGACAAGGTCGCGCGGCGCGTCGGCCGGATCGCCCTTCACGTTCTGGGGCGACACCGTCCGCCAGTCCTTCCGGTTCATACCACCGTAGACGAGCCGCGCCGATGTAGTTGAGATCGATGTCTTCCGCCTGATGTCGCTGCTCGACGCACTGAACAGTCATCCATTCTTGACGACTCGGATCGCCGTGAAGGGCGGCACTGCGCTCAACCTGTTTTACTTCGACGTGCCTCGCCTGTCGGTGGCATCAACGGCAAGTAAGCGGACGGGGACACTTGCCGTTCATCGCCACAGGGCCACTAAACGGTTAGTCCATCGAAGAGAAACGGCAAGTAACCCCCGGGGGCGTCGCCATGCCTGGCGCGACGGCCCTGTAGCTAACCTACTGGGATCAACTCGAAGAACTCGTACGTGAGCGTGACCGACTCGATCGCGTTCTCGTCGTTCCTTATGTCCCCGTCGCCGGCGACGAACTTCGCGGACGTCGAGGCCGGCAAGGTCGACGTCATCGTTGTCTACAAGGTCGACAAGCTGAGTCGCTCGCTTCTGGACTTCGCCGAGATAATGGAGCGCTTCAAAGCCCATCAGCGAACAGACGTTGAGGGCGGTGGCGCTTGGCTGGGTGGAGCAGGCGGGACGTCTGGTCGCACCTCGGCGACCGACTTTGACCGACTATAATACGCTCTTGTTGGCGGAGCCGTGCTCGGGTACCTGGCCCCAATGGGCGGAACTTTTCCACCAGCGGAGCGGAGACGATGACGGAGCCTTGGGCCTCGGTCGAAGACGTGGCGAAGCACCTCGGTGTAGCGAAGGATTCCATCTCCGCTGGATCGACCACCGAGGTCTGCCTGCCCAGAAGATCGGCCGCCTGTGGAAGTTCAAGCTGTCCGAGATCGATGCGTGGGTACAAGCGAGCGGTGCGACGGAGGAGTCCGGCTCCACCGAAGGGGATGCCAAGTGACCGCGCGGTTCTCCCAGCCGCGCCGGCTCCCGGAGAGATAGTCCGCGTACCTCAGCGGCAATACCTCGTTGAAGACGTGCAGCCTCCGCCCGAGCCAGGCGTGCTCGAAGAGCTGGTCGACTTAGGTGTGCTCAGCATTCGCCAGACGGGAAAGATCGACGTACCTGACATCTATAGGTATGGGTTCAAGATCAAACGCAAGGGTGGTGTGGCACGACCGAAGTGAGAACAGCCTGAGGCGGGTCTAAGTGAGCATCGCCGTCGTCGCAGAGAAGCCTTCGGTCGCGCGAGACATCGCGGGCGTCCTCGGCGCCCATAGCCGGAAGGATGGACACTTGGCCGGGGGCGGGTATCTGGTCACCTGGGCGATCGGGCACCTGGTCGGCCTGGCGGAGCCCCATCAAATCCGCCCGGAGTGGAAGGCGTGGCGCTGGAGCGAGCTGCCGATGCTGCCGCGGAAATGGCCGCTGGTGGTGCTGGAAAAGACCCGAGCGCAGTTCGAGGCGGTGCGGCGCGTGCTAGCGGATCCCTCGGTAGACCAGGTGGTCTGCGCCACGGACGCGGGCCGCGAAGGGGAGCTCATCTTCCGGCTCCTGTACGAGGCTACCGGGTGCAAGAAGCCGGTGAAGCGGCTTTGGATCTCCTCGCTGACCGAGGACGCCATCCGCGCGGGCTTCCGCAAGCTGAAGGACGGCCGGGAGCTGGATGCGCTGGCCGCGGCGGCGATGGGGCGCAGCCGGGCGGACTGGCTCGTGGGCATGAACCTGTCGCGCGCCTACGGGCTGACGATGGATCAGCCGCTCTCGGTGGGGCGGGTCCAGACGCCGACTCTGGCGATGGTGGTGGAGCGGGAGCTTTCCATCCGCCGCTTCGTCCCCGAAGACTACCTGGAGGTTCTGGCGACCTTCTCGCCCCGGGAGGGCGTGCGCTACGACGGCACCTGGTTCCGCGACGTGGCGGGAGAGAAAGTTCGCAGGCTTTCTGCCGGGGGCGAGGAGGCGGGCGCGCTGGTTGCGCGGGTAAAGGCGGGGCGGGGGGAGGTTGGCCCGACGAAAGCGGAGGTCAAACGGATGGCCCCGCCTCTCCTCTATGACCTCACCGAGCTGCAGCGGCACGCCAACCGGCTGTACGGGTTCTCCGCCCAGAAGACCCTGGAGCTCGCGCAGGTGCTCTACGAGCGACATAAGCTCGTCAGCTACCCGCGCACCGGGAGCCGCCACCTGTCCACGGAGGTGGCCGCGACCCTGCCTTCCATCGTTCGGGCGATGTCGGAGCCCTACCGCGCCCACCTGGCGAAAGGGACGGGTGAGGTGGCCCTCTCGCGCCGCTTCGTGGACGACGCCAAGGTCAGAGACCACCACGCGCTCATCCCGACCGCGACGCCGCCGGAACGGGCGCGGCTGGGTCCAGATGAGAGGAAGATCCACGACCTCATCTGCCGGCGCTTCCTGTCCGCGTGGCATAGCGACTTCGTGTGGGAGGCCACCTCGGTCATCACCCAGGTCCACTCGGAGAGGGAGGTGGACCTGTTCCAGAGCACCGGTACCGCTACCCGCGAGCTGGGCTGGAAGGCGCTCGAGGTGGGAACCGAACACCGGCCACCGGTTGCGAGGAAGCGCGACGAGGCAGAGTCAGAAGATCCCGAGGCGCAGCAGAAGCTGCCTCCAGGGCTCACGCGTGGACAAGCGGTCGAGGTCCTGGACGCCAAGGCGCTGGCGAAGAAGACCAAGCCACCCCGACGCTTCACCGATGCGACTCTCCTGACCGCGATGGAGACGGCCGGAAAGACCCTGGATGAAAAGGCGATCTCGGACGCCATGCGCGAGACCGGCCTGGGGACACCGGCCACCAGGGCGTCGATCATCGAAACGCTGCTGACCCGCCAGTACCTGATCCGGCAGGGAAAGCTCTTGGAGGCAACCCGAAAGGGAATCGATCTCATCCACGTCGTAGACCCGGAGGTGAAGAGCCCGGAGATGACCGGGCAGTGGGAAGCGCGCCTCCAGAAGATCGAGCGGGGCGAAGGCCAGCTGGAGCCATTTCTGGCCGGCATCGAGACCTACGTGAGAGGGGTCATCGGCCGAATGCCATCCCCGCCGCGAGGAGGAGGTCCACGGGGAGCGCTGTCCCCCGAGGCGAGGGACACCGGCGCCGCCCCGACGGCCCCTCGTTCATCCCGAGCGGAATCGAGGGACTCAGCCGCCGCGCCGACCGCCTCCCGATTCTCCCCCGGAGAGTCGAGGGGTGTCGAAATCGCTTCGCGCGCGAAGCCTCGGGAGCCCGTTGGCCCTGACCACCTTTCTGACCTGCTCCAGCGTTCGTTCGGATTCGAGGCTTTCCGCCCGCATCAGGAGGCGGTCTGCCGCGCGGCGACCCTCGGCGAGGATCTGCTTCTCGTCATGCCAACCGGGGCGGGCAAATCCCTCTGCTACCAGCTTCCCGGAATCGCCCGGGCCGGTACCACCCTCGTGGTCAGCCCGCTCATCGCGCTCATGGAGGACCAGGTCAAAAAGCTCAGGGCGAGCGGCTTTGTCGCCGAACGGATCCATTCCGGCCGCGAGCGCGCCGAGTCCCGCCAGGTGTGCCAGGCGTATCTCAACGGCGCGCTCGACTTCCTCTTCATCGCCCCGGAGCGCCTGGGCGTCAAAGGCTTCGTGGAGTACCTGGCCAAGCACCGGCCGTGCCTCATTGCCATCGATGAGGCGCACTGCATCTCGCAGTGGGGCCACGATTTCCGCCCCGACTACCGCCTCCTGGGGCAGCGGCTGCCCCTGCTCCGGCCGGCCCCCGTCATCGCCCTCACCGCCACCGCCACGCCGCTCGTCCAGAAAGACATCGTGGAGCAGCTGGGCCTCAACCCCGCCCGCACCTTCATCCACGGCTTTCGCCGCGACAACCTGGCCATCGAGGTGCTCGAGCTTCGTCCCGGCGCGAGGGCGGCGCGGACCCGGTCCCTGCTCGCCGACCGCTCCCGCAGGCCCGCTATCGTCTATGCGCCCTCGCGCAAGGCGGCTGATGGGCTGGCCCACGAGCTCTCTTTGGACTTCCCGGCGGCGGCCTACCACGCCGGTCTGGGTGCCAGGGTCCGCGACGACATCCAGGCCCGGTTCCTCGGGGGGGCGCTCGAGGTCATCGTGGCCACCATCGCCTTCGGGATGGGGGTGGACAAGGCTGACGTGCGCACCGTCATCCACCTGGCGCTGCCTGGCAGTGTCGAGAGCTACTACCAGGAGATCGGCCGTGCTGGCCGGGACGGCAAGCCTTCGCGCGCGCTGCTCCTCCACTCCTACGCCGACCGGAGGACGCACGAGTTCTTCCACGAGCGCGACTACCCGGAAGCAGGCGTGCTCGAGCGGATCTTCCGCGCGCTCGGCGACGAGAAGGTCCCGCGCGAGGCGCTCCAGGCAACGCTCAAGCTGGACCCGGACACTTTCGAAAAGGCGCTCGAGAAGCTCTGGATCCACGGGGGCGCGGAGGTAAGCCCGGACGATGAGATCCGCCGCGGCGTGCCCGGCTGGAAGGCGCCCTACCTGGCGCAGCGGGAGCGAAGGGTGGAGCAACTTTTGCAGATGGCCCGCTTCGCGGAAGGCCACGGCTGCCGGATGCTCCACATGGTCCATCACTTCGGCGACCGGGAGGACCCTGGAACCCCGTGCGGCCGCTGCGACGTCTGCGCCCCGGCCGCTTGCGCCGCCGCCTCGTTCCGCCCGGTGCGGCCAGCGGAGAGTACGATGCTCAGGACCCTCCTCGGCGCTCTACGGCAAGCGGACGGCCAGGGGACCGGAAGGCTCTGCAAGTTGTGTGTGGGCGAGACCCCGCCCGACCGGAAGAAGTTCGACGCGCTCCTGGGCGCGCTCGTCCGCGGAGGGCTTCTGCGGCTGTCGGCCGACGCCTTCGAGAAGGACGGGAAGACCATCCACTTCACCCGCGCCTTCCTGACGCCTGCGGCAAGGAGCGAAACGGATCTATCGGGGTTGACCCTTCCGGATGAATCGGCCGCCCCCGAGCAGCCGCGAAAGAGGAAGGCCGGGCCCAAGGGTTCACGAGCGCGGGGGAGGAAAGCCAGCGGCTCGCCCCGCTCCCGGCCGCCGAGCGACCACCCCGCCTCCGGCCTGCTGGTGGACGCCCTCAAGGCTTGGCGCCTTCAGGAAGCCAGACGGCGCCGCATCCCCGCCTTCCGCATCCTCACCGACAAGGTCTTGACCGTCCTCGCCCTGGAGCGGCCGAGGAGCGAGGAGGAGTTGCTGGGGATCCGCGGTATCGGACCGAAGATCGCCCAGACCTACGGGGCGAAGCTGATTGCGCTCTGCGGCCCTCGAAGCGACCTACTGCCTGAGCATAGAGGAACCACGTGAGTGCCTGCGGTAGCGCGATAGAATGTCCCCTATGAAGAGAGCGTTTCGAATAGCGGCGCCGGCGATCGTCCTCCTGGCGGCGTTCTCTTCGGCTCGCGCCGACACCGTGCTCGTGCTCGTACGGCACGGAGAAAAGGTCGACGAAAGCAAGGATGCCGAGCTGAGTGACGTTGGGAAACTCCGAGCGCGCGGGCTGGCTGCGATCTTGAAAGACGCGGGAATCGAGGCCGTCTACAGCACGGACTACGCCCGCACCCGTGAAACCGCGAGACCGGCGGCGGACGCGATCTCGAAACCCGTCGTGATCTACGACGGAGACGGCCTTCCTGCCTTCGCGATGGACCTGCGCGCTCGAGGCGAGAGAGCACTTGTCGTCGGCCACAGCGACACCACTCCCGAGCTGGTTCAGCTCCTGGGCGGGGAGCCGGGATCTCCGATCGCGTCCGACGAATACGATCGGCTGTACATCCTCACTCTTTCCGACGACGGAAAGACGTCGACCACTCTGTTGCGATTCACGACAGGAGTATCGAAATGAGAACGCTCGCACTCTTCATCCTGGTGGTATCCGGCGCCGGACTTCTCCGGGGGCAGGGAAGCTACAACGACTACGCCGAGGATCCGGCGAACGTCAAGGTCGACGCGTCGTTCCTCTCGGGTTTGAAGTTTCGCGACGTCGGATTTTCCCGCGGGGGCCGCTCGACCGCGGTCGCGGGTGTCCCCGGCCAACCCCTCGTCTACTACTTCGGCGGCACCGGGGGCGGTGTCTTCAAGACCGCCGACGCCGGGAACAGTTGGGCGAACGTTACCGACGGCTTTCTCGGGGTGGGGGCGATCGGCGCCATCGCCGTCGCGCCCTCCGACCCGAACGTGGTCTACGTGGGGACGGGCTCGGCCTGCCCGCGAGGGAACGTCTCCGTCGGCGACGGTGTCTACAAATCCACCGACGCGGGCAAGACCTGGAAGCACGTCGGGCTCCGCCAGGCGGGACAGGTCGGCAAGATCCGCGTTCACCCGCGGGATGCGGACCTGGTCTACGTCGCGGCTCTCGGGCAAATCTTCGGGCCGAACGAGGAGCGCGGGGTCTTTCGGTCGAAGGACGGCGGAAAGAGTTGGGAGAAGGTCCTGTACGTCAGCGAGAAAACGGGTGTCGTCGATCTTTCGATGGATCCGAAAAACCCGCGGAACCTCTTCGCATCCGCCTGGAGCGCGGAGAGGAAACCCTGGACTCTGATGTCGGGGAGCGAGAACGACGGCGTTTATCGCACCACCGACGCCGGGGACACCTGGAAGAAGGTCAAAGGCGGGCTTCCCGAAGGCGTCGTGGGCCGGTCGAGCGTCGCCGTCTCTCCCGCGAATCCGAACCGAGTCTTTGTGCTCCTCGAGGCCGAGGGGGAAAAGGGAGGGGTCTATCGCTCCGACGACGGAGGGGACACCTTTCTGCGCATCAACGGCGACGCGAACCTGAGGCAGCGTCCGTGGTACTACATCCACATCTTCGCCGACCCCGCGGACGAGAACACGGTCTACGGTCTGAACGTCGCCTTCTTCAAGTCCGTCGACGGCGGGAAGACCTTCGACCAGCGCATCGAGGTTCCCCACGGAGACAACCACGATCTCTGGCTCAATCCCGATGACCCGCTCAAAATGATCAGCGCCAACGACGGCGGAGCGAACGTCTCGTTCGACGGAGGGAAGTCCTGGTCCACGCAGCGGAACCAGGCGACGGCCGAGATCTACCGGGTGGTCGTCGACGAGAGGTGGCCCTACCGCGTCTACGGCGCGCAGCAGGACAACTCGACCATCTCCGTTCCGATGCGCGGCGGAAGGGGATTCGGGCAGGTCGTGCCCGACTGGTACTCCGTCGGCGGCTGCGAGAGCGGGCACATCGCCGTCGATCCGCGCGATCCCGACGTGGTCTACGCCGGCTGTTACGGCGGGAGCATCGAGCGCACGAACCGCAAGACGGGAGAGGTGCGGGAGATCCTTCACTACCCGCAGCTCCAGCTCGGACAGGCGGCACGCGATCTGAAATACCGCTTCCAATGGAACGCGCCGATTCGCCTTTCCTCCCACGACCCGGACGTTCTCTATCACGCCTCACAGGTGGTGCACATGTCGAAGGACCACGGCCAGAGCTGGACCGTCGTCAGCCCCGACCTCACCACAAACAACGTCGAGCAGCAGGACTATTCCGGAGGGGCGATCACCCGCGACAACACCGGGGTCGAGGTCTACAACACCGTCTTCGCGTTCGAGGAGTCCCCTCACACCCGGGGGCTCTTGTGGGCGGGCTCCGACGACGGCCGCGTCCACCTGTCCCGGGACTCTGGGGCGAGTTGGAAGGAGATCACGCCGAAGGACATGCCTCCTGGTGGAACGGTGAACGTGATAGAGCTCTCGGCTCACGACCCGGGAAGGGCGTTCATCGCCGTCTATCGCTATCGCGAGAACGATTTTCGGCCGTACATCTTTCGGACCAACGACTATGGTACGAGCTGGAATCTCCTGACGAGCGGAAAAAACGGAATTCCGGAGACGAGCTTCACCCGGGCCATTCGCGAGGATCCCGATCGCAAGGGTCTGTTATACGCCGGCACGGAGTTCGGATTGTACGCCTCGTTCGATGACGGAGCGCACTGGCAGCGCTTTCAGCTCAACCTTCCTGTGACCCCTGTGACCGACCTGCGCGTTCATCGAAAGGACCTCGTGGTCTCGACCCAAGGCCGCGCGTTCTGGGTGCTGGATGACGTGAGCGCCCTTCACCAGATGACGGACGAGGTGCAGAAGGCCGGCGCTCATCTCTTCGCGCCGCGGACCGCGTATCGCGGAGGGGCGGTCGACGGAGCAACCCTCGATTACTACTTCCGCGACCTTCCGGAGAAAGACGTCAAGCTCGAAATCCTGGACGCGGGCGGAGCCGTGCTCCGGAGCTTTCAGGGCAAGCCGGGAGAAGCGGTCGACGAGACACCGGCGCCGCGCTTTGGACCTCGCCGAGAAGACCCAAAGCTTCCGGTCCAGAAGGGGCTCAACCGCTTCGCCTGGGATTTGAGGGAAAAAGGTCCCGAGCTTCCGCCAGGTGTCGTCCACTGGGGAGGCGCTCCGGGAATGAAAGTCGTGCCCGGCTCTTTCCAGGCGCGGCTCTCGACCGGCGATTGGAGCGAGACGGTGCCCCTTCAGGTCGTTCTCACCCCGAGTCTTTTCGCCACGGCAGCGGACCTCAGGGATCAGTACGATTTCGGAAAGAGAGTCGCTTCCGAGATCGGGTCGCTCTTCGAGGTCCTGAGCGATCTCCGGGACGTAAAGAGCCAGTCCGAGTCCGTTCTGGAGCGGGTGAAGAAGGCGGGCCTCGAAAGCGAGGAGATCGCGAGCGCGGTCAAATCGGCGAACGAGAAACTGACGGAGCTCGAAGAATCCATCACTCAAGTGAAGAGCAAATCGGGCCAGGACCCGCTCAACTTTCCGCCGATGATCGATAACCAGCTCACCTCCCTCTACGGCTACGTCGTCGAGGGGGAGTTTCGTCCCACGGCGGGCGCTCACCAGAGATTCGAAGAGCTGAAGCCGGATCTCCAGAAACTTCGATCGCGATTCGGCGAGATTGTGGCGAGCGAGGTTCTGGCGCTCAACCGGATCGTCGCCGGGCTGAGTCTGCCGCCCGTGGTCGTTCCCTCGAAAGCGGCGGCGACGGATGGACCGCAGAACTGAAGTTACCGGGAGGCCGGGTTCGCGGGTGGGAAGTTGGCGAACATCTTCTGTACCACGGCAACGATCCGGCCCTTGGCCTTCTTGGGATCGCTCCCGATCGTGGCGGTGGCGATGCCACGCCAGACGACGCGGTTCTCGCGCGCGTCCACGAGATCCAGCACCAGCGTTCCCGCGACGTGACTATCGACCGTGAGAGCGCCCGAGTCGTTCCAGTCGCGGCGGTATCCGCCCTCCACCTGAAACTCCTTCTGGGCAGAGGCGTGGTACACGACGTGGAGGTCGGGGTCTTCTTCAATGGGCTCGCCGGGAAAGATTCCGCTGATCGAGAGCGCGTTCTCTATCGACTCCACGAGGATTCTGTTCACCTCGGGGTCGACCGCCGCCGTGCCCTCAATCCAGGCGAAGCTCTGATAGACCGAGAAATCGACTTTCCGGTCCCATTGAACGCGGAGCGTCTGGGCTTCGGAATCGGCGCCGAAAAGCGCAAGCACGAACGCTGTCGCAGCCACGGTTCGCATGGTGCCCGGATTATAGCGAACCCGGGGATTTTCCGCCGGTGAGACCGCGCGAAGATCAAATAGCCCGGCGCTTCAGCTCGCCGGACGGTATGGAGATCCTCGTGGGCCGGACGGCGCGAGACAACGACACGCTCACGTTCCAGATCGCCTCCCAGCGCGACTTTTGGCTCCACGTGGCGGGCTGTCCCGGCTCTCATGTGATCGTCCGCAATCCCGAGGGGCTTTCGAGCCTTCCGCGAGAGACCCTTCGTTTCGCGGCGGCGCTCGCCGCCCGCCACTCGAAGGCGCGGGCCGCCGGACAAGTCTCCGTCCACGTCGCTCAGGTGAAGGACGTGAGCAAGCCCAAAGGCGCGCCTCCCGGGCAGGTTTCACTGAAGCGCTACCGGAGCGTGCGCGCGTCCGCCGGCTCCTGAATCGGCTGAACCTCTTGAATCGGCGCTTCGCCCGCGAACGTGATTTCGACGTGGTAGGACGATGCGTCGTCGTATTTCGCGAGAAGCCAGGTGCGGACGAACTCCGTCGTTTGCTTGCGCCCGAGCTCCCGCACCAGGCCCACGTTCTCCGCGGCGCGCGCGCGCGAGAGCTCGCCGAGGCCGCGCTTCAGGTTTTCGAGCGCCAGCGCCTCGTCGCGAAAGACGCTCCCGGACTTGACCTCGTAGCGAAGCCTTGAGACGTCGATCGCCGGGGTGTTGAACCGGATCTGGGGCGCTTGAACCAGCACCCTCTCGCCCTCGAGCAAGAAATCCCATCTCTCCTCGAGATCCAGGTAGTAGGTGTATTCCACCGGAGCTTCGGCTCTGACCACGACCTCGGGAAGCTCGAGCTGACCCCAGAGCACCTGGGCGCGGTCGGTCCGCTCGAAGACCTCCATCTCCTTGAGGGTGGCGAACTGGAGCCTCTGGCTCCCGCTCATCTCCGCCGCGTAGCTCACGAAGGTAGTGGTGATGGTGCCGGTCTTGAATGCCGCCGCCACCGACCGGAGCTCGCTCGCAATCGAGCGGCCCTCCTCGAGGAGCTCGCCCGGGAGTCGTTGAGCCCGGTAAAACACGTAGGCGGCGAGGGCCAGCACTCCGAATCCCAGAAGGGCGAACAGAAGCGGCCAGCGCCACCGGAACGCCGCGCTACCGCTTTTGTCCGACGGCATATTTCATTGTAATGCTCTGAATCAGACCCGGTCGGTCCCGTTCTTGAGCACGAGCCGGACTTTTTCGGTGAGCGCCGCCGGCGTGAAGGGCTTTGCGAGAAACGCCACGTCCTCCTCGACGACCCCGCGGTGGACCACTTGCTCTTCCGCGTAGCCGGACATGAACAGAACCTTCAGCCCAGGTCGCGTCTCGCGGAGGCGGCGGGCCACCTCCTTGCCGCTCATCACGGGGAGGACGATGTCGGTCACCGTGAGATGGATTTCCGCCGGATGGGCTCTCGAGATCGAGAGCGCCTCCTCTCCGTCGCGCGCGGTCAGGACCCGGTAGCTCCTCGACCTCAGAACTTCGAGAGCCACGTCCCGCACCATTGGCTCGTCCTCGATGAGGAGGATGGTCTCGCCGCCGCTCCCCGAACCCTCTTCCGCTTTCGGGGTATAGGCAGAGGGCCCTGCCTCCGCGGCCGGTTTCGAAAGCTCCGTCGAGCGGGGAAGGAGGATCCGGAACGTGCTCCCGTTGCCGGGCTCGCTCGTGGCCCAGATGTAGCCTCCCGCCTGTCTCACGATTCCATAGGAGACGGCGAGCCCGAGGCCGGTGCCCTGGCTTCGGTCTTTCGTGGTGAAGAAGGGCTCGAACACCCGCGACAGCGTCTCGGCGCCCATTCCGACGCCGGTATCCCTGGCCGTGAGGGTGGCGTAGGCTCCGGGCGAGGTCTCGTCGGTGCCGTCGCCACTCCAGTAGATGTTCCGGCATTCGATCTCGAGCCGCCCGCCGCTCGGCATCGCGTCGCGCGCGTTGATGCTGATGTTGAGAACCACCTGCTCGAGCTGCACCGGATCTACTTTTACCATCCAGGGCTCGCCGTCGGACCGGATGGTGAGCTCGATGTGCTCGCCCAGGACCCGCTTGAGCATGTTCTCGAGGTTGAGCACGAGATCGTGCAGGCTCAGAAGCTTCGGCTCCACCAGCTGCTTTCGGGCGAACGCCAGGAGCTTCCGCGTGAGGTCGGCGGCGCGGCCGGCGGCCTTCGCGACTTCCTCGATGTCGGTGCGCACTTTGTGCTCTCGGGGGAGTCGCGTCAGGGCGAAGTCGCTATGGCCGATGATGGCCGTGAGGAGATTGTTGAAATCGTGGGCGATCCCGCCCGCGAGAAGACCGACCGCTTCCATCTTCTGCGACTGGCGGAGCTGTTCCTCGAGAGTGAGCCGCTCGGTGACGTCGCGCACGAACGCCTGGAGTCGGCCGTCGTCCAGCCGCTTGATGCTCACCTCCGCGGGGAACGTGACCTCGCTCCGCGCGCGGGGCACGTGCCATGAGGAGATCGCGGCTTCTCCCGGAGAGAGGTCTTTGACCAGCGAGCGGACGCGGTCCCGGTCTCGAGACTCGGCGAGATCAGTCAGCTCCAGACGGAGGACCCCCTCGCGATCGAGTCCCAGCATGTCGCAGCCGCGGCTATTGGCGTCGGTCAGCCGGCCCTGGGCGTCGGTCGAGAAGATTCCGTCGGCCGCCTGCTCGATGAGGGTACGGTAACGCGTTTCACTCTTGTGCCGTTCCTCCTCGGATCTCCGCCCTTCCGTCACCACCGCCGCCAGGAGCAGCGTCGTCACCGCGCTCACGTTCACGAAGCTCCAGGTCAAAAGGAGGTCCTCGCTCGAAGAGCCCGAGGCAAAGGGCGCCCATCCCGCGGCCGTTCCAAAGACAGCCATCCCCGAGGTGATGAGATTGGCCGAGGCCGCGCCGTGAACGCCGAAGCGGAAGGCCGCCCACACGAGAAGCGGGAACGGCAGGTATTCGAGATCGTACTCGCGAAAGAGGCCGGCCCCGCCCCAGAACGCGACCGCGCCCACCAGGAACAGGAGGAGAAAGAGCGCCGAAGCCTCCACGCACGACCACGCCTCTTTGCGCTCCCTCCATAGAGGCCACCAAGAGCTCACCGTGAGAACGAAAGGGGTAACCGCGACCATTCCCACGGCATGCCCGAACGTCCACTTCCAGCCGATTCGGAGGAGCGCATCGACAGGTGCCAGGTCGGAGAGATACAGCCCCAGGGTTCCGAAAAGGGCGCTGCCGCAAGCGCCCAGGACTCCGCAGCAAACCAGCGCCACCACGTCCCGGGCCCGCTCCATTCGGGGATCGAAGCGGGCGACGTGCCGGAGCAGAAGCGCCGCAAGAACCACCTCGAGAGAGTTCCCGGCGGCGGTCATCAGGGAGTAGACGACGTCGCCAGAGATCGTTTGCGTCGCCAGGAAGGCGCCGAGAGCCACCCCCGGCCAAAGCTCGACGCCGTAGAGAAGGAGGACCGCGAGCGCGAACCCGCTCGCGGGCCAGACGATTTTCCCCAGGCCGCCTTCGAAGAGTTGCGGCGCGATCGCGAAGTCCGCCAGCAGGAAATAGACCGCCGCAAGCAGGACGATTCGCGACAGATGACGAACGTCAGCGACCGCGCGAAGCGACATGGCTCCGACCCCCTCTCGGTTCCTGGAGCGCGTATTGTATCCGATCAAGGGCCCACGGGCGTGGCGTTATACTGGCTCATGGCGCAGGCTTCGAGGCGTCTGTCTCACAATGCTCCCGGGGACTTCTACGTAGATTCGAGCTGCATCGATTGCGATACCTGCCGCTGGATGGCGCCTGCGACTTTCACCGAGCGGGAGGACCAGGCGAGCGTCCATCATCAGCCCGAAACCGAAGAGGGGCAGAGGCGCGCTCTCATGGCGCTTGTCTCCTGCCCCACGGGCTCGATCGGTACGACGGAGAAGCACGACCCGGCGGCGGCAATGGAGGCCTTTCCCGATCGGATTCACGACAACGTGTTCCATGCGGGGTTTCACAGTGAGTCCAGCTTCGGGGCGGCGAGCTATTGGATCGCGCGAGAGCGGGGAAACGTCCTCGTGGACTCGCCTCGATTCACCATGCCCTTGGTGCGGCGTCTCGAGGATCTCGGCGGTGTCGCCCTGATGTTCCTGACCCATCGCGACGACGTCGCCGACCATCGAAAGTTCCGGGAGCATTTCGGCTGCGAACGGGTGATGCACGAGCGCGACCTCGGCCCGAGAACGCAAGACATCGAGCGGCCGATCGGCGGCGAGGATCCCGTAGCCCTGGACGAAGACCTTCTCTTGATTCCGACACCGGGCCACACGCGGGGCTCTGCCTGTCTCCTCTACAGGGACGAGTTTCTCTTCACCGGAGATCATTTAGCCTGGAGCGAGACCCGAGGTCACATCTACGCCTTTAGGAGCGCCTGCTGGTACGACTGGGCGAGTCTGGTTCGATCGAGCGAGAAGCTCGCGGCCTGCTCGTTCGAGTGGGTTCTCCCCGGCCACGGCCGGAGGTGTTACTTCCCCCGGGAGCGGATGGCGTCGGAGATGCAGCAAGCTCTGCGCTGGATGCGCGAAGCCGCTTAGCACCGGGTCAGCGTGTCGCGACGACGATTGCCTCGATGACGTCGCCCTCCTGAATCGCGTCCACGTTTTCTATTCCCGCGACAACGCGGGCGAAGACCGTGTAGGTGTGGTCCAGCCGGAAATTGTCGACGAGGTTTACGAAGATCTGGCTGTCGCCGGTGTCGCGGCCACGGGTCGAGATCCCGAGAGTGCCGCGCGCGTGGGAGAGCGTCGACACTTCGTCGCGGATATAGCCCGGGGTGCCCACGTACTCGTTGGCGCCGGGGCTTCCGCCCTGAATCACGAAGTTGGAAACGATGCGGTGAAACGTAAGTCCCCGGTAGTAGCCCGACTCGGCGAGCTTGACGAACTGTGCCGCCGTGAGAGGCGCTGCCTCGGGGAGAAGCTCGATTACGAAGCTCCCCGCTTCCCTCATCTGGATCGTCGCTCTCGCCCCCTGGAGGCCGAGGAGGAAATTTGCAGACGGCAAGGGGTCGGACGCGAACCGCGTCGTCTTCGCCACGATCTTTCTTCTTGTCTTCTCGGTCAGGATCTCTGCGGCGAAGGCGGCGATCGCGGGGTCGAAGTCCGACAAGAGATATTCGATCTTTCCCGCGACTTCGACGCCTTCGAGCTCTCCCAGCCTCTGCAGAAGAAGCCGGCGGGGGTCCCGGGACGTAGGCTCCCTGCGCCGGCTGATCCGAGACAGCGTCTCAAGGAGAGCCGGCTCCGCCGAAGCGCTTCTCCACCCTTTCAAAAGCTCGAGCGCCGTCACCTGGAGCCCGTAGTCGTTGCTCGCGAGAGCGGCGAGCGCCTCTTGGGGCGTCACCAGCGCCTCGGCGACGACGTTCGGATGTTCGTCCTTGCGAAGCTTCCCGAGAGACTCGGTATCCCCGAGTACCTTCGCGGCGCGGGCGGCGTAGGTCCGTGCTTGCCAAACAGGATGGGCAACGAATCGCGGCAACTCCCGGCGCGCGCGCTCGGGCGAGACCCGTGCGAGGGAGACCAGGGCGTGAGCCGGCCGCCGCCAGCCGCGGTTCTCCTCCAGGATTCTCTCGAGCGGCGCGGGAGGGCAGCCATTTCCCAGGAGATCGATCGCAAGGAAGGCCACGTGCTCGCTCGAATCCGAGAGCGAAGCCTCGGCGCGGGCGCAGCCACCGTCTACCCGCAGAGCTTCATAGCGCACGAGGGGCGATGGATCGCTTCGCCACTCTTTCAATCCGGCGATCGAAAGAAGGCGAACGAGAGGGTCCGCGTCGATGAGCGCGGCCTCGAGCGTCTTCGTATCCCGATCGGAAGCGCGATTGAGCGCGAGGAGCCCGAGCTCACGCACCGTCGAGGAGCGCGATTCGCGCACGGTCATGCGGATCGCCGCCAGCGCGGAGTCGCCCGGCGTAACCTTCCGCAGCCGGTAGAAACTTTCGAGCCCTTTCATGGCGCCGGAGTGGACCGAGTCTTCTTCTTGAAGCCCGAGAAGCAGAACGTCCTCGGTCGCTTCGGGCAGGCGGCCGATGGATTCATAAAGGGCTGCTCTCACTCGCGAATTCCGTTCGCTCCCGAGAAGCGGCAGAAGCGGCGCGCCGGCGTTCATCTGCGCCAGAGCGGTCAGCGCTTCGATTCTGAGACCGGGGTCCTCGGAAGAAAGGAAGGGGAGGACCGCCGACGCCAGCCCGGGCCGCTCGAATCGGCCGAGCGCGCGAATCGCCTGTCGCGCGTGAGGACCCACCAGGGCCGCGACGAGGGGAGCGGGGTCATCGCGGGCATCCTCGACGGCAAGGAGATGCGGATCGAGCGGCCATTGAAGGAGCAACAGAAGCGCCGAGACCGGGATCATGGGGGCGACGATAGCACCGTTGCGGTGCGAGGGTCATCCCGACTCTACCGTTTTTTTCTTCTCCTCCTGGCCTGTAGTCAAGCAAGGCCGAGGAGCCGAGCCGCGTTGTCGCGATAGACCTTCTCCAGGATTGACTCTTCGAGGTCGAGCCCGTAGATCCGCCACCGTCCTTGCGGTGGAACGGGAGCTGGAGCGTAGTCGAAGTACTCGTCCGCCGTTTCGAGGAACCGGAAATAGACCTCGTAGAGCTGGTCGCCGAAGATCTGCTGAGGGGTCTCGAGTCCGAGGGGTGGAGGGACGGCGTCGGTCCCGAAGAGGATGCGGTCCTGGTACCGCTCGAAGAACCGCTTCGCCGCCCGCGGCTGGCGGCCGATCTCGCCGATGCGGGCGCCGATCTCGACGTGCATGTTCGGGTGCCGGTCGAGACAGGAGGCTACATAGACGAGGTCTTCCGATCGGTTTCCCACGTGGAGCGCGACGAATTGAGTGCGGGGGTGCCGGGCGAAGACCCGGTTCCTGGCCTCGAGGAGGGACTCCTTCGAGGGGAAGTCTTTTCCGTGGAAGGACCAGTCGGGGTGGTTTGAGAGCTCCTCGTAGCGCTCGTTGAAGCGGTCTGTCGGGAGGAAGAACGCGTCCGGATCGGAGACATGGATGGCGACGGGAATCCCGAGCCCGCCCGCGGCCTCCCACATCGGATCGAAGCGGGGATCGTCGACGGCCACGAGGGAGCCCTCGGTGACCCGCTCGCGTAGGTAGAGGCCGAGGTTTTTCGTCAACTTCAGCCCTTTCGCTCCCATCCGGTGCGCTTTTTCGATCTGCTCCGCCTGGAACGCCGGGAAATCCGACCGAGTGAAAGCGTTCCAGGAAGGCTCGGTAAAGGTCAGGAACCGTCCCGGGTGCGCTCGATCGAGAGCGCTCAGGACCGAGGCGAGTCCTTCTCCTGCGCCTCCGGTGAGGTTCACCATCGTCTGGACGTTTCTCCGGTCCATGACCTCGAGGAGGGATGAGACGGGCGCGAGGAGGTTCATGCGCTCCCCGTAGGGCTCGGCTCCGAGCCCTGCCGCCGACCAGCTGAGATGGCTGTGGAAGTCGATCGCGGGGAATCGCGCCCTCGTGACTTCCGTCTCCGGGACAAGGAGCATGCTCCGGGGCTCGAACTCGCCGAGGGGAAGACTCCCGCGGCTCCGGCACGAAAGGGCTGCCGGGACCGTGGCGGCGATGCCGAAGAGGAGCTCGCGGCGCGACCAAGTTCTCATCACAAAACTCCGTGGAGGCTTCGTCCCTTCGACGCGAGGGCGTCCACCCGTTTCGTCACTTCGGGATCCTCGATGAGAGGCGGCGCATGGTGCGGCTTCAGCCGGGCGTCGATGACAAGCGATCCTTCGCAGCTCCAGTGCTTGTGCTCGATGAAGCTCGAAACACCGTGAACGTCGTGCGAAGGGTTCGACCGGGTGAACGTCACCCAGAGAAAATCCCTCAGGCTGCCCGACGCGAATTCAGGGTCGTCGGCGAGGACCACGAGAGGAAATCCGGTGAGATTCAGAAGCGCGAGCCGTCGCGAAAGCTCTTCCATCTCCGCTGCCACCCGCACGTAGCCGGGAAACTTCGGCGCCTTCATCACCAGGACTCCGGGGAGCGCTATGAGGCCGAGGTTCGGAGGGGGATTCGAAGAAAGCTCCCGCCTCGCTCGCCCCGCCGCCGCCACCACCAGCTTCGAGCCGGAATTCAGGCCGGTGCCCGAATAGTCGAGAGTATCGATCGTGGTGCGCGTCTGGAAGTGGAGATCCCGGCGGAAGTCGACCCGCGAGAGGAGGTGGCGGAAGAACGCCTCGACGTCGTTCACGTCGAGACCGGGGTCGTCTTCCTGGGCCACGATGAACAGGTACTTCGCGAGCGACGCCTGGCCGAATCCGAGAATGGCGTTGGCGCAGGTGAGGATCTCCCGGGGCTCGCGCTCTCCGTAAGGAACGTAACGCTCGCTTCCGATCGCCAGAAGAAGCGGGTGAACCCCCGCGGCGTCGATCGCGTGGAGGGCTTTGACGCCCGGAAGCGAGACGGGAACCATGGGCTCCGTCAGCTCGTGGATGAGCTTTCCGAAGGTGGTGTCCTCCTGAGGAGGGCGCCCGACCACGGTGAAGGGCCAGACGGCGTCATCGCGGTGGTAGACGGACTCGACTTCGAGGACGGGAAAGTCGTGGACCAGGCTGTAGTATCCGAGGTGATCGCCGAAGGGACCTTCCGGAAGAGTGCGAGCCTCGTCGATTCGGCCGGTGATGACGAAGTCGGCCTCGGCGGCGATCGCGAAACCGTCGCGGCGAGCGATGCGAAATCGCCTGCGGTTGAGCATCCCCGCGAACAAGAGCTCGCTCAGGCCTTCCGGAAGCGGCATCACCGCGGCCAGCGTATGAGCCGGTGGTCCTCCCACGAAGATGCTGATCCGGAGCGGCTCCCCGCGGCGAACGGCGGCGGCATGATGGACTCCGATCCCCCGGTGGATCTGGTAGTGGAGCCCGGCCTGATTTGCCCCGTAGCGATTGCCCGAGAGCTGAACCCGGTACATGCCGAGGTTCGACTTCATGACACCGCCGCCGTCGGGGGGTTCCGTATAGACCTGGGGAAGGGTGATGAACGGACCGCCGTCGTCGGGCCAGCTCTGGATCCGGGGAACGTCCTCGAAGGCGACCCGGTTTTCGAGGACGGGTCCAGAGGAGACGGACTTTGGAAGCGAGCGGAGAGCGGTCCAGGGGGCGGCGAGAAGGCCGCGTGGACTCCTCCAGGCGTTGCCGGGATCGGCCTTGATCTGGACGATCCTCTTCACCGGTTCGAGGGAATCGCGGAAGAGAAAGCGGGCGCGCTCGAGGGTTCCGAAGAGATTGGAGACCGCCTGGAAGCGGGATCCCTTCACGTTCTCGAAGAGAAGCGCCGGAGCTCCGGCCTGATACGCCCGGCGCTGGATCTCCGCCATCTCCAGGTAAGGGTCCACTTCCTCGGAGACGCGCACCAGCTGTTTGTGGCGCTCGAGGTCCAGAAGGGACTCCCTCAAGCTTCTGTAGCCCATTCGCGTCCGGCATCTTACAATGGCGGCAATGAAACGGACGGTTCCAACGGCGATGCTGCTTCTGGGCTCGCTTTCCTTTGCCGCCTTCGCCGAGGAGGGTGTCTATACCGAGGGAGACTTTCTCTCCCGCCCTCGGCGGCTCACCGTCGAAGGGCGGCGCGCGGGCGAGGGGTACTTCTCGCCGGACGGAAAGCAGATGGTGTTTCAGAGTGAGCGGGAGCCCGGCAATCCCTTCTATCAGATTTACGAGCTCGACTTCGCGACGGGGGAAACGAAGCGCGTTTCCCCTGGATCGGGAAAGACCACCTGTGCGTTTTTTCAAGGCCACACCGGAAACGTGCTCTTCGCCTCCACTCACCACGATCCTCGCTCCGAGGAGCTGCAGAAGGCGGAGCTCGAGATGCGTGCCGCCGGAAAGGAGCGCCGCTACGCCTGGGATTACGACCGGGAGATGGACCTCTACGTCTACCAGGCGGCGTCGGGCGCCCTGAAACGACTCACCGAGGCCGTGGGCTACGACGCCGAGGCGAGCTACTCGCCCGACGGCGACTGGATCGTGTTCTCCTCGATGCGGGACGCCTACAATCGGGACCTCACGTCCGAAGAGAAGAAGATCCTCGAGACCAACCCCGCGTACTTCGCGGAGATCTACATCATGCGCGCCGACGGCTCGGGGGCGACCCGCATCACCCGTACGCCCGGGTACGACGGCGGCCCGTTCTTTTTTCCCGACGGCGAGAGGATCGTCTTTCGCCGCTTCGAGGCCGATGGGCTCATCGCCGACGTCTACTCGATGAAGCCGGATGGCACCGGCGTCCAGCGCATCACGGACTTCTCTTCGATGAGCTGGGCGCCCTACGTTCACCCCTCGGGCGAGTACCTCTTCTTCGCCTCGAACAAGCTCGGTTTCGAGAACTTCGAGATCTTCCTCGTGGACACCCAGGGGAGGAAAGAACCGGTGCGCATCACCTATACCGCCGGCTTCGACGGTCTGCCCGTGCCCTCACCCGACGGAGAGCGGCTCTCCTGGACCTCGAACCGCGGCTCAGGAGGAGGAGGTCAGATTTTCCTGGCGGAGTGGAACCACGAGAGGGCACTCGATGCGCTGAAAGCCTCGCCACCGCAAAAAAGAAAGGAAAGCAGCATCCGATGATTCGCGGATCCTCGCGCGTTTCTGGGTCGCTCCTCTTGCTCGCCGTCGTCGCCCGGGGAGAGTCCCCGGATGTCAGGACGCACGTGACGAGGCTCGCTTCCGAGGAGATGGAAGGCCGGCTGACCGGAACCGAGGGCGCACGGCGCGCTTCGGATTACATCATTCAGGAGCTCGAACGCATGGGCGTCCGTCCCTTGCCAGGCCGGGATTCTTTCCGGATACCGTTCGAGTTCACCTCTGGCGTTACCGACCAGGGATCGGCTCTCTCGGTTTCCGGCTGGAACGCGCCGCCGGGATCGGTCCGCGGACTCTCGTTCTCGGATAACGGAGAGGCAGCGGGAGGGCTGGTCTTCGCCGGCTACGGGATCACCGTTCCCGAAAGCCAGGGGTTTGGCTATGACAGCTACTTCGGCCTCGACGTGAAGGACAAAATCGTCCTCGTGCTGCGGTACTTTCCCGAGGACGCGACCACCGAGGTCAAGAGCGTTCTCGCGCGTTACTCCGGGCTTCGCTTCAAGGCCATGAACGCGCGCGATCGCGGCGCCAAGGGGTTGCTCTTGGTATCGGGACCGAGGTCGCCGAACGCCGGCGAGCTCGTGGAGATGAGCTTCGACAGCGCTGTCGCCGGATCGGGCATCGTCGCCGCGGCGATTCGTGGAGACGTAGCCGATAAGCTTTTCGAGCGAGCAGAGGGAAAGACTCTTGCCGACGCGCAGAAAGCGCTCGACAGCGGGAACCCTCACGTGGGCGGTTTCGCGATACCGGGGGCCGAGCTCGTCTTGAACGTCCGCCTGCAAAAGGAATCGCGGACTGCCGACAACGTCGTGGGGTTTCTCCCGGCGACCACGGAAGGACCTCTCGGAGGCGCCACGATCCTTCTCGGCGCTCACTACGACCACCTCGGACGCGGGAAGGACGGAAACTCGCTCGCGGGAAAAGACGAGGCGGGAGAGATTCATCACGGCGCGGACGACAACGCCTCGGGAGTCGCCGCGGTCCTCGCCATCGCGGAGAAAGAGGGGAGCCGGGAGAGGAAGGCGAAGGTGGCGTTCGCGTTCTGGTCGGGGGAGGAGCTTGGCCTCCTCGGCTCGGGCGAGTTCGTTCGAATGGGCGCGATCCCGGCGGCGGACATCGCCGCCTACGTCAATTTCGACATGGTGGGCCGGATGCGCGACAACAAGCTCGTGCTGCAGGCGGCGGGAACGAGCTCCGTCTGGCCCCGGCTCATCGAGCAGGCGAACGTGGTCGTGGGGTTCGACGTGCAGGTGAGCGAGGACCCGTACTTACCCACGGACGTCACCAGCTTCAACCAGGCGGGAGTCCCGAGCGTCAATTTCTTCACCGGGAGCCACCAGGAGTACCACCGTCCCGCCGATCGCGCCGACCTCATCAATTACGAAGACCTGGAGCGAGTGGTTACGCTCGGGGCGCTTCTGACACAGAAGATTGCGAGCCTTCAGACGAAGCCGGATTTCATCAAGGTTGCCCGCGCCCCGCAGCAAGGGGGAAGCCGCGACACGGTGCGCATCTTCACCGGTACGATTCCCGACTACGCCACCGCGGTCGACGGGCTGCTGCTGAGCGGGGTCATCGAGGGCGGCCCGGCGGAGGAAGCCGGGCTTCGGGGCGGCGACGTAATCGTGGAGTTCGCGGGCCGCAAGATCGGCAACATCTACGACTACACCTACGCCCTCGACGTGGTGAAGATCGGAGAACCGGTAACCGTCGTCTACCTGCGCGACGAAGAGCGCCGGGAAACGAAGCTCACGCCGCGAGCGCGAAAGTGACTTGTTGTAAGGGTCAGCGGATGACCCGCGCCAGGTTCAGGAGCTCCGAAGAAAACTCGTGCCGCTCGGAGACGAGGCGCGGCATGTTGACCACGATCTCGGGCTTTCCG
>CAZKNR010000041.1:0-35403 GCA_964553925.1 uncultured Acidobacteriota bacterium
CGCGCAGAGCGCAGGGCCGGACATGTCCGGAACCTGGAAACTCGACGTCGAGCGAAGTCGCGTCTCCGCCGAGCCCGGTTGGCCGGGCCTTATCGGGGCGGGGGCGCCGGAGAAGATCCACATCACTCAGGCGGCGAACGGGACCCTGGTCATCGAGAGCGAGATCAACGAAAGCCACTCCCGAATCTACAAGCCAGGAGGAACGAGCTCGACTCCCGTAGCGCAGACCAGCACCATCACCATGGCATCGAAGTGGGAGGCGCGGACGCTCACGAGCGAAGGAAACCTGGTGCCTCCGTCTGGAGCCCCCGTGAAGGTGAAAGAGGCCATCGCCCTCAGCGACGATGGCCGAACTCTCACCGTCGGGATTTCCGTGTCAGGACCCGAGGGCACGAACGCCATCACGCTCGTGTATGGCCGGACCGAGGTCGTGGAGCCCTGCGAAAAATGGTCCACGCCCTGCAAGACCCCCGGAAACTGAAGCGCGCCGGCTTACTTCCACTCCCAGACCGTCACATTCTCAAGGAGCAAGCTCATGCGACGAAAACGCCCGACCTGGCCGTTCGCTGTAATCCTTTCGGCGGCCGCGATCTCCCATGCGGTGCAACAGCCGACGCCGCCCTGGCCCGGTCTCAACCGGACCCGCCCCACCGTCATGGGGCGAAACGGGATGGTGGTATCGGCGCACCCTCTCGCCAGCCAAGCCGGAGTCGACATTCTCAAGAAGGGCGGCAACGCCTTCGACGCCGCGATCGCCGTCGCCTCGACCTTGAATGTGGTCGAGCCCATGATGTCGGGAATGGCCGGTCTCGGAACGGCGATTCTCTACGTCGCCGAGACCAAAGAAATCCGCGTTCTGGAGTTTGGCGGCGCGGCCCCCAAGGCAACGAACCCCGCCGACTACCGCCAGGGCGCTCCCGACTGGGAGCGCGCGCGCCGCGGCATCAAGTCGATCCCCGTGCCTGGAAACCTCGCCGGATGGTTCGAGATCCACCGAACTTACGGCAAGCTTCCATCAAAGGACGTCTTTCAGTCCGCGATCGACTACGCGGAGAACGGCTTTCCCGTAACGGGGTTCCTGGAGACAGTGCTTCGGGATCACAACAAGGACCTCGAGCTCGCCAAGGGTTTTACCGGGATTCCCCAGCCCGTCTCCGGATTCACGCCGAGCGCGGCCAGCATCTTCCTCAAGGGAGACAAGGAGCCGTACCGCGCTTCGGAGCTCCTGGTGCAGAAGAACCTTGCCGCCACGTACCGGAAGATTGTCCAGGGCGGTCCGGACGTCTTTTACAAGGGCGAGATCGCGAAGGCGATCGTCGAGGAAATGAAGCGACACGGGGGGCTCATCACGCTCGAGGACCTGTCGGCCTACAGGACGGAGTGGCTGGAGCCGGTCTTCCTTACTTACCGCGGCCGATATCGCATCGCGACCGCGCCCCCTCCAGCGAGCTCGTTCGCGGGCCTCATGAAGCTCGCCCTTATGGAGGGGTACGACGTCGGGGCGCTCGGCCACAACTCCCCGAAGTTCCTGCACCTCTACGCCGAAGCCGTGCGCCTGGCGAAATACGATCGCATGCGGTACTCATCGGACCCCAAGTTCGTTCCCGTTCCCCTGGCTCGCCTGCTCTCGGACGGCTACATCGCCGACAAGCGCAGGGAGGTGAGCCCGGAGCGCGCGGTCGCCTTCGAGCCGCCGAAGCCCGATACGATCTCGGACAAGGGGCAGCACACCACCCACCTCGCTGTCGCCGATAAGGAAGGAAACGTCATCGCCATCACCCAGTCGCTCGGCCACATGTTCGGATCGAACGTCATGGTGGGAGACACGGGTCTCTGGATGATGGACGGCATGTTCTGGTTCGATTTCGACCCTCCCGGCCTTCCGAACGACGTCGCGCCGGGAAAGCGCGTCTCCTATCCGATCATGCCCACCATCGTGCTCGAAGGCGGCGAGCCGGTGCTGACCATCGGAAGCCCGGGCGGCATCGGCATCGTGGAGACCGTTCCCCAGATCCTCATGAACGTCCTCGACCACGGGATGGAGATCCAGGATGCCATCGATGCGCCCCGCATGCGCGGCATGGAAGGCCTCAGCCTCATCGCCGAGAGCCGGCTGACTCCGGAAACGGTGGAAGCCTTGAGAAAAATGGGCTACCAGGTCGAGCTCCTCGGTGATTTCTCACCGACCTTCGGAGGAGCGCAGGGGATTGCCATCAACCCCAGGACCCGAGTGCTGATGGGAGGGGCCGATCCGCGGCGTGACGGCTACGCCATCGGCTGGTAGAGCGTCGTAACGTTTCTATCCGATTGCGATAGGGCGGTGGCTCCGAAGCGAAGTCTAACCTACCCGTTCTCCCGATCGTTGGAATGGAGCTTCCCTCGGATCCAACCGACGCCAGGAAGTACGCCCGGTTTATAAGTCAGATATAACTCGCAAGGAATTAGTCTGTTCATGGCATACAAACTAAAGCCTCCTTCTTGCCTCCCGCACCGAGACGGTTTTCTCGCGCAGCCGGCTTTCCAACGTGCGTCGAAACCCCGGGTTGTATTCCAACAGGCGCTCGATCAGGTCGTCGTCTTCTTCCAGAGGTACCAACTGGAAAGCCGGCACGCCGTTCACGGTCACGATCACAGGCTCGTCGCGGCAGAGCCGAGCGTACTGACTCAGTTTGGCCTTCGCCTTACTTAGCGGTATGACTTTCATGGTGATGGGTGAACTCCTTTCCCTGCACGATCAGGGAATCTCCTCGCTTTTCGCCGACGAGGACGATCACTACCTCTTGAGCATCTACTTCCACGTTGAATAGCACTCTGTAGTTGCCGAACAGACGGAGCTCGCGCCGCGCCAATGGGTTCGGCTGAAGGGTCTTCAGGTTTTGCGTCTCGGCCAGCGGGTCCGCAGACAACCGCTGCTCGGCTTCCTTCAGCAACAAGCGTCCCGTTTTCCTCCCAAACCAACGTAAATCCTCAATGACCGATTCCTTCAGAGTCACGGTCCATTTCATCGATCGTCAGTATAAGACCGACCACAATTATGGTCAAGCCGCCGGTATAGGGGACGGGCCAGAACCAGCTTCCACGCTCCCGAGGAATGCGGTGAATGCCTACGAAATACACTTCAGGTCGGCTGGCGCCTGCCAGCCACCGGTGCGGTTTCGAGATACTGCAGACGGCCACCACCTCGTCCGCGCTCACCCTCTCTGCGCCGATGTCTTCGCGCCCAGCCACCGCCCGGACATCGACATGCCGTCCGGCATTCGCTCGTTTTGGCCGCGAAGCGTAAACCTTTCTCTCCCGTTCCGTCATATGTTAGGCGATGGCTCCGAGGGCGAAGTCCGGCTCCTGTCCCGACTGCGGGATGGAGCTTCCCTCGGATGCCTCGATCCAGGGTCTTTGCCCGAAGTGTCTCTTGAGTCTGGCGCTTGTGGACTCGGAGCCCGAGGAGAACCCGACCCTCGATGGCTCGGGGCTGGGCCGGGTTCTGGGCGAGCGCTACCAGATTCGAGAAGTCCGGGCCGCGGCGGGATGGGCGAGGTGTTTCGGGCCTTCGACCTCAAGCTGCGGGTGGACGTGGCACTCAAGGCGCTCCTTGCTGAGCGTCTTTCGAGCGGGCGGGCGCGGGAGCTCCTGCGGCAGGAAGTGCGCTCGGCGCGGGAAGTGGTCTCGCCGAACGTTTGCCGGATCTTCGACCTGGTTCCCTACGAGGAGATCCTCGAGCGGCTTCGGTCCTTCACCAACCTGCGCGTCGCCGCCGACGAGGGCACGGACACGGGTCGAAGCCGGCCCCTTCCCCGGCTGGGCGAAGCCCCCGGAGCGGTGAACGGCGGTTGGGATCCTCAAGTGAAACTTGAAGTCGGCGCACACGTGTTCGTTGGAACGGCTCCTGCCTTGACCCGTGGCCTGAGTCCGTTGTCCTTCGCAGATCCGGCTTGAAAGCGCGTTGGTCCTTGATCGCGCTCGCGTTGAATGCAAGCGCTATAGCAGCTCCCTGATCTCTTCAACCGTCAGATCGGCCGCGCCTAGAATCTGTCGAAGAGTACCTGGCTTGATGATGGCCTGGCGGGGGACAATGACAATGTGCGTGCCGTCGGTCATGGAGATGTGTTTTCCTTGACGCAAAACCCAGAACCCCTTCCGCCCCAGAGCACGAACGAGTCGGTCATGGGAGACTTGGGGCGGTTTGCTCACAAGGCGACTTCGACCGTGCGCATGGGCTTGAGCTTCTTGAGGTCTTCAAGGCTCAGAAGGTAGGTCCGAATTGCGTCCTTGATGTTCTCCAAAGCCTCCTCTTCCGTCTCGCCCTGGGAAACGCACCCCCTGAGGGTCGGGCAGTAAACCACGAATCCACCCGCCTCCTCGTCCTTCTCCACCACAACTGGGTATTCCATCGACAACCTCCCCCGGTGCTCACCTGTCAGATCACCAGGATTCAACTTCAGCTTAGTCAACAATACGGCTCGGCGCCATGGCTACGGTGGCGCGCTCGTTATCGGGGCTCCGCGGCTGGTAGAGCTGTCTCGCGCTTGTGAGCTGTCGTAAACCGTCGTCCCTTCAGAGGATGGTTTCGGCTCCACCGAAGAGACGTCAGCTTCCTTCAATCAGGCGCCTGAGCGCCTCGGCGTGGGTCTCCAAGAACAGTCGGTCTTTGGGACGGTTCGCCTTGGACTTGGACGCGACGATGTGGGAGAGTCGGGCCACAGGAATCTCGACGTCCTCCACCCGAAACAACCGGCGATCGTTCCAGACTTCTTCGAACCCGAACCCCTCCATGACCAGGGTGAGGTCGACATCGAGGCCCCGTCCGTCCGTGGCTTGGGTCAGCGCCCTGCGCTCGACGACGCGCTCCGCGAGGAAGTCATCGATGGGCTCGCCGAGGGGCTCATCGCCGGTCGATAACGCGAGTCCTGCCAATCGACAGGACTGCCATACCAGGAGAAGGTTTCCGGGTTCGGAAGGTAAAAACAGGTCCCGGTCGTGCGTGGTGAACAGCGTGGAGGCGGATTTGGCGTAGTAGTTGGCGCCCCAGACTCCGATGACTACGAACCGCGCCTTGGCTTCCTGGAGCACGGCGGCAAGCCGAAGGAATCGGTCCAACGTCTCAGCTCACGCGAACCGCTTTGGCCAAGTGCATCCTGGACTCTTCGATGGTCTCCTCGACCCAGGTCTTTTCGGACCCGTTCTGGTTCTGCGGCAGGTTTTCGATCCAGGCGATCGCGGCCAGGTAACTCTCGCTCAAGCGAAAGCCGCCTTCGTTGACGCCTAAATCGGGCGCCTGCGCTGCGGAGTCGTCCGGGAATCGCACCGGAGTATTCTAGCACCGGCGGTAGATCCCCGAGGACTGGCGTCGTCAGCGCTCACGATTTGTCGCACCGGAACCTCTCGCGAGCTAAAGCGCCCGGAGTTGTAAACCCCGTTCGGCCGTGAGACTTCCGCTCTGTCGCCCTGGTTGATGGAAGCGACGTAATGACGATAGCTTACCTGAGATGAAGACCCGAGTTTCGTCGAAGGGTCAGATCGTTCTGCCCGCCCAGATTCGCCGGCGGGACCGCATCGAGGCGGGACAAGAGTTCGAAGTGGAGCGTCTGGGTCGGGGCGAGTACCGGTTAGTCCGTCGAAAGACCGGACCGAACGAGGGGGTCGTCGATTGGCTCCTTTCGTGCCCGGCAAAGGGCTTTTTCGTGCCTATCGAGTCCGAATCCACCGACTCCTAGTGAGTGTTCTCGACGGGAAACGTCCTCCGCGAGACGACCGGCCTTCGAAGGGCGGAGTGACTGCTGTTGACAGCGCGCTCGTGGCAGGGGATGTCTGTCTACCCCGATCCTCGTGTGTCGGCGACGTACTCACGCCCGATCTGCGCGACCTTCGTCGTTCCCGCCTGGCGCATCACCATCTCGAGCTCGCGCCTTAGAATCGTGAGCACTGCTTCGACGCCGGACTGGCCGAAGGCCGCCAAGCCCCAGAGGTAGGGACGGCCGATTCCGACGGCGTCGGCGCCGAGGGCGAGGGCCTTGAAGACGTCGGTTCCTCGGCGGAAGCCGCCGTCGACGAGGACGGGGATCCTGCCGGACACCGCGTTCGCGATCTCGGGAAGGCACTCGATCGTCGACCGGCCGCTCTCCTCAGCGCGGCCTCCATGGTTCGAAACGATGAGGCCGTCAACCCCGTGCTCGAAAGCGAGCGCCGCATCTTCGCCGGTGACGATGCCTTTCAAGAAAAGCTTCATCGACGTCGAGTCCTTCAGACGGTCGACGAAATCCCAACTGAGATCCGCCGGGGAGTTGCTCTTCGCTCCCGAGACGTCGAGTCCCTGGAACATCGGCTTCCCTCGGATGTAGCCGGCGTAGCCGCCATCGGGCTCATGGCAGACGTCGCAGTCGCGGTCGTCGAGCTTCCGGAAACGGGCGATGGTCTCGCGGTTGCTCCCGCCGTAGAGATCGACGGTGAGAGCGACGACGGGACAACCCGAGGCCTCGGCGCGCTTCAGGAGCGATCGGGTGATCGTCCAGTCCTCCGTGGGGTAAAGCTGATACCAGATAGGGGCGCCCCGGGCTTCCGCAACCTCCTCGACCGAAGACGTCGTAGTGGTCGAGAGGATCTGAAGGTGCCCCTTTGCCCGGGCGGCTTTCGCCACCGCGATCTCTCCATCGGCGTGAAACGCCCTCTGGCTTCCCACGGGGCACAGGAAGATCGGCGTCTCCCATCGAGCTCCCATGAGCTCCGTCGATGTATCGACCGTCTTCACGTCAATGAGCCGCCGCACGCGGAGCTGATATCGTTGGAATGCCTCGCTGTTTGCGTGAAGCGTGCGATCGTCATCGACTCCCGTCGCCATGTATCCGTAGTGCGCCTTTGGCAGCACGGCCTTCGCGACCTCGTGGAAGTCGAAGACGTTGAGAGCCTCGGCGGGATCCGAGATCGGCCCGCTCTGGGGAAGGGCGAGAAGCGGGCTCCCCGCGAGGTAGCGCAAGAACCTGCGGCGCCCGTTGGACTCGTTCACATCGCTCAACCCTTGAAAACCGCCTTGAGAACGTAGCCAGCGATTGCGGGGTTCTTCCGCAGCCGCCTTATGGAGTAGGGATACCAGTTCGGTCCGAAGGGCACCGCGACCCGCAGACGATGCCCCTGCGCGCGGACGGTCCGGCGCAGCATCGGCTCGACTCCGTGCAGCATCTGGAACTCGTACTGATGAGGCTTCAACCCGAGTCGATCGATGAGGCGGCAGGCCTGCCAGATCAGGAGCTCGTCGTGGGTCGCGATCCCGACGTAGCATCCCGCGCCCAAAAGCTCCTCCAGGAGCATGGTGTAGTTCTCCTGGATGATCCGGAAGTCGGTGTAGGCGACCTCTCGAGGCTCGAGATAGACGCCTTTGCAGAGGCGGACATTGGCCTTCGCCGCCGCGAGCTTTCTCACGTCCGCGAGGCTCCTCCGCATGCGCGCCTGGATGACGACGCCCACGTTGTCGAAGTCCTCGCGGAGCCGGCAGTAGAGCTCGAGGGTGTCGTCGATGCAGGGAGAGTCCTCCATGTCCATGCGCATGAAGTTCCCGGAAAGTTTGGCGTGCTCCAGGATCCTCCGCATGTTCTGGTAGCAGAACTCCTTGTCGAGCTTGAGGCCGAGGTGGGTGGGCTTGGTGTGGATGTTGCTGTCGAGCTTCCGGGCCGCGATCTCGTCGAGGCATTGCTGGTAGTCGCGGATCGCTTGCTCCGATTCCTCCCTCTTGGTGACGAACTCGCCCAGGATCCCGCTCGCCACCATGAAGCCCTGGGCGTTGAGCTCCTGAATGACGCGGAGCTGGTCCGACAGCGTCTCTCCCGCCACGTAGGGCTTGGAGAAGACCCTGACCAAGGGTTTGGGAACGAGGGGAAGCGATGCGGCAATCACGCTGTCGAAGGCACCCATCGATGCTTATCTCCTAATCAGTCGAGATCGAACCACTTCAAGATGCGATCGAGCGTGTCGAGCGTTGACCGGTCCAGAGTCGCGCCCGGCTCTCGGATCCCGGCGTGCTTCAGAGCGCCCCGCCGCCGAAGCATCTCTTTGCGGATGGCCATGCCGATGCCTTCCTGAAACTCGAATCGCATCAGCGGAACGTAACGATAAAAGAAGTCGGCGGCTTCGTCCTTCTGGCCCGAATTCCACTTGGAGACGATTTCGACCAGAAGCTTGGGGTAGGCGAAGCCGGTCATGGCGCCGGTGGCGCCGGAAATCAGCTCTTCGATGAGGTAGGCGCCCCCTAGGCCGCCCAAGATGTCGATGCCGAGTCCGTCCTCGAGCTCGCGGATGCGCGCGGTCTTGTAGGGAGTCGGGGCATCTTCCAGCTTGATGGTCCGTGCCGAGGGGATCTTGCGGCAAAGGTCGACGAGGAGCGAGGCCTCCATGTGATAGCCGAAGATCGGCGGGTAGTCCTGGATCACGATGGTGAAATCGTATTTCTCGGCGATCGCGGCGAAGTGGCGGTGGACGTAGGCCGAGTTTAGCTTGGGCATCCGGGGAGGGCTCACCATGACGCCCGCGGCGCCGGCCTCTTTGGCGGCGGCGCAGTAGCCGAGGCAGGTGTCGAGCCCGGAGCCCGTGGCCCCGACGATGACCGGAACGCGGCCGTTGACGCTCGCCATCGTGGTCTCGAGCACGAGCTGCCGCTCGGCATCCGAGAGACGCGCAACCTCGCTCGCGACCCCGAGGGCGGTGAACCCGGAGACGCCGTCTCCAAGGAAGAGCTCGATGACTCTTTTGAGACTTTCTCGATCGAGGGCTCCGTTCTCGTCGAAGGGCGTAGGCAGAACCGTGTAGACGCCGGACAGTTTCGTCAATAGGACCTCGAAGCTGCCTTTTCTATCACAAAAATCGAGCAGCTTGCTTGGGGCGCGGGAGCGCCATAGGATTTCCGGCCATGAAGCTCCAGATCATCTCGAGAGAGGAAGTCAAAAGCGCGATCAGCATGGCCCAGGCGATCGAGACCGTGAAATTGGCCTTCGCGCAGCTTTCGAGGGGCCGCGCCCGCGTTCCCGTTCGAACGCAGCTCGGCATTCCTCTTCATGACGGGGTCACTCTGTTCATGCCCGCCTATCTCCAGGAGACGGACGAGCTCGGTATGAAGATGGTCTCCGTCTTTTCCGGCAATATCGAGCAAGGGCTTCCCATCATCAACGCCCTGGTGATTTTGGTGGATCCAGAGACGGGCCTCCCCACCGCGATCATCGACGGGACGTATCTCACCGCGCTTCGCACCGGCGCCGCGTCGGGGGCGGCGACCGATCTCCTGGCGCGCGGCGACGCCCGATCGGTGGCGGTCCTCGGAACCGGGGTCCAGGGCCGCACCCAGCTTCAAGCGGTCTGTACGGTGCGGTCCATCGAACAGGTGCTGGTCTTCGACACCCGCCGGGGAGCGGCGGCAAAGTTCTGCGACGAGATGACGGAAGCGGGTCCGCCGATTCCGCGGCGGATCGACGTCGCCTCGACGGCAAAAGAAGCGATTTCCCAGGCCGACGTGGTCTGTACCGCCACCACGTCGACCACTCCCGTCTTTCTCGACTCCGACGTCAAGCCGGGAACGCACATCAACGCCATTGGCTCCTTCACCCCCCAGATGCAGGAGCTTCCCGCGGAGACGGTCGCTCGGGCGCTTCTGGTCGTGGATTCGCGAGAGGCGGTTTGGGCCGAGGCCGGGGACCTCATCATCGCCAAGAAGCGAGGGCTCATCACCGAGGCGAGCGTTCACGCCGAGATCGGCGAGATCGTCGCCGGGACGAAGCCGGGCCGCTCGAGTGACGACCAGGTGACGCTCTTCAAGTCGGTCGGCAACGCCGTCCAGGATGTCTCCGTCGGCGCGCGCATCCTCGAAGAGGCGAAAAAGAAGGGACTGGGAATCGTCGTGGAGCTTTAGGAGTGTAAGAAGGCTAGGATTACCAAATCAAGTCATGAAAGTCCGCCTCGACTACGGAACCGAGGGCCTCGAGGTCGAGCTCCCCGACGAGCGCACGACCGTGATCGAGCCCGCCTACCCTCCGGGGGTGGCCGATCCCATGGCGGAGCTTCGCCGGGCCCTCGAAGCGCCCATCCTCTCGCCGAAGCCGGCCGAGCTCGTGACCCCGGGAAGCCGCGTCGCCATCTCCGTCTGCGATGGGACGCGCGCTCAGCCGCGGGAGCTGATGCTGCGGGCCCTGTTCGAAGCGATGCCCCTCGTCCGCCCGAACGATGTCGTTATCCTCGTCGCCACCGGTACTCACCGCGCCAACACCAAAGAGGAGCTGGAGCGCATGCTCGGCTCCGAGATCGTGGAGCGCTACCGCGTCGTCAACCACGACGCCCGGGATCGTTCAACGCTCCAGCATGCGGGAGAGACGCCTAACGGCGTCCCGGTCTGGCTCAACCGGGAATGGTTCGAGGCGGATTTCCGGATCACCACCGGCTTCGTCGAGCCTCATTTCTTCGCGGGCTTCAGCGGCGGTCCCAAGATGGTGGCGCCCGGCCTCGCCGGGCTCGACACCACGATGGTCCTCCACGACGCGAGACACATCGGGCACCCGAAAGCGATCTGGGGCGTTACCGAGGGAAACCCCATCCACGACGACGTGCGAGAGATCGCGCGGATGACGGGTGTGCATTTCGCATTCGACGTGACGCTGAACGGCGAGAAACAGATCACCGCGGCCTTCGCGGGTGAGCTCTTCGAGGAACACCGGCGCGCCTGCGCTCAATCGAAACGAGAGGCGATGCGGGGAGTCGAAGCTCCGTTCGACGTCGTCGTCACCACCAACTCCGGATTCCCCCTCGATCAGAATCTCTACCAGTCGGTGAAGGGCATGTCGGCTGCGGCCCAGATCGTCAAGGAGGGCGGGGTCATCGTGTGCGCCGCCGAGTGCCGCGACGGGCTTCCCAATCACGGCGCCTACGCGGACTTGCTCAAGAGGAGAGCCTCAGCCTCAGAGCTTCTGGCGATGGTTCACGAGCCGGGCTTCGCCGAGCCCGATCAATGGCAGGTCCAGGTCCAGTCTCAAATCCAGAAACGAGCGCGGGTCCTGGTCAAGACTAGCTTTCTCTCTCGCGAGGAATTGCGGGCGGCGCACTTCGAGCCTATCGAGGACGTTTCCGCGGAGACCCGCCGCGCGCTCGAGAGCGCCGGCCCCGGCGCCCGGCTTTGCGTCCTCCCGCGGGGGCCGCAGACGATCCCCTATCTGGCGTCCTAGGCTCGTCGTCGTTTCCGGAACCGAGCGTGGCCTCGACCGGAATCCAGTCCTCGGGCGGTGTTTTTCCCCGCATCTCGAAGACGAAGCGCGACGGCATGGCCGCGATCCGTTTTCCATACTTCGCGCGCTCGGAGACGAAGCTGAGGGTGAGCGCCCGCATCGCTCGCGTGATGCCGACGTAGGCGAGGCGCCGCTCCTCCTCGCAGCCTCCATCCGCGACCGCCCGAGCGTGCGGGAGAAGGCCTTCCTCCATCCCCACGAGAAACACGTGGGGGAACTCGAGTCCCTTGGCGGCATGGAGGGTCATGAGGGTGACCGCGTCGCCCGGTGACTCCCGCTCGGACGGCTCATCGCCGCTCGTGAGCGCCAGCTCTTCCAGGAACCCCGCGAGAGTCGGGCTCGGCGAACGGCGCGTGTAGTTCTCGGCGAAGTTCAGCATCTCCTCCACTGCGGCCCAGCGGGCTTCGCGGGTCATGGGGTCGGCATAGAGGCGGCGGACCTCGCTCTTGTAGTCGACGGCTTCGAGGAGGCCACCGAGCCGGGCGACGAGATCGTGGGTCGCGTTCTCGATCGAGACCCGGGCCAGGCGGCCTCGGAAATCCTCGTAGGCCTCGATCGCATCTTCGCTCACGCCCTCGATCTCCTCGGCCCGCGCGAACGCACGCGGCGCGGAGATGCCTTCCGAGGTCGCGAACGCGAGAACCCGATCGAGCGTCGTCTTCCCGATGCCTCTTGGAGGGGTATTGATCACGCGGAGAAACGCTTGCTCGTCGTCGGGGTTCGACGCGACCCTGAGGAAGGCCACGACGTCTCTGACCTCCTTGCGATCGAAAAACGACATGCCGCCCACGAGGATGTATGGAATCCCTTTCGCGCGGAGCTCGGCTTCGAACGGCCGGGGCTGGACCTGCGTGCGGAAGAGAACGGCGACGTCTGAAAGCCGCCCCTCGCCGCGGCGCACGAGCTTCAAAATCTCCTCGACGACGAACTGGGCCTCCATCGTCTCGTCCGCGAGACGCGTGAGGCGCACCGGCGCTCCCTCGCCCACGGCCGAGACGAGTGATTTCTCGTGGCGGGCGGAGTTGTGGCGGATGACGGCGTTCGCCGCCTCGAGAATCGGGCGGGTGGAGCGATAGTTCGTCTCGAGGCGGACGACCTTGGCGCCTTTGAAATCGCGATGGAAGCCGAGGATCTTCTGGATGTCCGCGCCGCGAAATCCGTAGATCGACTGATCGTCGTCGCCGACCACGCAGACGTTTCTGTGCTCGGCCGCGATCTCGCGCACGATCTCGTACTGAGGGTGGTTCGTGTCCTGGTACTCGTCGACGAGGATGTAGCGGTACGTCTTCCGGCAGAAGTCGCGGACCTTGGCATGCTCTCTCAGGAGACGAACGGTTTCGAGAAGGAGGTCGTCGAAGTCGAGAGTCCGGGAGCGCGTCAGGTGTTCCCGGTAGCGCTCCCACACCGAGGCCACGAGCTCGTCGCGGGTGCTCGTCGCCGCCTCCCGGAGCGACGCGGGAGTTTCCATCCGATTCTTGGCGAGCGATATGCGCGCCAGGACCGCGGAGGGGTGCATCGTGGTCTCGTGGACTCGCAGCTCGCGCATGACCGACTTCACGGCACTCAGCTGGTCCGAGCTGTCGCAGATGGTGAACGAGCGCGAGAGCCCCAGAGCCTCTCCGTGCGCTCGCAGAAGGCGGACAGAGAAAGCATGGAAGGTGCCAATGGTCAGCGCTTTCATGCGCTCCCCCGCGAGTGCCTTGACGCGCTCCTTCATTTCGCCCGCGGCCTTGTTGGTGAAGGTCACCGCGAGGATACTGGACGGCGCGACGCCCCTCGCAATCAAGTACGCGATTCGAGTGGTGATAACGCGGGTCTTGCCGGTGCCGGCCCCGGCCAGCACCAGAAGCGGACCTTCGAGAGTCTCGACCGCCTCCCGCTGCGCCGGATTGAGAGCCGAAAGAAGCGGATGGCCGGAGGCAGCGCGCTCTCGCGCGGTGCTTGTCGGTGGCATTCTCGATGAGGTTTCCAAAAGGCCGCTCTTTATACCACCACTTGCCCGAAGCGCGAAGAGGGGACATGATCCCGCGCCAGCGTGAAGAAAAGCGCCCGGATTTATCGCATCGGCACAGGATGCCTTCGCGCGCTCCTGCGCGCGTTCTTTCGGCGAGTGGAGGTCACGGGGCTCTCTAACCTTCCGGAGGCCGGTAGAGGTATTTTCATCGCCTGGCACCCGAACGCGCTCGTCGACGGCGCTCTGATCTTGAGCCAGTTTCCGAGACGGATCGTCGTCGGGGCCCGCCACGGGCTCTTCCGCTGGCCGATCCTCGGCTCTCTGTTGCGCGCCTTCGGCGCGATTCCGGTCTATCGCCGTCGGGACTTTCCCGCGGGCGCCGACGAATCGAGACGCGAGGCGAACGAGAAGAGCATCGACGCCATGGCGGCCTCCGTCGCCTCCGGGGCCTTCGCGCTTCTGTTCCCCGAAGGCCAGAGCCACGACGAGCCCTTCCCCACGGAGCTCCGGACCGGCGCCGCTCGTCTTTACTATCGCGCGCGGGAGCGCGTTCTTAGCGCAGTCGACGCGCCGGTCATCGTTCCCGTGGGCCTTCACTACGATCGAAAGCATCTCTTCGGGTCGAGCGCCCTCGTGTCGTTTCACCCTCCGCTTGCGATCGGCGACGGCCTCGAAGACCCGCCGCCGGAAGGCGCGAGCGACGACGAAAGGCGGTCTCGATACCGCGCTCTCACCGACGAGCTCGAGAGAGCGCTCCGCGAAGTGGTCCACGCGACCGAGAGCTGGGATCTCCATCACGCGATGCATCGCGCGCGAAAGCTTCTGCGCGCCGAGCGAGCCCACCGGACCGGGGCGAGCCTCGAGAGGCCCGACATGAAGGAGCGGGTGCTCGCTTTCTCCAGGCTATGGGCGGGCTACAACGACCGGGCTCGAACGCATCCCGAGGAAGTGCGCGAGATCGTTCGGCGCGTCCAGGCGTACGATGCCGACCTGACGGCGCTCGGAATCGAGGACCACGAGCTCTATGGCGGAAAACCGCTCCTCTCGCCACAGATGGCGCTGAGCGCGCTTCTGCAGGCGCTCCTCGTCTACTTCGTGCTTCCGCCGATCCTTCTTATCGGGTACGTCGTCAACCTTCCGGCAGCGGCGCTCGTTTGGCTTCTGTCTCGATGGGGAGCGGCGGCGCGAAAGGACGTGGCGTCCCTGATGATCGTCGCCGGGGCCGTCGCCTTTCCTCTCGTCTGGCTCGCGGTGGCGCTCCTCGTGGCCTGGGGAGATACGAGGCTATCGCAGCTCTACCCGCGGTTTCGGGGGGCTCCCGCGCTCACGGGCGCCCTCGCCTTCACCTTGAGCGCCGTGGGAGCGATGGTGGCGCTCCACTACCAACGGATCGCGCGCCAGACGCTGCACGCGGTTCGCGTGCGGCTCACGAGGTGGCGGCGCTCGTCTACCCTCGAGCGCTTGCGGGCGGAGCGGGCCTCCCTCTACGAAGCGCTCCGCAAGCTCGCGACGTTGCGCTGATACATCCTAGAAATGATGGCGTGAGGCTCGCTTGGCCGCGAGCCGGATCTCGCGCCAGACCGGGCGCCGGTCCGCTTTCCCTTCCCCCCTCTCCATCGTGTAGAATGCCGCTTCCAACTCTGTCCCCTGCAGAATCGATGCTAAATAGTTTTCGCCACGCCGCACGAGGCGTGGCTACGCTGATCGCGACGCAGTCGAATGCGCGGATTCATCTCGCGGTGACCGCCGCGGTCGCGCTCCTCGCGCTCTCCCTCCGTCTCCCGCCGAGCGAGTGGTGCTGGCTCATCGGGGCCGCCGCCCTCGTCTGGACCGCGGAGGCGCTGAATACCGCCATCGAGCTCCTGGGGGACGTGGCGAGCGGCGGCAGCCACCACCCGCTCGTCGGGAAAGCCAAGGACGTCGCCGCGGCCGGCGTGCTCCTCGCCGCTATGGGAGCGGCGCTCATCGGGGTTATCATCCTGCTGCCGCAAGTGGTGAACAACGTTCGGAGATAGAGTTCGATGAAGCTGTTTCGCTTTGGAGAGAAGGACAAGGAACGTCCGGGGCTATTGCTCCGTGACGGTTCCATGGTCGACGCATCCATCTTCGGAGAGGACTACGACGAGAAGTTCTTCGGGACGCATGGCCTCAGGCGCTTCGCTCGCTGGGCTTCGGTCTTTGCCTCGTCGCAGCCGAAGATCGATCCGGGATCGGTGCGGCTCGGTTCGCCCATCGCTCGTCCCAGTAAGATCGTCGCTATCGGACTCAACTATAAGGACCACGCCAAGGAAGCCAAAATGGAGCTTCCCTTGGAGCCGGTCCTCTTTTCCAAGGCGACCTCCGCCATGACCGGCCCCTACGACGACCTGGTGATCCCGCGGGGCGCGAGCAAAGTGGACTGGGAGATCGAGCTCGGCGTCGTCATGGGCGCGCGGGCGAAGCTGGTTTCGGAGTCGCGCGTGCTCGACTACGTGGCGGGGTTTCTGGTGGTGAACGACTTCTCCGAGCGCTCGTTCCAGTTGGAGCGCGGCGGGCAATGGATGAAGGGCAAGAGCGCGGACGGCTTCGCTCCCCTCGGCCCGTATCTCGTGACCGCGGACGAGATCCCGAACGTTCAGGCCTTGAAGATGGCGCTCTCGGTGAACGGGAAGGCGATGCAGAGCAGCTCGACCGCCAACATGGTGTTCGGCGTGGCCCACCTCATCGCCTACACCAGCCACTTCATGACGCTTCTCCCGGGAGACGTGGTAAGCACGGGAACGCCGGCGGGCGTGGGTATGGGGAGAAAACCTCCTCGTTACCTCAAGCCCGGCGACGTCGTCGAGGCCACGATCGAAGGGCTCGGGACCCAGCGGCAGAGAGTGGTCACGCCCAATCGATGATCCTTCATGAACGTCGCTCTGTCGTATCTCCTCTGGGCGGCCCTTGCTCCTGAGCTCGTCGAGGGGGGAACCCTCCGGCTTTACTACCTGAAGCTTCCCCTCGGCTACGAGCGATACTCGCTCGCCCGTGACGGGGACGACTTCGTGCTGACATCCGACTTCGATTTCACGGACCGCGGCGGCCGGGTCCAGCTCGCGGCGTCGCTCCGGATGGCGGGAGATCTAACGCCCCGCCAATTCGAAGCGAAGGGCAAGAGCTACCGCTTCGTAAACGTTGACAGCGAGGTCAGTCTCGAGAGTGGCTCCGCGTCCGTGCGAGTTCGCGGCGAAACGAACCGCGTGTCGATTCCAGAACGGGTCTTCACCGTCGACGGGTACGCGCCGTTCTCGGTTCAGATGATGCTCGTTCGCTATTGGAACGCGCACGGCCGGCCCGAGGTTCTCGCCACTCTTCCTGGCGAGGCGGGCGAGCCCTTGAACGAAGTCCGTATCGAGAATCGCGGCCGGGACGAAGTGCGCGTGGGAGAGCGTGTGGTCACCCTCGACCGCTACACCCTCGAGGGGGTGGTCTGGGGACGCGAGACACTCTGGCTCACGGAAAGCGGCGCCTTCGCCGCGGCGGTGACGCGCGCCGGAGGGCTCAGCTTCGAAGGAGTTCGAGAGGATCTTGCCGAAGCTCTCCCCACACTCGCGGCGCGAGCCGCGAAGGAGGCGGTCGCCGATCTCGGCCGCATCTCTGAGGGCATCGAGCCCCTCGCCTCGGGGGCATACGCGCTCGTGGGTGCGACCGTCGTCGAAGGCACGAGACGCGCCGCCATCCCTGACGCGACCGTCCTGATGCGCCGCGGGCGCATCGAGGCCGTGGGTCCTCGAGCCGGGATCTCGATTCCGCCCGGCGTTGCCTCGATCGACGTCCGCGGGAAGACGATTCTCCCCGGCCTCTGGGACATGCACACCCACGTGACCCAGATCGAGTGGGGCCCGGTGTACCTCGCGGCCGGTGTCACGACCGTTCGCGACATGGGAAACGAGAGCGAGCTCCTCCTCGCTTTGCGCGATGCGCTCACGAGCGGCAAGGCCCTCGGCCCGCGACTTCTCCTCGCCGGGCTCGTCGACGGGGGAGGGCCGAACGCGTTCGGCACCGTCGCCGCCACGACTCCCGAGGAAGGAAGGGCCGTAGTCCGCCGCTACCACGACGCCGGCTTCCAACAGGTGAAGCTCTACAGCCTTCTCGAGCCGGACGTCGTTGCCGCGGTCGCCGGCGAAGCGCATCGACTGGGCATGACGGTGACCGGGCACATCCCCACGGCCATGACCCTCCAGCAGGTTGTCGAGGCCGGGATGGACCACATCGCCCATCTCGCCATCCGCGATGAACCGGGCTCCGAAGAGCTTCGCCGCACGATAGAGTTCCTCCGGGAGCACGGAACAGTCCTCGATCCGACGCTCTCCTGGGGTGAGCTTCTCGGGCGATCGACGTCGACTCCTATCGACACCTTTCAGCCGGGGTTTCCCAAGATTCCGGCGCCTCTTCGGAGACTGTTCGACAGCGCCGGCAACGCCGACCTCGAGCCTGCCGCCGCGCGGGCCCGGCTCGAGCGCGGTCTCCAGATCGTCGGTGCGCTTCACCGCGGGGGAGTCCCGATCGTCGCCGGCACCGACGAGGGGATTCCCGGACACAGCCTCCACCGGGAAATCGAGCTCTACGTCGAAGCCGGGCTCACTCCAATCGAGGCCATCCAGGCGGCCACGATCGTGCCCGCGCGCGCCATGCGACTCGACAAAGACCTCGGCACGGTCGAGATCGGCAAGCGCGCGGACCTCGTCATTCTCGATGCTGACCCTCTGGAGCGAATCTCCAACATCCGGACCGTACGCTTCGTCGTCACCGATGGCCGGATGTACGACGCGGCCGAGCTCTGGCGGAGCGTGCGCTTCTCGCCGTAGGTGAAGCGCGCTCGGTGGAGCGCGACGTCTACCATAGTGTTTTCACGGGATAGGCACGAAGGAACGTGCCGATAGGAAGCTTCAGCGCCCCTGCAAGGCGTCGAGCAGGTCGTCCGGGAGCGGTGCATCGAAGTCAGCGGGGACGACGAAGTCCCCCGAACAAAGCCCGATAGGCCGGCGTCCGTGTCGTCTAACCGCAATGCGGCGGATCTCTGCTACAGGTCGATTCCGACGGGCCAGAATCACCGTTTCTCCCTGCTCGACTCTCTTCAAGTACTTCGAGAGCTGGGCCTTGGCTTCGGTAATGTTGACCTTGATCATGGTCAGATATAGGACCATATCCTACTGCCCGTCGACAGCGGCTAGAAACAAAAAAGGCCCCGCCGGAGCGGGGCCTTTTTGAGAGCTTTTCGCTCGGTAGCTTAAACTTAAACCTCGATCTGGACGACCGCGGGCTTCGCGGCCTGAGGCTCGGCGGAAGGCGTCTGGTTCAGGACCTTCTCGCGGTAGAGCATTTCCATCGCCTCGTCCTCGGGAGTTCTCACGACGTGCTGCTTCTTGTCGCGGGCCATCCGGACCTCGTCCCTCGCGGTCTTGGCGATGCCCTTGGCGTCGAGGTCGGTCTGGATTCCCTTGTTCACGTCATCGGTCCGGAGCTGGAGTGAGTGGTCGACGGTCGGGAGGTCGACCTCCTTGTTTCCCGCGTAGATCAGGTGGCGGCCGCGCTCCTCGTACCACTTGTTGAGGGTCGCGGTCTGGTGCATCTTCTCGATGATGTTCCGCCAGCCGACTCCGGTGTTGTATGCGCAGAACGAGATCTCGCCCTCCTGCGTGGCGTAGGGGATGATGCACTGCTCCGTCCGCCGGAAGTCGTAGTTGAAGAGGTCCTGGAACCACATCCCGGCGATGAACAGGAAGTTCCACCGGTCCTTGCGCCGAAGTTCGATGTCCTCGAACGTCCGATCGGGGGTCACCTTCCCGTAGTTGCGGCCGGTGACGCCGTAGGTCTTGTCGAACTTCTCGAGCATCGCCTTCAGAGTGAAGTGCGTCGGCGCTTTGAAGGGGTTGTAGTTCCTCATGACCGCGAGGCCCATGCCGAGCGAGGAGAGGAAGTGCCCGCGGGAGGCGTCGTTGATCGTCTTCACGTCGTTCGCCAGGCGATCGCCGTTCAGAAACGCCGTCACCGGAACCGCCTCCTTCGTTTCCTTGTCCACCATGACCGCCATGCCGACACCGCAGTTGGGGTGGCATCCGCAGTTGAACTGTCCCCAGTCCCGGCCCGGTCCGTGAATCAGGTCGGCCCAGTCGGAGAACGTCCCCAGGAACGAGATCGGGAACCAGTCGCGCGTAGGCTCGCCGAGGCCCGTCTGGTTCTTCACGTCGTGCGCCAGGTGCGAGAGCGTGTAGCGCTGCGCGAACCTTCGCTCCGGCGTCACCGCCTCGTCGCGGCCGGTGAAAGAGACCGGCTGGAACGAGAGGAACGGGATCTTCTTCGGATTGTCGAGGGCGAAACGGATGAGCGATCCCACCTGCTCGTTGTTCACTCCGTTGATGAGGGTCGTGACCGGAACGATGTCGACCCCGTTGTTGAAGAGGTTCTCGATGGCCTGGATCTTCACGTCGAAGAGGTTTCCGACGTGGCGGTGGGAGTTGGCGGCGTTGCCGATGCCGTCGAACTGGAGGTACGCGTAGCGAAGGCCGGCCGCCGCCGCTTCGCGGGAGAACTCGGTGCTCTTCGCGAACTCGATTCCGTTCGTCGCCGCCTGGGTGCTGATGTAGCCGACCTTGCGGGCGTAGCGCACGGCGTCGAGGAAGTAGGGCGAGAGCGTCGGCTCACCGCCGGAGAACTGCACCGACATCTGCCGTCTGGGCTTGATGGTGATGGCGTTGTCGAGAAGGGTCTTGATGTCGTCCCAGGTGAGCTCGTGGACGAAACCGACCTGGTTCGCATCCATGAAGCACGGGTCGCACATCATGTTGCAGCGGTTGGTGAGGTCGACGGTCAAAACCGACCCCCGGCCGTGCTTGATGGTGCTGCTTCCGTGGTGGTGGAGCTTCTCGTCGTTGTGCGCGCGGATGTCCCGCCCGGGGAAGACGTCTTCGAGATGCTTGAAGAAATGGACGTCGATCGCCATCACGTCCTCGAAGCGCCCGTGGATGGGGCAGTCCTTCACCATCCAGATCTGACCGTCGCGCTCGATGACCTGAGCCTTGATCTCGCCCACCTTCTCGTTGACGAGCGAGCTCACGTCCCCCTCGCCGTTCAGAATCTTGGTGCGCGCCTCGGGGATGCATTTCGGGCACAACGAATCCGTGGTTCGCGGCCAGCCCAGAGTGGGCTTGGTCTTCTGCCAGGACTTGAGGAGCGGCTTGTCCGACCAGCTCGGAGTGAACGAGGCATTCGGACGAATCCGATTCAAGCGCTCGAAAACGTGCCAGGCTCCATTGGCCGCAACGGTCAGGACCTTTTCGAAATACTTGACGGGTGGGTGCATTCGCTTCTCCAGTTCGATGATGGCTGGCCCGGAAAAGGGCTGCCGGATGGACGAACCCGAGTACGGGTTCCCGGGGGAGAGAATAGACGGAGGAGTCAGCCCAAGCGAGGAAATATCAACGAATTGGCCAAAACGGGCGCTCTCCGGGCCCAAATGGCACCTGAACGGACCGGGAAAAGGCCTGAACTGTCACAGGTTTAGAATCAATGCAGGGTGCTTTGGCCCTCGACTCCCATGTCTTCGGGAATAACGTTTCGATTCACGTGGCGGTCGAGGTCGATGACGTAGGTCTCCTTGTCGTCGAGAAGCGCCGCGGAGTGAGTGGCCGTGACGATGCGGAACTTCTTCTGCTCGACCAGCTCCTTGAGCATTTTCAAGATGCGTCGCTGGTTCGACTGGCTCAAGGCCATTTCGGGCTCGTCGAGGAGGAGCACCGTCCCGTCGGGGAGCTTCGGAAAGCTCTCGCGGAAGAGCGAGAGCATCACCTGGCCGTGGCTCGCCGTCGAGAGGAACTCCTTCATTTCAGGGTTGCCCTCGAAGAGCTGGAGCTGGTGTCTCGGGTTGTGCTGCTCGGCGTCGAACAGGAATACTTTCGTGGGGTCGATCCCCAGGAGCTCGGTTCGATAGACGAAGCCCTCGACCTGCTCTCCGCGGAGAGCGAAGTGGAGCGAGTGAAGAAGCGTCGATTTCCCCGATCCGTTCTCGCCCTTGAGCATGATCAAAGGGTGCGAGAGGTCCACCACCATCGGCATGTGGAAGTTCAAGCCGGTGAACACCGGGTGGGCCAGGATCTTGAGGTACTGGGTAAAGTTCATGAAGGGAAGCTAGCACAAGCGGAGGTCGTGCTCCACTCGCCGTGCTAGCCCGTGCTAGGATGTTGGGCGCCATGACGGTTATGGAAAAGACTCGGCTTCTCAGCTTTCTCGAACCGCTGTCCCAGGAGGACTGGCTCCGCGCTCTCGACGAGATTGGCCCTTCGATTCACGCTGTCGACCGCGAGGCGACCCGCATCTGGTTCGGGTTCTGGCCGCTCGAGCTCCACGACGCTCTCTCGGGGTCGCCGGACCCGAAGGAAGGCGCGCGGCTCATGGACCTCGAGGGGAACTGGCGCCTCGAGGAGCAGATCGACTCCTCCGTCAACTTCCTGTACGGCGCCCACTACTGGGCGCGGGTCAAGAACGCCGTCCTCGCGGAAGCCGAGGCGACCACGGACTCGCTCGCTTCGACCATTCGCTCGATCGCGCAGAAGGTCGGCGCCTCGGAGCGCGTCGATCCGTCTCTGGTACTCGGCATCGCCGCCGTGGGGTTGATGACGTTGCGTCAGGTCGGCCTCGAGCGCTTCGAGCGTTCGAAGGACACGAGGGCGGCGTCGCCACTCCTTCCCCAGGGCCAGGCGAAGGTCCTCGCCCGGCGCGAACGAAAGAGCGCCGACGGTCTCTTCACCTTTCTCAAGGGTGTCAACCGAAAGTGGGACGTTCGGTGGGAGGAGAGGAGAACGGACGGAGTGTTTCGGGCGATCAACGGGCAAGACATCGCGATGGCGGGAGGCGACACCGGCGCCGACTATCGCCACCTCGACTACCGCCGTCCCGCCGGCCCGGTTCCGGTGGAATGCCGCGTCGGCTCCTGTGGCTACTGCTGGATCGGACTTCTCGCGGGACGCGAGAACCTCACTCCGATGACGAGCTTCGAGCGCGAGCGTCTCCGCTACTTCGGCTACGACGCCGTGAACGGTCCCGAGGACAGGCATCCGCTCATCCGGCTCGCCTGTCAGTCACAGTGCCAGGGCGACGTCACCTTGACCATCCCTCCCTGGAACGGAGAGCTCGACCGCAGGCACGACGAAGCCCGGAAAAAACTGGGAACGGCGTAACTTGCCGCGCTTGCCGGCGCTCTTCCTCGCCGCGGCTCACATCCAGCCGGGAGAAGCTTCCGGCCTTCTCACCGGGTTTCTTCAGCCCTTGGTCTCGTCCACGGGTTCTTGAATGGAACGGCGAAGCTCGGAGCTCTCGGGCTTTCCGGCGTCTCCGCGACGCTATTCGTCGTCGTCTCCCTGCGAGCGCCCTGGAGCCGCATCGCGGTGAGAGTCGCGGGAAGCTGGCTCAATCGCCATCTCGATGCTGATGCTCGGCTGGACGTTCCGCGCGGGGTGAGTCACCCCGCGGGCGCGATCGCGACGCTCGAGGTCATCTCGATGCTCTTCTGGAGAGACCGGTAGACGGGACATCGATCGGCGTAGAACCCATTGACTCGTTCGGCGACGGGACGGGCGCTTTCGGGCGCCTTCAACGTCATGTGAATGTGGATGCGCTTGATGACGAGGACACCGTCCTCGGATTCGACCTCGCCGCGCACATCCGCGGACAACTTCCCATCGCTCGCGTCGATCCCGCGCGCCTCCAGCGCGCCCCCGAAGGTGCCGAGGAGTCACCCACCCGCCGCCGCGATGACGTAGTCGAGGGTAGCGGCATGCGGCTCACCGATGTCGGCGGGGTTTCGTCCATAGTGTGCCGCAATGGCGCCGTGCACGCTGAAGGTGACCGGCTGAGGCTCACCGGGAAGGCGGGCGACCCGCACCGGGCCGGTCCTTCTTTCGATGTACACGTTCGATACGTAGACGACGTCGCTCATGCTCTCACGCTCCAACCGTCAACGATACGTCCCGCAGCTCGAGGGATACAGATGCAGAGCCATCGATCTCGACCAGCACAGTCTATCGCTGAATCGGTGCAGCGCCGCGCGGGATCAGAGTCAGTGTGTGCACCGTCGCTCCGGGAAGAAGAGGGGTCTCTCGACCCTCCTCCCAGTCCTCGTGACCCGCGAGGTAGTACGGTGAGAGGGGATGCCCGCTTTGTCCTCCAGGCATGTGAAAGAGACCCGCGGCTTCACGCCCCGGAGAGACCACGAGGCGCTCGGAAGCGCCTTCGGATCGGCCCTGAACGCGAGGCATGTCGGTGTGCCCGGGAAGCTGCCGCGGCGGCGCGTCGAGCCGTCGCGAGAGGAACGAGGGGAGAGCGGGGCTCAAGGGATGAGCGATCGACGAGGTGTTCGCTTCGCCCCACGTTCGGCGTTCGAGAGGTCGAGGCCATGACGCCGAGGTCTTCGACACAATCGCCCGCAGCCATTCTTCCCAGCTCTCGTACGGCGGCGGGAGGAGATGGGCGGGTCTTTCGGAGACGAGCTTGAAGAGCGGTCCCTCCCACTGGGGGAGCTGGCCCGGTCGAAAACGCGGGTCGGCGCGGCTCGCCGCCGCGGTGAGGGTCCCGATGACTTCCTGGAACACCGCCCGCCTCAGGTCGCGTACCGCGCGATAGCCCGCGGAGTCGATCGAGGCCCGTCCCGTCCAGCCTTCGTCGAGGATCTTCTCGACGTCGTCGAGCCCGGGGCTCTCCCGCGCGATCTCGAGGAACAGCTCGCGCCACCTCTCGAGAAAAAGCGCGCGGTCGTCGATCTGGATCGCGAGCATGTCCCTTTCGGTAGCGTCCTCGAGAGCGAGGAGGGAGTCTCGGATCTGCTTCGCTCTCGCTCCGAGCGCGTACCCGCCGTCGCCCATCTTCTGGAGCATCTCGCCTTCGACCACGCGGGCGTTGGCGGTCCAGATCACTCCCGAGGGTGGATTCGAAAGCCTCGGATACTCTTCGGCGCCGAGAAAACCGTCCCACGTTCGGTCTCCGCTTGCCCAGGAGCCGGGAACGCTTCCGTCGAATCCGTTGCGTTTCGGGATCCGCCCGGCTACCGTCCAGCCGATCGAACCCTCGCGGTCCGCGACGACGAAGTTCTGCGGGGGAATTCCGACGGTGGGGGCGATCGCGAGCGCGTCCGAAACCGTCGTAGCCTCTTCGAGGAGAGTGAGCCGGAAGTTGACTCCCGCGGGCTCGTGGGCGATCCATCGGAGAGCGCGTGCTCGCAAACGATGGTCCTCGTCGATGACGGGACCCCATATCGTTTCCCGCACCTCGAGCTCGATCTCGGCCTCACCTCGCACCGCGATCCTCTCTTGATGTCGATCGAAGGGAACGAAGCCCGAGGGTGTGCGATAACGGTTCGGATCGTCGGGGGCAATTTCGATCTCGACGAGGTCCACAAAGTCGCCTCCGGTGTTGGTGAACCCCCAGGCGATGTCCCCGTTAGATCCCGCCACGAGAGACGGCGTTCCCGAAAGCGTGACCCCTACCAGGCGCTCCGTACCGAAGCTCATGGCCGCCCGATACCACAGGTTCGGGACGATGTGGCCGAGGTGCATGTCGTTCGCGAGAAGGGCGCCGCCGTCTCTCGTCTTAGAGCCCGCGACCGCCCAGTTGTTGCTTCCGATATCGGCCTCGAGCTCGAATTCGAACCGGGCCGAGCTCGGCGTCCCGAGCTCGACGACCCCGGGCCCCGGGATCGGCGCGGGCAGGAGTGCATCCCCGAAGAGCGGCGCGTCCCACTCAGATCCAGCAGGGGTAAGAAACGCTGCGAGCTCCGGGTGAAGAACCTCATGGACGAGCCCGCGCGCGGACTCGAAGGCGCCCCGATCGTCGTTGAGCTCGAAGAACATCGAGAGCACGACGAGGACCGAGTCCTCCGCCCTCCACGTGGCGGGGTCGGACCTCATCAGGAGGTACTCGAAGGGAGGAGCGTCGAGCGCCGCGAGCCCGGCGTTGACCCCCTCGACATACGCGGAAACGAGCTCGCGCTCGAAGGGGCTCGCTTCGTCGACGACGCGCCGGGCGCGCTCGCGCATGCGGTGGACACGGTGGTAGCGATCGATGTCGACCACGGACGCTCCGAGAAGCTCGGCGAGCTCTCCCGCCGCGCGGCGCCGCAGGAGGTCCATCTGGAAGAAACGCTCCTGCGCGTGGACGAATCCGAGAGCGCGAGCGACGTCGAGGCGGCTTTCTCCCCGAAGCGTGGGAACACCGGCGGCGTCCCGCTCTACGACGACCGGAGCCGCGAGGCCTTCGAGCTCGAGCACGCCGTCCACGGTGGGAAGACTCCCGTTGAGGACACGGTGAGCCCAGAGAGCGAGGCAAGCCGCAACGAGTACTCCGGCGATAACGAGAGAAAGGACAACTCGCCGGAGGGTCATCGGCAGAGGATCGTATCAGCCTTAGTGCTCCCCTCGCTCCTCGCTCGGGGAGGACGGCCGGATTCCCGCGGACTTCCTCCCGGCCGGGCTCGCTCCGCTCGCACAGGCTGGACTTCGTCCAGCCTGTCAAACGAAAAGGCGCTTCAGCTTGTCCTGGAATCCTCCGTCGGAACCCTTGAGCTCGACCAGAGCACTTCGCGCCTGCGAGAGCTTGGGGTCGATGGCGAGAGATGCCTTGAACTCGGCGAGGGCGCGGGACTTCATGTCGAAGGACTGGTAGTAGCGGCCGAGAAGATAGTGGACCTCCGCGCTCTGCGGGTTCAGGGAGAGAGCGCGCCGGAAATGACGTTCGGCCTTGCTCTTCATCACCGGATGCGAAGCGAGGGCCTGGGCCAGCATCGCCTCGTATTTCCCGCTCTCGGGCTCGAGCGCCACCACTTCGTAGAGAAGGGAAATCGTTCCTTCGTCGTCCTCAACCACTTTTCGCAGCTTGATCTCGCGAAAAAGCCGCTTGAGCTCTTCGCTCGAGGCCTTCTTCCGAGCAACGGTCACGGGCTCCGGCTCCGCGACCGGTGCGGCGTTCATTTCCAGGAGCTTCGCTTTGGCCCGGGCCAGACGCTTCTGGATCTCCTCCACTTTGAGGAACAGTGTGCTCTCGTTCTCGACGTTCTTCTGCTTCTGGGCCCAGGTGGCTCGCCGCTCCTCGTACGCCTTCTCGATCGCGTCCGGCGCCGCCCCGCCGTCGACGGCGAGAAGCTCCTCCGCCGAGGCCCTCTCGGAGTTCTCGAACTCCAGGAGCACTTCCTGGCGCACGTTCGCGGCTTTCACGCCTTCCGTGCTCTTGTCCAGCTTCGAGAGCAGAAACGTCCCGATCTCTTCCTGGACTTTGAGAGGCTTCGCCTCACGTCCCTGCTGCGCCCGCTCGAGGATTCCGGCGGAAAGAAGACCGTACACCGCTCGAAGCACCGTGCCGCGGCCTTTCCCAACTCGCTCCACGATCGCTTCCAGAGAACGATCCTTCTGCGCCGCCTCCATGATCAGGAGCTCCACGGGCACGAAACGCACCTCCTCGAAGCTGAAGGGCGGACACTTCGAAAGGCGAACCTGGCTCTTGGGAGACGGAAGGGCGCCGCCGATGAGCTTTCCGTTCTTCATCAGGCGGATGCCTTCGAGCTGGATGCGGTATAGCGAAAGGCCCAGGCGAAGCTCCAGGGGAATCGGGCAGTCCTTCTGCTCGAATCGGTACATCCCCTCTTCCACGGCGAAGAGCGAGGTCGAGACCTTTCTCGCCTGGTTCGCAAGCTCGCGCCCGAGGTCGTCCTGAGAGAGGTAGCCGGCTTCGACGATCGCTTCGCCGATGCGCCTTTTTCCCTTCATCAAGCTCGCCGCCAGATCGAGCTCCTTCTCCGTGATCTTTCCCGCGTCGAGCAGGCACTGTCCGAGCCGGTCGCTCTTCGAGTTGCTCGCGGTGAAAACGATGAATCCGCGGTCGAAGTAGACGGTGCGCACCTTTTGTCCCGACGTCACTTCGAGGCACCCGGAGAGCTCGTGAAGGGCGATGGTCTTGAGGACTTCGGGAAGGGCGATGCGCGCGAGCGAGCCGACGTTCGCCATCGTCGCGGCGGCGCTCTTGGCTGAAGTTCGGACGGCTGGACTCACTGCTGGCACTCGGTCCTCGGGAAACGGATCTATGATACACGCTTCGTGCCACCCCTAACCTGTTGCGAACACGCCGTAGAGGCCCGGTGGTCGTGGGGAAAACCCCATGAATTGGGTATCAGGGCTGTGGGGTTTCTGCTGATACTATCGAGCGATGTGGGTGGCTTTACTTCTTTCGGCGGCGGTCGTTTCCGGACCCCAGGAACACGTGAGCTTTCTCGTCATGGGAAAGACGACGAACCATCGGCAGTCGGAGAGCGGAAAGCTGGGGCTCCTGAACTACCATTTCTTCGCCGAGGTGTTCGTGCGAGAGGGCGGACGCGTGAAGGCATCGCTCTCGTTTCCCGGCGGGGAGTCACAGCCGTTCGAGGACCAGGGGTCGGTCCTCGAGCTCCATGGAGGAAGGTTCGACGCCGAGGAAGCGCTCGACCGGGCTTACCCGAAGGGCGCGTACACGCTCCATTACCAGACACCGGACGGGTCGGGCTTCGGTCGGGTTCTCCCGATGCACGGGTCCCGAATCCCAAAACCGCCGCGCATCACGCTTCTGCAGGAGGGGAAGGCGGCTTCGCCGCAGTCGATCGATCCCGCGAAGGACGTCACCGTCACGTGGAGCGATTTCGAAGGCGCCCGCTCGGATCCGAACGGCATCCTCGACGACCTGGTGTTCGTCGTCGTCGGAAACTGCCGCGCCGAGAGAGTGGTCCATAGCGGGAGGCCGTTCGAAGAAACGCCCTTTCTCACCTATCGGACGAAGGAGTTCACGATTCCCGGCGGGAAGCTCTCCCCCGGAGAGGCCCATCAGATGTTCGTCGAGCACGCGTCCGTCGATGCGAGCGAGGAGAACGGGGTCGTCGCTCTCGTGACCTATGCCTCGACGACCTTCCTCGATTTCCAGACCCTCGGATCCCCCGCGGGGCCGCCCTGTCCCGCTGTCATGCCTCCTTTCGATGGAGGTCAGACCGACCGGAAGCGGCCCTGAGCCTTTGAGCATGCGTTTCTCGAAGTTCGGCGACAAGTTCACCCAAGAGTCCGGCATCCTCCGGCTGATGGATGATCTCGGCGAGGCGCTCGAATCCGGCGAGAATATGCTCATGCTCGGGGGCGGCAACCCCGCGCGGATCCCGGAAATGGAAGCGAAGCTCCGCGAGCACATGATCCTCTTGCTCGAGCGGGGCGACTTCGAGGATCTCATCGGGAGCTACGACTCCCCTCGAGGGCATCGGCCCTTTCTCGAAGCGCTCGCCGATCTTCTCCGCCAGCGATACCGATGGGAGGTCAAGCCCTCGAACATCGCGCTCACGAACGGAAGCCAGACTACTTTCTTCTACCTCTTCAATCTCCTCGCGGGCACCGCTCCCGACGGGTGCCGGAGGAAGATTCTCTTCCCGCTCACGCCGGAGTACATCGGGTACGCCGACGCCGGTATCGAGCCCGGCATCTTCACGGCGTCGAGACCGGAGATCGAGCTCCTGGAGCCCGACCTCTTCAAGTATCACATCGACTTCGACCGAGTCGCGGTGACGGACGACGTCGCCGCCATTTGCGTCTCGCGGCCGACCAACCCCACCTCGAACGTGCTCACCGGAGAGGAGCTCGAGAGGCTCCGAACGCTCGCGGCGGAGAACGGGATCCCCCTCATCATCGATAACGCCTATGGGACGCCGTTTCCCAACATTCTCTTCACCGACGCCGAGCCCCTCTGGGACGAGAACGTGATCCTCACCATGAGCCTTTCGAAGCTCGGTCTTCCGGGAGTACGCACCGGAATCGTCGTCGCGAGCGAGGAGATCGTCAAGGCGGTCTCGTCTCTCAATGCAGTGGTCTCCCTCGCTCCCTCGAGCTTCGGCGCCTATCTCGCGCTCGATCTCGTGAGAACGGGTGAGATCCTAGAGCTGAGCCGGAACGTCATCCGCCCGTTCTACGAGCGGAAATCGCGGCAAGCTCTGTCGTGGGTCAGGCAGCACCTCTCGGGGGTCGACTACCGGGTCCATAAGCCGGAGGGGACGTTCTTCTTCTGGCTCTGGTTTCCCGAACTCCCCATAACGTCCGCCGAGCTCTATCAACGGCTGAAGGCCCGCGGCGTTCTCATCGTGCCCGGGCATTACTTCTTCCCCGGCCTCGCAGAGACCTGGCGCCACCGGGACGAGTGCCTGCGGCTAAACTACTCCCAGGACGACGCGGTCGTCGAGAAGGGGATTGTCCTTCTCGCGGATGAGGTAAAGAAGGTGACGCTCTATGGCTAAGAAAACAGCACGCAAAAGATCCAAGAGCAGGCGAGCCGCATCGGCTCCGCGCCGGAACGATCGGCCGCTGCGCAAGCACGTGCTCGCTCTACTCGAGAGCAGTGAAGCGCACATCGGAATCGATGATGCCGTCGCGGGCATCCCGCCGCATCTCGTCGGAGTGCGCCCAAAAGGCGCGGCGCACACTTTGTGGCAGCTCCTCGAGCATCTGCGCCTCTCTCAGCGCGACATCCTCGAGTTCAGCCGCAACCCGAAGCACGTCTCGCCGGCCTGGCCCGACGGCTACTGGCCCACTACCGATGGACCGCCAGACGACGAGGCGTGGCAGAAGAGCATCGCCGCATTTCACGCCGATCGGCGCGCGATGCAAGCCCTCGTTACTGACCCGAAGCGCGACCTTTTCGCCCGCGTGAAACACAGGGATGCCAAGGCCAAGCACACGCTGCTGCGCGAAGCGCTATTGATTGCCGATCACAACGCCTACCACATCGGCCAGCTCGTCCTGCTGCGGCGCCTGCTCGGCGCCCCGCCGAGGAGCTCTTCCTTCGCCATGTAGCCTGTCGCGGGTGCGTTACTTCTTCGGCTTCTTCTGCTCCGTGGCGTCCCTTCCATCATTCGGGGCGCCCGTCCCCGAAGAACCCAGGAACAGCTTGCTCCCGTCGGGGAGGGTGAGATCGCGGCCGTTTCCCTTGAGCGAGCCGTCCTTCGCCTGGTAGCCGTCGACGACGATCTTCGTTCCCGGAAGCAGGGACTTCTTGGTGAAGCCTCTCCGGAGAAGCGTGTTCGGTGTGCCGCCCTCGATCATCCACGTTTCCGCCGTGCCGTCCGGCTTCGCCACCTCGACGTGAACCCAGGCGTGTGGATTGATCCACTCCATCTTCTTGACCGTTCCCTCGAGATGGATGGGCCTGTCCGCGTCGAACTCGGCCGAGAACGCGTGATGGGCGGGCGCCGGCCTCGCGGTCACGACGACAAGCCCGGCGACGCCGGTCACGACGAACGTCAGCTTCGTAAGCTTCGTAAGCATCCGGGTCACCTCGCTCATTTGGATTTCGTCCTCGCGGCTTCTTCGGCGAGCCTCTCCTGGACGCGCGCGCCTTCGAGGAGATTGAACATGCCGTAATTGCCCTCGTGGCAGGCGTACTCGAACATCGGCTCCTCGGTCCTGCTCATGGGAATCACTGCCGACCAGGCTCTCTCGAACGACTTCGGATCGTCGATGGTGTATTCGTAGAGGAGTGTGTCGGCGTCGACGCGGGTGAAGCGTTCCACCAGATGCATCTCCGCGCCGGATCCTCGGAAGCTCGTTTTACCGGTGAAATTGGTGGTGTCGACCACGAGGGTGTCGCCTTCCCAATGCCCACGGGAGTCCCCCCTCCATTGTCGGATGTCTTCGGGAAGATGCGGACGCCTGTCCATCAAGACGATGCGTGCGTCGTGCGCCATCTCCGTCAGAATCACCACGGTTCCCGGAATCTGGAAAAGATGAACGTTGTTGTTGTAGACACTCGGATTCATGGGCGGCCCGGTGTTGAGCCCCAGGATGCACCGCTCCCAGACGGTTCGATCCTCCGGGCCATGAGCGGGACGTTGGAGAGCCGCGGTGCGGGCGTCGGCGCGCTTCTGCGCCTCCGGCGTCAACGGAGGAACTTTCCCATCCGGCGGGTCCACGATGAGCGACGTACGCTTGTCCTCGGTGAGCTTCGTACCGTAATCCCACCAGAACTGATTGTACGCGTTGCGGACGTCTTGTTCGGCGGTGAGGCCATCCGACGTTCGGCGATCCTTGTCGAGAGCTCGAAGCGCCTCCCGCTCGTACTCGGCGGCGTCCTCGTCGCTGAGCACGTCTTTGCCTGAAAGCTCACTCGGTCGCTCCAAAGGCGTGAGCGTCTTGAAATCCCATACTCCCGAGAGGTCCGGATCGCCCCACGGCGTACGTGCCGGAGTCCAGGTGTCCTTCTGAGCCGCGGGTAAGGGCGCCAGTGAGGCGAGGGCCATCACCGCCATCAAAACGCCCAGGCATCGGATCCGTACTTCACTTTCAAGTTTCATTTGCTTGGCTGCTTTCGAAGATGCCCATACATCAGCTCTTCGACGAACTCCACGCACTTGAACTCCAGGAGCTGCACGTTTCTGTCCAGGCGCCGATAAAGCGGCATGCTCATCTTCCAGGGTCGCTCAAACACGTTCGGGTCCTCGATTTCGGCTTCGTACCACAGAGCGTCGGGACTCATCGCCGTATAGCGCTCGACGACGTGCACCGCATCGCTGTGAAAATTCCCCGAGCTATCGAACCACGTGTCGCCCACCTGACTCGTCACGTCGACGACCAGGGTCTCCCCGTCCCAGCGGCCGCGCGAGTGGCCCATCCAGGTATCGAAGGGGCTTTCGAAATCGGGCTTGTTCATATAGATGACCCGAGTGGCGCTCGCGAACTCGTAAGCCATCAGGATGAACTCCGGAGTCTGGACGATTTGAAAGGGAAAGGGCATGTACGCCGCCCGCGGCACGCCCGGCATGAAGCACTTGACCGCGGGGTCGGCTGCGAGCCAGTTGTCGAGGTTCTTCTGCTTCTGGGCGGCGGCCCACGGCTGATAAGGAATCTCACCGCCCTCGACCACACCCAACCCCGCGGGGATGGCCCCGAGAGCGCCGAGGGCGACGACGGGACCTGGCCGTGCGGCGTGGCCCTCGATGTCCCAATGAGCCGTCCCGAGGGCCTGCCAGATTCCGTTGAGGTCAGGTCTGCCATCCGCCGTGCGAGGGGCCTGGTAGGAGGCCTGAACCTCGTGAGCGGGCTGAACAGGCTGACCGCGAAGCGTCGAGACGAGCGAGATCACGGTTAGGGGGGCGGCCAGAGCGGCAGCAACGGAAGCGCCTTGGAATCGATTCCTCATTGGATCGACTTCCTACACCCGCCTCGTTTGAGTGTCAAATCACGTCCCGAAGAATTCGGGCGCCCGCGCGGGCCGAGGGCAGATCTCGTCCGGACGAGATTTCGGGTATTTCGCAGAATGTGTGGGCGCCTGGTGACCGATGCGGGAGAGACCTGTGGACGCTGCCGCGACTATGGAAAATGCCCCGGGAGGGCCAAGCACGCTCGGGAGGATCGTGGCGGGGCGTTTCCCACAAGCGTCCACAGGCCCATCTTGATCTCTATCGGAAAAAGCAAAGAGGAAGGAGAAAGATCCTTCTAGGGGGAGATCTGAAGAGTGAAAAAAGGCAACGCTTCTATCGCGATAATTCTTTGCCGAGCGGCTCGACGAATCTGGAGATGAACTGCGCCTGCTCCATCGATTGAATCTGCTTCACCAAGAAGGGCTCGAGCCCGAATCTCGAGTACCCAGCTTTGATCGCGTCGTCGTAGGCGCTGAAGAAGTCGACAATCTCATCACCGCCGATGAGAACGTACTTGCCCTCATGCTCTCCCTTCAGTTCAGGGAGCTTTCGCTCGAACGTCGCCAGCTCTTTCTCAAGGGCATGATTCTTCGTCGCCTTTTGTGGACGCTGACGGTTGGGGAAGGTTCGCACTCGGTCGTCCTCTTGCCCCACATTTTGAGAATGCAAGAATTCCGCCGAGAACGCGTGATGGGCGGGCGCCGGCCTCGCGGTCACAACGACAAGCCCGGCAACGCCGGCCAACACCAACACCAATGTCAGCTTCGTACGCATCCAGGTCACCTCGCTCACTTGGATTTCGTCCTACGGCTTCTTCGGCGCGAGCCGCTCCTGGACGCGCGCCAGTTCGAGGAGATTGAACTTGCCGTAATTCCCTTCGTGGCAGGCGTACTCGAACATTCCCCCATGCTACAATCACCGCATTGCGATATCGAGTCCGCTTCTCCACGGAGGCTCGAAGTCATCTGGGGGACTTATCGGCGCGGGAACGGCGGGCGGTACTCGATCGCGCCGAGGTGGGGCTCGGGGTCGAGCCGATGCGCGAGACCCGCAACCTGAAAGTGTTACGTCCAAATCCTCTAGCGAGGTATGAGTTCCGCGTGGGCGCGCTTCGCGTGTTCTTCGAGGTGAGCGAAAGGCGCCGCGAAGTTCTGGTTCTGGCCATCGGTAGGAAAGAGGGGAACCGATTGTGGGTTGGCGGAAAGGAAACCACTTTATGAAAACCTTGCAGCTCGAGAAAACTTCTGCGTCGTTTCGAAGAACCGCGCGCCTTGCCCGGCGCGGCGTGTTGGTGCTGACCGAAAAGGGTAAGCCTGTCTTCGCACTCGTAGGGGTCAAAGATGAAATGGCGCTTGAGGCGTTGGCCCTCAGCCGAAACAAGGCCTTCCTGGGTTACCTTGACGCGGTCAGCCGGCGCTCTCAACGCCAGCGGACATACTCGCTCGAGGAAATGCGACAGGAGTTCCAACTCCCAGCTCGTCCTGGAAATCAGAAATCCGGTCGGAAGTAATCGCACGGTTTCTAGCCAGTACCCGACTCCGTCATCGCCCGGGCCATCACACCCGAAGATTCCCGCCGGGTTCAACTTTAAGGTCGGCGCGGATTCATGTGGCGGCAAACACCCTCCCCACTCCCTCTCGCGGACGAACGAAGCCGAGGCGGACATCTTCGGGTTGAACGCCTCGCGCGAAGGGGACGGCTTCGCCGAGGTCGCGCTCAAGATGGCGGAGTACCGGAAGCTCGACCCCGGGCCGCTCTAGCGTGGGTACAAGAGCCTCTTTGACTACTGTGTCACGCGACTGAATCTGAGTGAAGGCTCGGTCGCGCTCAGGCTGCAGATGGCGAACGTCTCGAGAAGATTCCCTCAGCTCCTCGTCGCTCTCGCGGAGAATCGAGTCAGCTTGACCGTCGCCGGGCTGCTCGCGGCACACCTCGATGAGAAGAACGTCGATAGACTCCGTTCCGACTGCGCCGGCATGACCAAGAGAGCCGCGGAAGAGTATCCCGTCCGGCTTCGGCCGAAGCCCGTCTTCGTGCCATCGATCCGAAGCAACCTGCGCCTTCCGCCAAGAACGAGAGCTTCCGCCCCGCTCCTGAGCCAGAAGAGCCACGACCGACGCCTCAGCGGATCACCGCTCCCCTAACTGGCTCCCGTAACCCCCGCCTCTTTCAACTTTCGGTTTGCCGCCGATCGGCGGTTCAAGGAGAAGTTCGAGAGGCTTTTGGAAGTGCTCGGTGTCGAGAATCCCTTGACCACATGGCTGCGGTCCTGGAGCAGGCCCTGGACGCGGCGCTCGACCAGAAGGACCCGAAGAGGAAACGAGAACGCCGGCTCGAGAAAGCGCGAAGGCGAAATACCGCAGAGCCAAATCTCGTCCGGACGAGATTTTGAAAGAGAAGTCGCAGGAATCTCGGTACGTCTCGTCAGCGGTTCAAGAGCGGGTGCACGAGCGAGCGGGGTACCAGTGCTGCGAGTACAGGAGTCCAGACGGAAGGAGGTGCACCTCGCGGACCGGGCTCGAGATCGAGCATGAACGACCCTTCGCGGTCTTTCGAAGTCACGATGAGCGGTTCCTGCGGGTCTTGTGTCATCGCCACAATCGCCTCCGAGCGGAGCAGTTCTATGGAGCGAAGCTCATTCAGACCAAGATTGAAGAAGCCCAACGAAAGCGAGGTCTTCCGGATGCCGTCACACCTTGACATGGCGTCAGAAAGAGAACTACCTTCGTGACCAGCAAGAGCCCGCGATGATTGGGCGCACCCTTTCCCACTACAAGATTCTCCAGAAGCTCGGCTCTGGGGGGATGGGAGACGTCTACCTCGCCGAAGATAGCGACCTCGACCGACAGATTGCCCTCAAAGTGCTTCCGCCCGACCTCGCGGAGAACGAGGAGCGCCGCTCGCGTTTCCAGCGAGAGGCGAAAGCGGTTGCGGCGCTCAACCATCCCCATATCGTCACAGTGCACTCCGTCGAGGAGGCCGAAGGCGTCCACTTCATCACCATGGAG
>CAZKNR010000042.1:0-3155 GCA_964553925.1 uncultured Acidobacteriota bacterium
TCATCGACGATACCGAGGTCCTGAAGCTCTTGAGCAGCCTTCTTGATGCGCTCGCCGGCCTTTTGGAGCTCTTGTTCCTCGAAGCGGGTCATTTCCTCTTCGTCATCGGTATCAACCGTGGCCCAGGTGAGCTCCATTTCCGTGAACTTCTTCTCCAAAGCTGTGTCCTCTTCCTTGTATTCCTAGAATAGTCCCGTGAGGGGCCACGGTCAACGCCGACGCCGACGAACAGCATAGGGTCCACCTCTAGGTACCCGACTCCGGGGACGCCCCCTCCGGACGAGGCACATCACCAGGCCTCTTTCCCGCCGCGCAGTTGGTCAGCTCTGCTATCCTACATCCATGGGCACCGCGCACACGGTCCTGGACGGGCTCCTCGAGCCGCTAAGTGCTTGCCTCACGGCGGAGGTCGCAGATCGACTGGCTAAAGTTCGCGCACCCGAAGCCGTTCAGGCACGTATCGAGGATCTCGCCCGGAAATCCGACGAAGGCACACTGTCCGACTCCGAACGCGAGGAATACGAGGCGTTGGTGTCCGCGGGTACCTTCATCGCGATTCTCCAGTCCGAGGCTCGCAGACTTCTCAAAGACCGCCCGGCCTGATGGATGTCGCTCTGCGAGACCTCGTCCGAAACCGGGCGGGCAATCGCTGCGAGTACTGTCTCATTCACCAAGATCAAGACGTTTTCTTCACGTTTCCCGTCGACCACATCATCGCCCTCCAGCACGGCGGAAAGACGGAAGCCGCCAATCTCTGTCTGAGCTGCTATCGATGCAATTCTCACAAGGGTCCGAACATCGCGAGTATCGATCCGGGACTGGCGAACTCGTACGGCTGTTTCACCCCCGACGAGACGATGGGTCCGAGCACTTCGACGGGAAAGGTGTGCTCCCTGGTGGGTCGCACGGCAGTCGGTCGTGCCACGGTCATGCTTCTCGCGGTAAATCATCCCGACTACGTTCTTTTGCGTGAATCGCTGATCGCCGAAGGCACGTTCCCGCCTGCGTGACCTGAGCGTCCCACGCTGCTGTCCGCCACGCGACTCAAAGTTCCACTCTTGGACCAAAGCTCGATCGCAAGCTCCGCACCCCGGTCCGCAGGGAGGCACGATTCCGAGCGCTCGTCCCGGCCGGAGCCTCCGCGAGCAGGGAAGGGGAGGACCCGGCGTTCCACCTGCGGAACGCGCGCCCGGAGATCCGTGGGCCGGGAAGAGGGGGAGGGAATGACCTTCTCGGGATCGTCGCAAAGGACTCGACTGCTGGTCGGTAGTCTTCAGAGGTGAAGAGGGGCCTGCACTGGGTGAGCCTCGAAAAGACCCTCTCGAACCGCCTGCTCGTGAAGGCGTTGGATAGCCTCCTGGTTCAAACCTCGGGCCAGCCTATCGAAATCGTCGCGGGTGCGAATCTCGGAGAACGCCTTCTCCGGCTCGACATAGACGACCGCGGTCTTCTCGAGCGCCACGAGCCGGAGGACGTTCATGAGCGTTCCCCGGCTCTCCCCATCCCAGATCGAGAACCCAACCGTAGCCTCTCTCGCCATCTCTCGGTCTTTCGTGGCGTAGTAATCGAAGTCTCGTCTCTTATGGGAAGGCTGGATCCGGCGAAGCGGCCAACCTCCGACGTTGTGGCGCGGAGTCTCGTCCGCGGTGAATACAGAAACGAGATCGTAACCCCGGGAGCTCAGGTACTCCTGAACGGCCAGGTCGACTCCTTTCGCATCCCCCATCACCAGGGGGAGCCTCTTTTCGACCATTCGATCCAGCCGCTGGCGAACCTCGGGGCTCAGCCGGCGAATCCGCCGCGATCCGGAGATGAACACTCTGCTCAACGCTGACTCCGAGTTCGCGTAATTGTAAGCGCAAAGACGTCTCCTGCACCTCCCTCGTCGCAGAGCGCCGCGGTGATCGCATTCATCGTGGCGCCGGAGCGAAACAGGTCGTCCAACAGGAGGACACCTCTACCTTGCACGATGGCAACCTCCACTTCGTGGAGACCGGCGAGCAGTCGAAAGCGTTCGTCATACTGGTAAACGTCCTTGAGCTCAGGCACATCCCTGGTCCGTCGGACGGAAGCCGGTAAGAACGCGAGCTTCAGATCCTTGGCGAGCGCAACTCCCAAGGCGAGGACCGGCTGATGAGTCCTCGGTCTCGAGGCTGGAACCGGGACGAGAACGTCGACCGGAGGGTCCCAGGACCGGACGAAGGATGCCGCCGCCTCAACGAGCGCACCAACCGCTGATGGATCGCCCCTGTACTTCAACCGGTACAAGAGCTCACCCACAATCGAGCGCTCCGTGTCGAACCGCGCGTGTCCATATTCGTCATCGCCAGAAACGTGCTCAGGACGGTATGGAGGTCGAGAGCATACCCTTCGCGCCAACGCCCCGGTATCCGTACTGGGTGAAATGAAATCATGGGTCCTCCTCCCGGGCTCTCGGCGGTTTTCACCCCGAGCGCTGTCAGGGAGGAAGGACGAAAAGAGAAGCCCCAAACCTCCTTGGGTGCTTGCGAAGAGTGCCAGCGAGGATCGACTGCCGAGATCCACGGAACGAACCTCCATCGAGCTAGTCGACTCCCACGCGTCGTGCTCGCACACCCCTGTGGCCCCATTGCATAATGTGCCGTGGCCCATTGTCATCCCGGCACGATCCGCCGATTCTTGAGCCATGGAACCTGAGCTCCTGATCGCGCGCATCGTGGCGTGTCCGAAGTGCGGAAGGCGGAACCGGATTCCGGCTCACTCGACGACGGCTCACGCCCTCTGCAACGCATGCCACGCACCGCTTGGGACCGGAGCCTCCGCGAGCAGGGAAAAGCGAATCGAACGTGCTTCAAGCCTACGAAACGCAGGTTGGCAACGGGGGAGGGGAGTCAAGGTCGGCAACCCCGAGCCGCATCGCGGACCGGCAGAACTCCACGAGGGAAGCGGCTGGACTGCGGCCGAAACAGCAGAAATCATGAAAGAGGAAGACACCCTGTAGTGCCTGAACCCACCAACACCCTCGTCTTGCCGGTGCATCCACCCGCCCCCGGAGACCTCGTGCAAGTTCGCTCCCGGCGGTGGCTGGTCGAGGAGGTGGTCGACCCCGCGACGCCCGGCCAATCCGCGCTGGTGCGCCTCGCCTGCGCGGACGATGACGCGCAGGGCCAGTCCCT
>CAZKNR010000043.1:0-2460 GCA_964553925.1 uncultured Acidobacteriota bacterium
AGACGCGCGTCAAGAAATTCGCGCCGGGCAGTTTCTGACCACGGAAGAGATGGAAAAAGACCTGGCGCAGTGGCTCGACGAGTAATCTGGGCTCCCAGAGCGCTGTATGACACGCGGATCGCCTGCGAGTTTCTTGCTCGCGACTCTCTTCGAACGGCTCGAAAGTTCGCGCGCGCGGTGATCCTTGGAGGCCGCTCTCTTGCGGAGCTTCCGGAGCGTGGCCGTATCGTTCCTGAACTCGGTGAATCCTCCGTTCGAGAGATTTTCATCTCTCGATACCGGCTCATTTACGAAGTTTTTGAGGACCGAGTCGCGGTTCTACGTGTGATTCACGGGAGTCGAGATCTTCTCCCGGCCTGGGGACGGCGGGACTCAAGCGATTGAGTGGAGTTTAGCCGATGGAAGCTCTTCTCCTCGGTTTGCTGCTTTCCTTCTCCGAGCGTTTCGACACGATTCGCCGCGAGGCGACGCCCGACGAGCTCTATCGCGTCCTCTACGATCTCCCTAAGGGTGGCGACCTCCACGACCACCTCGGAGGCGCCGTATTTCCCGAGCTCCTGTGGCGGCTCTCGACCGGAGACGAGAAGTTCTACACCCGGGTGCGCTTCGCGGAGTGCGCCGCGAGCTGCCCCTCGCCTCTTCTCGAGTTTCATACCGTTCTCGAGTCCACGTGGAACGGGCTCTCGCCTTGCTGCCGCGCCGAATACGAACCCCTGAAGGAGCTCGACGCCGATCGAAAGGCTGGGTGGATGTCCGCGCTGCGGTTGGACGCGCCGGGCGAGGGCCGGACCGAGTTCTTCGAGGTCCTGTGGCCCAGGCTCGGCGAGATTGTCGATCAGGCGCCGATTCTCGCCGAGGCCGCGGTTCTGAACCTCGAGCTCTTCGCCCACGAGGGCGTGAGCTACGTCGAGTTCCAGTTGAGCCCCTTCGGCCGAAAGATCGGCGACCGGGTCATCGATGGCGAGGAGCTGCACGGACTCCTTCGAGATCGCTTCTCCCGCTCGGACGCGAGAGAGACCGGGGTCACCGTGCGCCTCCAGGCGAACGTCCTGCGGTTCCATCCGGATGCCGAGAAGATGGTCGAGGAGAGCTGGGCCTTCGTCGACCGCCACCGCGATCTCTGGGTGAGCGTCAACCTCGTGGGCCGCGAGGACAACGACAAGGGCTACCCGCTGCGATTCCTCGAGACGTTCCGGGAGATGAGACGGCGCTATCCGCGAATCGGGCTCGCCATCCACGGGGGCGAGGTCGACGAGCCCAACCAGCACGTGCGCGACACGCTTCTTCTGGGCGCCGATCGCATCGGCCACGGGACCAACCTGGTGACGGATCCGGACACGCTTCTTCTCATGCGCACGGGAAAGTTCGCGGTCGAGGTGAGCCTCGTGAGCAATCGCCTCCTTGGCTACGCCGAGGACCTTTCGCGCCACCCGTTTCCCGAGCTCCTGCGCCTCGGCGTCCCCGTGTGCCTTTCGACCGACGACCGCGGGATGTGGGACTCCAACATGACCGACGAGTGGTTCGAAGCCGTCACCCGCTTCCACCTGAGCTGGGAGGAAATCATCGAGCTCGGCCGAAACAGCCTCGAGTTCGCCTTCGTGCCCGCCGAGGTAAAAGCGAAGCTTCTCGAGAGGTACGAGAACGACATCGAGGCCTTCGCCGCTCGGTACGGCGAGGGGGACTGGCGGCAGGCCGCGGCCAAAGTCGACGCGCGTCCCTCGGGTTACGCGCGACGGCATCTCCTTTCCCGCTGATCCGCGAGTTTTCACCGCTTCGAGAAGCGCGGTCTCCCTGCCGTCCTTGACGCGGACTCCCTCCGCGGGTAGCCTTTCGCCTCAACGTGCACGCATCGAACATCACCCCGCTCGACTGGGCGGTCATCGGTCTTTACTTCGGGATCCTCCTCGCCGTCGCCTGGTGGGTGGTGCGGCAGGGCAAAGACACCGCGGCGGACTACTTCCTCGCCGGCAGGAACCTCAGCTGGTGGCTCGTGGGAGCCTCGATCTTCGCGTCGAACATCGGCTCGGAGCACGTCGTCGGTCTCGACGGCTCCGGGGTCACCGACGGCGTCGCCATGGCCCACTACGAGCTTCACGCCTGGTGCCTCCTGGTGCTGGCCTGGGTCTTCGTTCCCTTCTACGCGCGCTCGATGGTTTTCACCATGCCCGAGTTTCTCGAGCGCCGCTTCTCGGCCCACTCGCGCTACGTCCTCTCCGTCGTCTCTCTCATCATCTTCGTGGTCTCGAAGATGGCGGTCGGGATCTTCGCCGGCGGTGTCGTGTTCGGAACGCTCATGCCGGAGATGGCTCTCGACTTCGGCGGCTTCCACATCGACGCCTTCTGGATCGGCTCGGTCGGGGTGATCGTCTTGACGGGCCTCTACACGATACTCGGCGGAATGCGGGCCGTAGCCTACAACGACGCGATCCAGGTTGTGATTCTCATCGCCGGATCGGCGCT
>CAZKNR010000044.1:0-8494 GCA_964553925.1 uncultured Acidobacteriota bacterium
GCGATAGCGAGAGAAAGCGGAACCGTGACCGCGGCGTCAAGTAAGCTCTTCAGATGGGCGGCATCGTCCGCAGCAACGGCTGCGGGCGGGGAGCGCCCTCGTCGAAGCTCTCACGCGGCGGCTTCTGCCATTCGGCGATTAATTCCAGAAAGTGCTTCGTACGCTCCTGCGCCAAGTCGCGTTGGCGGTTGCGCTCCCACCAGTAACCAGCATCCGGCGGTGAGTCGTTGTCGCGGTTTATCAAATCGGCATAGCTGCGGCTTGTTCCCTGTGGCGGGCCGCCATAGCCCCGTTCGATCCCTTCCAGCAAGTTTTCGAGGAGCGACATCAAAGTCCGGTACCGTTGCCACCGGTGGCTGTCCCAGGATGGCCGCTCGTTCTGCTCGTCCGGATCGAACCGCTCGGCGAGGCGCCGGCCGGCGTGCCAGCCACGCGCGCTCAGGTCGTCAATCAGCGGGCGCGTCATGGTCAGGTTGAGGCCACCCTCTTTCGACTCCTCCAGCAAGACGTGCGCCACGCGGTCCCAGTAGCCGTGCACGCGCATCTGGGCATTGTCGTTCCAGTTGTACATGGTATCGAGGATCGAGAGGAGAAAGTCCCGGAGTCTCTCGACGGAAGCCCACCGATACTGATGCCCGTCGGCGCTGTCCTTGGCCATCCAGACGTTGTCTCCCTGGTTCACCTTCGAGATGCCGCGGCCGCTGAGCGGTGACCGAAGGTTGATGCCGAAGGTAGGCCATCGAGGGAGGGGTCGATCGAAAAAATGGATCGGGAAATTGCTGCAGATACCGCCGTCGGAGAACCAGCAGAGAAACGGGGCCGGGGCAGCCAGGTTCGGGTTGCTTTCGAGCAAGTCCTCGAGACTACCTCCGGTGTCCGGGCGGGACTTCATTAGGAGGCGCCACTCTTGGCGCAGCGCGTGATTCTGCTCGTTCGACCAGTCAATGGCCGATAGGGGAACCGCGCTGATGAGGAGCGGAAAGCCGAGGCTCATTCGGGTGGCGACCACCACCGGCAAGCACTCGATCGCCGGCAGTGGCTTCAGACCGTGCCCGCGATCCATCAACCTGCAAAGAAGCTGCCAGTCGTCCCAGTCGCGCTCCTCGACACCCTCGCCCTTCGATGGTGGATGGCCCTCCATCCATTCCACCACGTGCTTGGGAAAATAGTTGAGGAACACCTCGGGATCGAAGAAGAACGCGTCGGTGTGAAAGGAGGTGTTGAAACGGAATGGAAGCCGATGGGGCCGGCCGTGCGTGAGATTCGTGGTGAACATCTCCAGGCTTATGCGCTTCATCGGGTCGTAGTCGGTGGGTTCCGTTGGACACTTCGCATTTCTCGCCAGCAGATGCCCGAAGGAGAGAGGCTCACCGCCGGGATGGCCGGCGAGAGCGTTCAACTCCTCGTCCAGCCAATCGGTGAGCGCCCAGTTGGGTCCCGGGTACTTTCGCTTGAAGGGATCGCGCTCGATCGGTTTGGCGGGGGCGCTCCCAGTTCGGGCTCCGGTACAGAGTCCGAACCCTGTCCCCGTCTCGAGAATCGACGTTACCTTCTTCCAGAGCGATAGCACCGCCCCTCGAAGGATCAAGACGACTACAACCAAGAGTGCCAGCAGAGTCAGAAGAGCAACGACGGCCGAGCCCATGGACGAGGCCAGGTAGGCTCCTCCGGAAGCGATGCCCAGAAGCAAGAGAAGACGCGACAAGAACCAAGCCTTGCCTCCAGGCGCTCGCCAGACTTCGCGAAGAGCCGCGAGGATCCAGCCCAGGAACCCGGGATTTTGTTCACTGGCTCGATGGTTCAAGAAAAACACCAGCAGGTTGAACAGCGGCCGTGTTTTCTGACTCGGCTGGAAGAGTTTCAGAAGGTAATCGTTGCCCGCGAGGTACTCCGGCAGGGACGCCAGTCTGTGGAATCCTCCCTTCTCGGAAGCCCGGCCCAGCTCGGCTGCCGCACAGAGGGCCGCCGCAATCGCACCGGCCGACGATCCTCCGACACTGTGGAACTTGTACTTAGTCGCGAGCTCGCAAACGGCGAGCGGGTAGACGACGCCGCTCGTGATCCCACCCTTCATGACCATGTCGCAGTCCAGCGTCGGGTTCAGGTAGGCGTCGCGTGTGAGGAGGCGCTCCATTTCGGGTTTGTCATCGACCATTGGATCTCTCCGATTGGATCAAAACGCAAAGGCGCAAGGAAATCCAATGCAAGGGGGATAAGTGGGACAGGAATCTCCTCATCCCCCTTTGCATTTCTTTCTTTGCGCGTTTGCGTCCTCTGCGGCTAGGATCACAAAGCGAGACCCGAATGAAGCGACGGTGGCGTTGGCCGCTTCTGGCCGTGGTGCTGAGCGCTCCCGCCTGGACCCAAACCCAAATCTATCCCGGGCTCACCGAGGATGCCTATGCGGAGTTGCCTGGGGTCCGCCTGTTCTACGTCGATAGCGGCGGCGGCGGAGTCCCGGTCGTTTTTCTTCACTCGGCAACGGGCAGCAGCAGGGTCTGGGAGCACCAGGTGCCTCCCTTCACCGCAGCCGGCTATCGCGTCATCGCCTACGACCGGCGCGGATATGGCCGCACTGTCGTGCACGAGTCTGGATCTTCGACGACGGCCGCGGATGACCTCGAGGCTTTGATGAGGCGTTTGGGCATCGAGCGGTTTCACCTCGTGGGCACTGCCGCGGGCGGCATGGTGGCGACGGATTACGCGCAGTCCTTTCCGCAACGGCTGCGAAGCGTCGTGATTGCGAACAGCATCGTTGGCGTGCAGGACGAGGAGTATCTGGCCCTGGGAAAGAGGATGCGGCCCCCGCAGTTCGGACAGTTGCCGCCAGACTTTCGTGAATTGGGTCCGTCCTACCGAGCCGCTGACCCTGACGGCGTCAAACGCTGGCTCGAGCTCGAGCACCTCAGTCGCGCGCCGGACGCGGCGCCATCACAACAGACCTGGAAGAACCGCACCACGTTCGAGTCTCTTGAGGCCATCAAGGTTCCCGTGCTCTTCATCACTGGTGATGCGGATCTGTACACGCCGCCGCCCGTGCTGCGGCTTTTCGCGGAGAGAATCGCGAGCTCCCAGACTCTGATCCTGCCCGAGGTGGGTCACTCGGGGTATTGGGAGCAGCCGGAGCTCTTCAACCGCGCCGTTCTCGAGTTCCTCCAGAAGCATTAGGTTTTCGTCGATGGACGAGCCCAACCTTTCGTCCTTGACACCCCGTCTGCCGGGGCAATAATGGGCGCTCGGGAGGAGGCCGCCGTCGGGGGGGCTGCTCATGGTTCCAATGGTTCTGCTGGCCGCCGCGAGCATGCAGATCGCGAACGCTCCCTGCGAGTGGGCGCCGGACCTGTCCGGCGGCCCGCTCGATGTCACGTTCTACGTCACGACCGACAGCGAGATCGGCCGTGGTCGCCCCGTCGAGGAGTACATCCGCTACCAGCGCGAGCTGGTCGACTTCGCGCAAAGCCAAACTCCCTGGCCCGCGGGCTTTCGCGGCGAAGGATCAACCATTGCGGCACCCACGGGAATCGTGACCACCGGCGACAACATCTTCGGCGGGCCGGGCGGCGAGTACCCGTTCTTATGGCTGATCCAGCGCTTGCGCTTCGAGTGGTTGTGGAGCCGCTCGCGCGCCCTCCCGCCGCTCGACGTGTTCGAGGACCCTACCATTCGCGATATCGAAGCTATTCCCTACCCGGTGTACACAGGACTGGGCAACCACGACTGGGATAAGGGCTCCCTGCAACGCGGCGAGGCGACGCTCCTCCGCCACATCCGCAGCGTCATGCCCGGCTGCTTTGGGGTCACGAACTTCCACGCGCAATCGGGCAACTATTCGTGGAACTGGGGACGGCTGCACATGGTTCAGCTCAACGAATGGGCTGGCGCCCGAAACGCCGGGGGGCTTCACTGGTTGCGCGAGGACCTGCGCCGCGCTGGCCCGGAGGCCCCGCTGCTGTTGTTCCAGCACTATGGATTCGACGGGTTTTCGCGCCAGCCGGCTTGGTGGACCGACGCCGACAGAAATGCCTTCCTCGACCTGGTCTGCGACTACAACGTTCTCGGGGTCGTGTCCGGACACACCCATCACGCCTTTCCCGCCGACCAGATTCCGGTCGTTTGCCCGCCAGGAAAAAAGCTCTCCGGCCTGCGTAACTTCATCGGCGAAGACGGCATCCTCTTCAACTTCGACTCCAGCAACGGCTACTTCGGCAATCCGCCGCAGGGCACCGGCACCTTCATGGTATTTCGCGTCGTCGACGACGGCACCGCCGACGGGTCGTTCATGGACGTCGCCACTGTATCGTGGCGCCGCGACTCCGCGGACGGGGTCGAGATTCGAAACGCGCAGAACGGCTACGACTTCACGCAGACATTTCCGATCCCGACGGAGGCGCCCGGCTCATTCCGGAATCTCGACCTCGGCCCGTGGCAAGACCTCGGCGGGAGGCTCGCGGGCTCACCGGTACCGCTCGTCCTCGGCGACGGACGGGTCGCGGTGTTCGCTGTTCACGTTGACCGGAGCGTCCAGTTTCGCTACGAATCGACACCCGGCAACCTCTCGGACTGGCTGACGTTCGGTACCCGCCCCGCGTTGGCGATCGCCGCGACTCGCCTGGCCTTCGGTCGGCTGCTCGTTGTCGCCCTAGCACCGACGGGCGCGATCGAAGCCACGTTTCAGCAACCCGACGGAAGCCTCTCGCCCTCGCAGCGGGTCGGGACCGCGGCCGACGTTTTCATGTCAGTGCCCCAAATCGCGACCCTGCGGGACGGCGGGGTCGAAGTCCATGCGGTGCGCGCCGGCGGAGTGGTTTATCGCACCAGGAGCGACGCCCTCGAACGCTGGGAACCCTGGCAAGCGCTCGGCGGACCGGTCGCTGGCGCGGGCGTCGTCTCTAGTCCCTCGCTCGTCCGGACCGGCGACGGGCGTCTCGCCGTACTGGCGCGCGGGAGCGACGGCTTCGCGCACCTCAACCGGCAGCTCATCGAGTACGGCGCCTGGTCCGGCTGGTCCCGGGTGGGCACCCATGCGATCTCGAGCGACGTCGCCGCGGTCGCCGCCGGCGCGACCCTCGAGGTGTTCGCACGCGATGCCGTCACTCAGCGGATCTGGATCGCGAGCGGCGACGTCGACAGCGCGTCATTCCTGGAGACGGTGCTCGACGGGCCGGCCACACTCACATTCGCGCCCACCGCCGCACTCGATCGGAGCGGCGAGTTGCGACTCGTCGTGGCCGACGCCGGCGCCAACCTCCACGAGAACCGGCGTCGCCCTGGCGAGGCGTGGGCTTTTTGGAACGCGCTCCCGCGCCAACCCGTTCGGTCCCGCCCGGCGCTACTCCCCCTCGGCGACGGCCGCGTGGGAATCTACGCGACCGCCGCACCCGGCAGGGAACTGGTGCGCGCGAGCGAGCTCGCGAGCTGGGTAGTACCATAGGCTCTGAAACTCGATACTTGTTGAATCAAATAGGAGAAACGCCATGAACTCGCCAAGGAACTCGATCGACCGACGGGGTTTTCTCAAGACGACAGCCGCATGGGGCCTCGCCCCGATTCCCACGCCTGGCAGCGTTTCGGCAAGTCCGTCCGATGACGATGCGCTGGGGGTGCGTAAAGCGTTTGCCGTGACCCAGAAGCAAACGTATCTCAACTCGGCCTATGTCGGCCCCATGCCTGACGTGGTGTACGAGGCCGCCGTCCGGTACGCGGACGAACAACGGCTCACGCCCGCGATCGGTCTCGATACGTCCATGGAGAGGCGAGAGAACGCCAGAACCAAGTTCGCCGAGCTCTTCGGAGCGAAGCGGGAGGAGGTGGCTCTTCTCTTTTCGACCAGTGACGCGGAGAACATCGTCACTCGCGCGCTGGATCTGAAAGCCGGCGACAACGTCGTCATCGACGAGCTCCACTTCATCACCACTTTCGTTCTTTACCGCCAGCTCGAGAAGATGAAGGGCATCGAGGTCCGGGTCGTGCCCCACAAGGACGGCCGGGCCCCGATCGAGGCGTTCGAAGCCCGCACCGACGGGCGAACCCGGCTCATCTCCGTGGCCTGGGTCTCGAACCGAAACGGGTACCGGCACGATCTCCGCGCTCTTTCGGAGCTCGCCCACCGGCACGGAGGGTTTCTCTTCGCCGACGGCATTCAGGCGCTCGGGACGTTTCCCACGAATCTCCACCAGGAGGGAGTGGATTTCGTCTGCGGCAACTCCTACAAGTGGCTGTTCTCGAGCTGGGGCGCCGCCCCGTTCTACGTGCGGGAAGAGCACCTCGACCGAATCCAACCCGACCGATTCGGACACAACCAGGTGGCCCAGTCCCTCCCCGATCTCCACTTCCGCCTCGAGACCACGGCGAAGAAATACGAATACTCCGGGCTGATTTACGGCGCCGTTGCTCAGCTCGAGGCCGCGCTCGGCTTCATGGCCGGAGTCGGTCTCGCGCGCATCGAGAAGCACGGCGTCGGCCTCGCCCGGGAGCTTCGGGATGGAGTGGCGAAACTCGGGTACGAGATGTTCACGCCCCCCGACAACCCCTCGGCGATCGTGAGCTTCACCCACGGTCGCGACCCGAAAGAGGTCAAGCGGATTCTTCGGGAGGAGAACATCAGCGTGACCCTTCGCGAGAACGACGCCCAGATCCGCGCGAGCGTGGCCCTGTTCAACAACCGGAGCGACGTCACGCATCTGTTGGAGGCGCTCGCGAAGATGGCCCGCGCCTGAGCCGTGCGCACGACTACGTCGCGACAACGATGATCGGCGAGACCGTCTCCCACTATCGGATCGAGAAGGAGATCGGCGGTGGCGGGATGGGCGTGGTGTACGAAGCCTTCGACCTGAGCCTTCAGCGCCAGGTGGCCCTGAAGTTCCTGCCTGAGGAGTTTCTCGGGAGCTCGGAGGCTCTTTCGCGGTTCCAGCGCGAAGCTCGAGCCGCCTCCGCTCTCAATCATCCCAACATTTGCGTCGTCTACGAGATCGCCGAACATCAGGGTCGTCCCTTCATCGCCATGGAAATGATGAAAGGGACGACGCTGAAACACCGGATCGGCGGCAAGCCAATGGATATCGAGCGAGTTCTGGATCTGGGAACGCAGATCGCGGACGCGCTCGAGGCGGCGCATGCTGAGGGTATCGTGCACCGGGACGTCAAGCCGGCCAACATCTTCGTGACCGAGCGCGGTCAGGCGAAGTTGCTCGATTTCGGTTTGGTGAAGCAGGTGCTGCCAGCGAGAGGGGTGACGGCAGACAGCGAGACACCGACGAGCGGCTACCGGGAGCATCTCACGCGCGTCGGAGTGACGATGGGAACGATGGCGTACATGTCGCCGGAGCAGGCCCGGGGTCAAGACCTCGATGCGCGGACCGATCTGTTCTCGTTCGGAGCGGTCCTGTACGAGATGGTGACCGGGTCGTTGGCGTTCCCCGGTGAAACGAGCGTCGAGATCCTGGAAGCTATTTTCTGTCGCGATCCGGCATCCCTGATTCCGCGTGACCGCCACGTGCCGGCGGAGCTGGAACGAATCATCAAAAAGGCTCTGGAGAAAGACAAGACCCTCCGCTACCAGAGCGCTTCGGACGTGCGCGCGGATTTGCAGCGGTTGCGGCGAGATACGACTTTGGGCCACGTCTCTACCGCGAGTGCGGCGGCGGCATCGACTCCGGCAGGGCGCTTCCGGCACGGAGTATGGGCCGTCGTCGGCGCGGTCGTCTTGGCGCTGGCAGTGGGCGCGGGATTGTGGCTTGGCCGCGGATCGAAAGGACCGGAAGCGGGCTCCGCTGCTCTTTCGATCGCCGTCCTGCCGATGGTGGATTTGAGTGCCGGGCACGACCAGGAATACTTCGCCGACGGGTTGACGGAGGAGCTTCTCAACGTGCTGGCCAAGAACCCGCGATTGCGGGTGGTGGGGAGGACGTCTGCCTTCCAGTTCAAGAACAAGCAAGAAGATCTGCGGGTGATTGGGAAGAAGCTGGACGTCTCGACCCTTCTCGAAGGCAGCGTCCGCAAATCCGGGAGCCGGGTCAGGATCACCGCGCAGCTGGTGAATGCGACCGATGGATTTCATCTCTGGTCGGAAACCTACGACCGGGAGTTGGATGACATCTTCGCGGTCCAGGACGACATCGCCCGGTCGGTGGCGGAAGCGCTGAAGGTGACTCTCCTCGGAGGCGAGCAAGGGACGGGCGCTCCGCGGAGTGCGAAGGCCCCCGCCTACAACGCCTACCTGCAGGGGAAGTACTTTTTCGAGCTCAACACGAAAGAGAGCCTGGAGAAGGCGCTCCGGTATTTCGGGGAGGCGGTGGAGCTCGATCCGGACTACGCGCCCGCATGGACCGGGTTGTCGCTCGCCTACGGCAACCAAGCATCCGAGGGCTACTCGCCGGTAGAGGACGGATACGAGAAGGCGCGTCAGGCGGTGGAGCGCGCTCTGGAGCTCGACCCGAACCTGGCCGAGGCTCACGCGGCGCTGGCGATCGTTCGAAGGGTATACGACTGGGACTGG
>CAZKNR010000045.1:0-21390 GCA_964553925.1 uncultured Acidobacteriota bacterium
CTCTCGGAAGAGCTCGCGCAGCCGCGCTTCAACGCCGTCGTCCTCGGCGTCTTCGGAGCCACGGCCCTCGCTCTCGCCGCCCTCGGCATCTACGGAGTCCTTTCGACGACCGTGGCTCAGAGGACGAGCGAGATCGGAATCCGCATGGCCCTCGGAGCGCGCTCCGCGGACGTCGTCCGGATGGTGGTCCGGCAGGGCATGGGCCTGACGCTCGCCGGACTCGCGATCGGTCTCGCCGCGGCCCTTGCCTCGGCGCCGGTGCTGCGGAGCCTCCTCTTCGGGATTGGCGCTTCAGACCCATGGACCTTCGCCTTCGTGCTCGCGTTTCTTGCCTCGGTCGCGCTCCTCGCGAGCTACGTTCCCGCCCGCCGCGCGTCCCGGATCGAGCCTCTCATCGCTCTGCGGCACGAATAGCAGTGGACTACTTCTTCGGGGAAAGGCTCCGGTAGACGAACTCCGTGAACTGGCCACCGTTGATGAATCCCTTCCCGAGCGTGTCGTCCCAGTCCTTCGTGGGTTGCTGCGCCTTCACTTCGTCGAGAGTCTTTCCCGCCGTGATCTGCGAGTGGATCCGGGAGCGAACCGCTTTCAACATGTCGCGATAGCCCGTCAGATCTTTCTTCGTCGCGAGCGGGCCGTGTCCGGGAATGATCTTGGAGCCGTCGTTCGCGAGCGCCAGCACCTTCTCGGCCGCGGCGATTACCCCGTCGACCGAACCGCCCGACTCCAGGTCGATGAACGGGTAGCCTCCGGAGAAGTAGAGGTCTCCCATGTGGAAAACGTTCGCGTTCTTCCAGTGGATGATGGAGTCCCCGTCGGTGTGTGCCGGGTCCACGTGGAACACGTGAAGCTCGTCGCCGTTCACGTGAAACGAGACGTCTTCGGTGAAGGTCACTACCGGAAGCGCCACCTTGGGAGAGGCAGGGGTCGTGCTCTTGAAGAACTCGCTGATGTGGTCTTTCGACATCCGCCGGCGGACGTTCTCATGGGCGACGATGACGGCGCCCGCGCCCCCCATGTTCTCGTTGCCGCCCGTATGGTCGCCGTGCCAGTGGGTATTCACCACGAAGCGGATCGGTGCCGAGCTTATCGCCGTGACCGCCGCCCGGATCCTCTCAGTGAGAGGGGCGTACTGGTCGTCGATGATGAGAACCCCGTCGCTTCCGGACGAAACGCCGATGTTGCCTCCGGAACCGACGAGCATGTGGACCCCAGGGGCGACATCCACCGTCTGGATCTGAACCTTGCTGAAGTCCTGCTGGGCCGAGGCCAGAGGTGCGAGCGAAACCGCGACGAGGAGTGACGAAAACATAAACTTCATGAAAAAGGCTCCTTCGCCTCGAAGCATAACGCAGATCGCGACTACAATGAACGTCGTGATTCTTGGAGGAAACAAAATGAAGAGCTGGTGGCTCGTCGTTCTTGCGGTGTTGGCGTTGGGCGCGCCGGTTTCCGCACAGAAATATCGAGACCCGGACGGGAGGCTCAAAGTCGCTCTCGTCAAGATGCCGTTCTCGGGTGAGCGCAACGTGCCCGAGTACTCGGGAGGGCCGGACTACCTGGAGCAAGGCGGCCTTCTCCCCATGCTCGAGGGGCTCGGCGCCAGGCGTTCGACCACTCCCACGGTGAAGCTGACGGAGGAGGAGGAAGACGACTACGGCACCTGGCACCGGCTCGGGCTCGCAAACCGCCATCTCGGTGATTTCGTGGCCGCGAACGAGCGCGGGGGATATTTCAGCGTCGGACTCGAAGCGAACTGCAATTCGGTCATCGGGGTTCTCGGAGGACTCCAGAGATCCGGACCGACAAGGCGGCCTCTCAAAGTGGGGTTGGTGTTCATCGACGCCCACGGCGACTTCAATACTCCCGAGACGACGCTATCCGGAATGCTGGGTGGGATGCCGGTCGCGATCGCAGCCGGGCTATGCCTTCGGAACCTCCGCCTGACTTCGGGACTCGAGCCCGCGCTTCCCATCCCCTACGTCGTCCTCGGCGCGGTGCGCGATACCGATCCGCTGGAGCAGGAGCTCATCGACCGCTCCGAAGTCGAAAGGATCTCGGTTACCGATATCCGCGAGCGGTCCGAGAAAATCCACGCCCAGATGGAGCGGCTCTCCTCGCTCGTCGATCTCATCTACATCCATATCGACATGGACGTCCTCGATCCTCGCGAAGTCCCGGGACATCCCCTCACCGTTGCCAACGGACCGACGAGCGAGGAGCTCGGCTCCGCCCTGAAGGAGATGTTCCGGTACGACAAAGCCGCCGCGCTCGGAATCGCCTCGACCCCCTACGGCGACAGGGACAAGGACGGACTCTCCTTGAAGGCCGCCTACAACCTCATCCGCGGCGCGGTCGAAGGAGTCAAGGAGCGAAAGGCGCCCTGACGGAAGTACAAGGGCAGGAGGAGATCGGGAGATAAACTGGCCAACAGGTCCTGATTCATTCTCCCCGTCCCCTCCCATCTCCCCATCCCCCTTTTTTCTTCTTTGCGCCATTGCGTCTTTGCGTTAGTGCTTTTCCTCCAGTCCCATGTCTTCTATCTGGCGTTTTCCGAGTTGCCGTTCAAATACGTTGATTATGACAATCGAGTTCACTATGATGGGGATAGACCGCCGGAGGTTGAGAGTTGATGCAAACTGGACAGCGCCGCAGGATGGCCTTCTGGATCTCGGGACTTGGGCTCGCGGTCGCGAGCCTCACAGCGGGGGCGGCAGAACCGCCGGCTGTTGCCCATTTGAGCGGGGTCGTCCTCGATTCGACCGGGGCGAGCATCGCCTCCGCGTCTCTCATCCTGCGCCAGGCGGGAAGTGCGGGCGAGCGTCTTTCCACGAGCGACAGCGAAGGGCGATACCTGTTCTCGGACGTTGCTCCGGGCAGCCATACTCTCGAGGTGGTGGCGAGGGGCTTTTCGCTCGCACAGAAGAGCGTCGTGCTGAAGCCGGGGGGAACGCTCTCGATCGACGTGACGCTCGAGCCGGGCACGTTCACCGAGTCGGTCACCGTCATCGCGAGCCACCTCGGCGGGAGATGGGAAACGCTCGAGCGCATTCCCGGCTCGATCGAGGTCATCGAGCCGGAGCTCATGGCGCGGAGCCATCCTTTCAGCTTTTCGGAAGCCCTGCGGAAGGCGACCGGAGTCAACGTCCGTGACGAGGAGGGCTTCGGCCTCAGGCCCAACATCGGACTCCGCGGCCTCAACCCCACGAGGTCCACGAAAGTGCTCCTGCTCGAGGACGGTCTCTTCGTCTCCTACGCTCCCTACGGTGATAACGCCTCCTACTATCACCCGCCCATCGAGCGCTTCCAGAGCATCGAAGTGATGAAAGGATCGAGCCAGATCGCCTACGGCCCGGTCACCGTGGGCGGGGTCATCAACTACATCACGCCGGCGCCGCCGCTCGACCCGTCCGGCTACGCCATGGTGACGGCGGGCAACCGCGACTTCTTCGATGCCAAGCTCGCCTACGGAGGCACGTGGGGGAGCACGGGATTTCTCATCGATGCGACGCGAAAGCAAGGAGCCGGCGCTCGCGATAACGTACACTCGGAAGTGAACGACGTCACCCTGAAGCTCGTGCAGACCCTCGGGCCTCGGCAGACGCTGACGTTCAAGGGGAACTACTACGGGGAGGATTCGAATGTCACTTACTCGGGTCTTCGTCAGTCGGAGTACGAGCAGGACCCTCGCCAGAATCCCTTCGCCAACGACTACTTCTACGGCGACCGCTACGGAGCCTCCGCGACTCACTCCTTCCTCCTCAAGAGCGACGCCCTCCTGACGACGCAGGTTTACGGCATGGCGTTCTCCCGGGATTGGTGGCGCCAGTCGAGCAACTCCAGCCAGAGGCCGAACGACGCCGACGACCGGAGCTGCGGCGGAATGGCGAACTTGAATACCACCTGCGGGAACCAGGGGCGCCTCCGTGACTACAGCCACTTCGGAGTCGATTCCCGCCTCCGCTTCAGCCACGGCCTCTTCGGCGCGCGGAGCGAGGCCGAGTTCGGCGGTCGGCTGCACTTCGAGGATCAGAATCGGATCCAGCAGAACGGGGATCGTCCGGCGTCGCGGAGCGGCGTTACCGTCGAGGACGACGAGAGGAAGAACGACGCGTACTCGCTCTTCATCCAGAACCGCACACTCCTCGGCGACTGGACGATCACTCCGGGGGTACGGGTGGAGGGAGTGGGCTACGAGCGAACGAACCACCTCGCGAACGGCGGCGCCGGAGCGAGCGGGGCCACCGATCTCGTCCAATGGGTGCCGGGGATCGGCGCGTCCTACCGGATCGGCACCGCCGGCACCGCTTTCGGTGGCGTGCACCGCGGCTGGGCTCCTCCGCGAACCGAGGACATCATTAATAGCACCACCGGCGGGGTGGTGGAGCTCGACCCCGAGCTCTCCTGGAACTACGAGCTCGGAGTCCGGAGCGAGCCATCACCGGGGCTTCGGGTCGACGCCACCTGGTTCCGCATGGACTACGAGAACCAAGTCGTGCCCGCGAGCGTCGCCGGCGGCCACGGCGCCACGCTCACGAACGGCGGCGAGACGCTTCACCAGGGATTCGAGCTGGGCGCGAAACTCGACTTCGGTGAGGCGTTCTCGAGCCCCCTCGATCTCTTCGCCCGCGTCGCCTACACGCTAATTCCGACGGCGGAGTTCCAGGGCGGGCGGTTCAGCACCGTTGCCGGGTCGACGACGGTGAGCGTCGATGGCAATCGTCTGCCGTACGCCCCCGAGAACCTGCTCAACGCGAGCTTCGGGTACAGGCACTCCTCCGGGCTCGACCTCTTCCTCGAGGCGGTCCTGGTCTCTGAGCAGTTCGCCGACGACTTGAATTCCATCGATCCATCCGCCGACGGCCAGCGCGGTCTCATCCCCGGGCACACAATCTGGAACGCGACGGCGAACTACGAGTGGAACGAGAACCGTTGCACTCTCTTCGTCACGGTGAAGAACCTGACCGACCGGCTCTATATCGCCGACCGCGCCCGCGGCATCGTGCCGGGATCGCCGCGGCTGGTCCAGGTGGGCGTACGCTTCCGTCTCTGAGATCGCTCGCACCCTTGCTCCCCGCTCGGAGACGAAGTCGGCGAGGTCGAGGCCGTCGGTATCTCCCATCTTCGAGAGCTGAATGTCGGCGACTACCGCGGCCTAGTGGTTCCGGCTCAATTTCGAGCGCGCTTCGGCGAGCCCGGACGCGCAGTCGACTTGAAGCTTCAATTCGGTGAAGAAGTCCCGAAGCGTCGCCAGGACGGCCAGCTCGTCGTCGACGACCAGAATTCGCCTCAAGAGCCGTTTCTCACGATAGGGGATCTCCTGCTCCGGTCTCGAGAGTGCAAAGTCCGTGCCCGGTTAGCTCCACCCCGATGCGAGGCTGTATCTCCTGAGAAGGCACCCGGTTCGGCTCGAAACCGACGCTCCCCGGCCTCGCGGATCGCAAGGGATTTCATTTCAAATTGCAATGACCTGTTGCCGGAAACTCCCAGGGTCTGTTCAGGGCCGTCCCATCGTCGGTCCTCCGGTGTCGAACTGCCGAGGGATGCGATCGGAGACCGCCGGCAGCGGAGGAAAAGCCCGGTGCGGCTCCGACTGATACCAGTAGGCCGTGGTGAAGAAATTGTCCGATCGATGATTTCCATGCCCGTGCTCGATCGTGACCTTGATGTCCTTCTGGAACGCGATGGGGGATTCCGTGTGGAACCGGTACACCATCCACTTGGCGCCGCGATCGTCCCCACCGTTCATCGGGTTGCCGTAGCGCGCGTAGGCGAACGTTGGCCGCGTGCCGCCGAAGGGATTGATGCCGCAGCCGCCGTAGCACCAGGCTCCAAGGTAGTAGTCCTCCGAGCCGGTGCCGATGATGCCCGGCGCCGTCTCGGAGTCTACGAAGATCATCTCGTCACCCTCGCCCCACCAGTCTCCCTGGTTCTGCTGGATGCTGTGGGCGACCCCGACGTAGTGGCCGCGGCCCTTGGCCTCGAGGATCACGTAGTTATCCTTCCCGTCGGGGTTCGGCTTGTCGTCGACCCTATCCTCGCCGTTCGCCTTCCACTCCGCCGTCCAACCCTTCGTCGGCGCCTCCTGCCGGTATTGCGCGTGGAAGTAGGCGAGGTCCTCGGGTAGGCTCGGGTGCTTCTCGTAGTCGATGTTGAAATAGAAGGCGCTCGCCGCGGTCGCGCCGTCGTTCGTCACCGTGATCCGGGCCGAACGCCGGAACGGCATGGGGAAAAAGGTGTTCAGCGCCTTTTGCGAGCCGACGGAGAGCACTTCGGATTCGTAGAGGAAGTACTCCCCCAGCCCGAGCCCGAAGAAGTCGCCGACGGGCGCCTCGACGCTCGGCTGAGCTTCGGAGTCCCAATACATGCGGAGGACCATCTCCTTCAGATGCCACTTCGCGGGCGTCGCAATGGTGATCCAGATGTGGGAGATGACCGCGGGGCCTTCGATCTCGGCGAGAGTCCGCGTCTCCCCCGGTTGAACGGCGTTCGCCCAGTTGCCGTCGTCATTCGCGCCCGTCCGGTCATGACTGGAAACCCGATGATTGGTGTAGTCGCGGAGCCGGGCCAGCCCGGCCAGGTTGAGCCGCGGCTGCGCGAAAGCCGGCAGGGCGATAGCGAGAAAAAGACAGGACAGGGCGGTGTGTTTGGTCTTCATTTCGGAACCCTCCTTCGAAACGGGCGACATCATATAGAATCCCGCGATGCGAAACGCGATTCTGGCGTTGACCCTGCTGGCCGCGTGCGGCGGCGGCGAGCCGCTGACGACGACGCCGCGGGAAGGGACCGAGACCCCCATGAAGACCTACGGCGACGATCTAGCGTTTCTCGGCGAGCACCAGGACGTGATCGAGCTCTCCGATTCCTCCGGAAGCGCCCGGGTCGCGGTGGTCGCGGAGTATCAAGGCCGGGTGATGACCTCGACCTCGGGCGGAGCGACCGGACCGAGTTACGGCTGGCTCAACCGCGAGGCCATCGCGGCCAAGGAGCGGAAGCCCCACATCAACGCCCTTGGGGGTGAGGACCGGTTCTGGCTGGGCCCCGAAGGCGGCCAGTACTCCATCTTCTTCGCCCAGGGCGACCCGTTCGACCTCGAGCACTGGCAGACTCCAGAGCCCATCGACTGGGGCCCGTGGGAGGTCGTCGATCGGTCAGCCTCCGAGGTCCGGTTCCGCAGGGCCATCGAGCTCGTCAACTATGCGGGAACGAAGCTCTCGCTCGAAGCGAGCCGCGTCCTCCGTATCGTCGACCCGGGCGCCTCCGAAACGGAGGCTGTCGGATACGAATCGGAGAACACCATAACGAACACCGGGGAGAATGCTTGGACCAAGGAGACGGGGCTCCTCTCTATCTGGATCCTCGGAATGTTCAACCCCTCGCCCTCGACCACGGTCGTGATCCCCTTCGTCGCCGGGTCGGAGCAAGAGCTCGGACCGGTAGTGAACGACGCGTACTTCGGGAAAGTCCCCGCGGACCGCCTCGTGGTGAGCGACGACGTTCTCTACTTTCGCGGCGACGGCGGGTACCGCGGCAAGATCGGCATTCCGCGAAAACGCGCGCTCCCCGTCATGGGAAGCTACGACGCCGAGGGCAAAGTGCTCACCCTCGTCGAGTACACGCTACCCCAGGACGCGACCGACTACGTGAACAGCATGTGGGAGATCTCGGAGTCGCCCTACGGGGGTGACGTCGTGAATAGCTACAACGACGGCCCGCCCGCGCCCGGCGCCAAACCTCTCGGCCCGTTCTACGAGCTCGAATCCTCGTCGCCCGCGGCCGAGCTTTTGGCGGGCGCAAGCCTCACTCACGTCCACCGCACGCTCCACTTCCGCGGAGGCGAAGCCGAGCTCGACGCGGTGGCGAAGAAAGCCCTAGGGGTTTCGATTGCCGACATCGTCTCCGCTTTCCGTTAGCGAGATCGGAAAGACCGGTCTCCGGGTCACGAGGCTCGGGCTCGGAGGGGCGCCTCTCGGCGGACTCTTCGAGAGCGTTCGCGAAGAGGACGCGCACGCGACGCTTTCCATGGCCTACGGCGCCGGCGTCCGTTATTTCGACACCGCTCCCTTCTATGGGCACGGGCGCAGCGAGATGCGGATCGGAGCGTTCTTGCGCGAGCGGCCTAAGGACGAGCTCGTGCTGTCGACGAAAGTGGGACGGGTCCTGGTTCCCGCCGCCGAAGACGCCATCGAAGACCATCAATACAAAGACGTCCTTCCGTTGAACCCGGTCTTCGATTTCAGCGCCGATGGCATCCTCCGCTCGTTCGAGTCGAGCCTCGAAAGGCTCGGTCTCGAGCGCATCGACATCCTTTACGTGCACGACCCCGACGCGCACTATCGCGCGGTCGTCGACGAGGCGTTTCCCGAGCTCTCGCGCCTGCGCGACGAGGGCCGAATCGCCGCGATCGGCGCCGGGATGAATCAGTGGGAGATGCTCTACGACTTCGCGCGTGAGGGGGACTTCGACTGCTTTCTACTCGCCGGCCGCTACACCCTTCTGGATCAGAGTGCCTTCCCCAAACTCCTCCCGGAGTGCGAGAAGCGTGGAATCTCGATCCTGATCGGAGGTCCGTACAACAGCGGAGTCCTGGCCGCCGGAAGCCGGGGCTCCGGGCACTACAACTACGAGAAGCCGGCGCCGGCGATCCTGGAGAAGGTCCGGCGCCTCGAAGCCGTCGCCGACCGCCACGGGGTCCCGTTGAAGGCGGCCGCGCTCCAGTTCCCTCTAGCCCACCCCGCCGTGGCCTCGGTCATTCCCGGGGCGCGAACCGCGGCCGAGGTCGAGGAGAACGTGCTCATGTTCTCTCATCCGATCCCGTCCGCATTCTGGAGCGAGCTTCTGGTAGAGGGGCTGCTGCCGGAAGATGCGCCCGTTCCAAACCACTAGGAGGGTTCTCATGCCTCGATTCGTTCTCGTCGCCGCTCTACTCCTGAAAGCCTGTGAGCGGGAGCCGGAAGCAAGCTTCGATCCCGGGATCCTCGGCCGCTGGGACGTCACCGTCCAGGGCGAGGACAGCTACCCGCTATGGTTCGAGCTAGTGGACGCCCAAGGCGTTTTGAAGGGCCGGCTCCAGGGGAGATTCGGCCACGCCCTCGATCTCGAGAGCGTCGAGGCCACGGGAACCCAACTCACGATGAAGGTCGAAGAGACGACCTATCACGCGAGCCTCGAGGGCTCGGCGTGGAAGGGAACGGGCGAAGGCAAGGACGGCGCGAAGTTCGAGTGGGTCGCCGAACGGGCTCCGGAGCTTCCGGCGAGAGCCGAGGTCGCCTGGGGCGAGCCCCTGAAGCTCTTCAACGGCGCCGACCTCGCGGGCTGGGTTCCGAGACACGCATCGCAGCCGAACCAATGGAAAGCGGAAGACGGGACGCTCGTGAACGAAGACTCCGGGTCGGACCTCGTGACCGAAGCGAAGTTCCAGGACTTCCAGCTCCACGCCGAGGTCATGGTGCCGCAGGGAAGCAACAGCGGCATCTATCTCCGCGGCCGCTACGAAGTCCAGGTCCAGGACGACCACGGAAAGGAGCCGCATGCGCGGGGAATGGGAGGGATCTACGGGCAAGTGACACCCGTCGAGAACGCCGCCCTTCCCGCGGGAGAGTGGCAAAGCTTCGACATCACGCTCGTGGGCCGGACGGTCACCGTCGTCCTCAACGGCAAGACCCTCATCGACCGGCAAGAGATTCCGGGAATCACCGGGGGGGCACTCGACTCACGGGAAGCAGAGCCGGGCCCGATCTTCCTCCAGGGCGATCACGGTAGGATTTTGTACCGGAACCTGGTGCTGACCCCCGCGATCTGATTCATCCCTATGGCAAGTGCGAAAACGAGTCTACGCGTGCCCCTTCCCGCGGAATTGACTCAGAAACTTCGCGCCGAGGCACGAAGGTCGGGACAGCCGGCTACCGAGATCGCGCGTGAAGGGATCCGTGTCTTTCTGGAATCGAGACGACGACAAGCGATTCGCGAAGAGATCAGCGCTTACGCTCGAAAAATAGCCGGCAGTAGAGACGAACTCGACACCGAGATGGAGTCGGCCGCCATCGAGCGCATGCTCGAATCGGAGGAGGTTTCCTGAAGCGCGGCGATGTGTTCGTGGCCCGCCTTCGTTCCGTTCGGGCTCGAGGAGGCGCGAACACAGCCAGCTCCATCGGTGCCGAGAGCGAGACGACTCATCTTCAGGTCTTCAGCGCTTCCCTCTCGAAGTCCCAGTGCACCGTCTGCTTTCTTCTCGCCGACTCGTTGATGAGGTGAGCGCAGGAGGCGGCGCGGTGGCCCATGAGGGCGTCCTCGACGGGGGGCTTGCGCGAGCGCACCGAGTCGAAGAAGTGCGCGAGGTGGACGTAGGTCGCGTTGCGGCCCCACTCGTCCCAGGTCTGGGCCGCAGCCTTCATCTCCGGCTTCCACGTCTCAGGCGTTTCCTGCGACTGTACGTTGGGGTCTTCGTAATACGCTTCGGCGAGAGACTCCTTCCAGGACTCCACCACCCAGCGGTTGTCCTCGCTCACGTTCTCGGGGGTGAAGACCAGAGAGCCCCCGCGAAACGCGATCGCGCCCTTGGTGCCGAGAATCTCGAATCCCGACTCGCGGCTCGACTGGTTGTTGAAGGTCGAGCTCAGATTCACGGTGAAGCCCTCGGGGTAGACGAGGATCGCGTTCAAAGTGTCGGGAACGTCGCGCGATTCCTTCCAACGGTAGAGCTGGCCAGACGCCATGACGCTCGAAGGCATCTTGGCGCCCATGATGAAGTGGATCGTAGTCACCAGGTGCACGAAGAGATCGGTCGCGATGCCGCCGGAGTAGTCCTGGTAGCAGCGCCAGCGGAAGAAACGCTCGAGGCTGTAGGGATGCTTGCGCGCCGGCCCGAGGAACCGCTCCCAGTTCACGGTCTCGGGAGAGGCGTCGGGCGGAATGGGATAGATCCAGGCGCCTCCCGCGGTGTTGCGGTTGTAGGTCGCACGGATGAGGGTGACCTGACCGAGAGCCCCCGAGGATACGAGCTCCCTCGCCTTACGCTCGGTCGCGGAGCTCATCCCCTGGCTTCCCACCTGGTAGATGCGGGAGGACTTCTTGACCGCGGCCGCGATCTCGTTCCCCTCGTCGATGGCGTAGGTCATGGGCTTTTCGATGTAGACGTCCTTCCCCGCCGCGAGGGCGTCCAGAGACATCTGGCGATGCCAGTGATCCGGTGAGCCGATGATCACCGCGTCGACTTCCGTCGAGTCGAGGATCTGCCGATAGTCGTCATAGATGCGCGCGCGCTCCTCGGTCATGGCGCGCGCCTGCTCGGCGCGGCCGCGGTACGCGTCGCAGACGGCGGTGAACTCGACTCCGGGAAGCTCGAGCGCTTCCTTCATCAATCCTTGGGCTCTCGCACCGGAGCCGAGGACTCCAACTCGGATCCGCGCCTCCGTCGCCTGTCGTCCGAACGCCTCGGGCACGAGACTCGCCGCTGCCCCGGACATCATCGTGGTCTTCAGGAACTGTCGTCGATTCATGGCACACACCTTTCGGTCTTTGACTTTCGCCTCGTTTGATGAAAAAACCCGGTTGGAGCCGGCCCGCATGAGAAAATATCAGAGCTCGACCTCGAAACCAAAGGTCTATGACGTCGCCATCGTGGGCTCCGGCGCCGGCGGAGGCATGGCGGCCAAGGTCCTCACGGAAGCGGGGGCGGAACTGGTCCTCCTCGAAGCCGGACCCACGTGGGACACCGCGACCGAATCCCGTATGCTCGCCTGGAACTACGATTCCCCGCGGCGCGGGGCAAGAACGAAAGACCGCGACTTCGGCGAGCTCGTCGCAACCCATGGAGGGTGGTCGCTCGAAGGGGAGCCCTACACCCAGGGGCCGGGCACGACGTTCGACTGGTTCCGCTCGCGCGTTCTCGGGGGAAGAACCAACCATTGGGGGCGGATCTCGCTGCGGTTCGGTCCGCGCGACTTCAAGCCGCGCAGCCACGACGGGCTCGGAGACGATTGGCCGATCGCTTATGAGGAGATCGCTCCCTACTACGACAAGATCGACCGGCTAATCGGAATCTACGGAAGCAACGAGGGCATCGAGAACGAGCCGGACGGCATCTTCATGCCTCCCCCGGCGCCTCGCTGCTGGGAGCTCCTTGTCAAGAAAGGCTGCGACGAGCTCGGCATCACCTGCATTCCGGGACGCCGCTCGGTCTTGACGCAACCGCTGAACGGACGGCCCGCCTGCCACTACTGCGGACAGTGCGGCCGGGGATGCGCCACCGGCTCGAACTTCTCCTCGCCTACCGTGCTCCTCCCGCCGGCGCTCGCCACGGGACGGCTCACGCTAATGACGGGAGCCATGGCTCGCGAAGTGACGACGGATGACTACGGCCTCGCGAGCGGCGTCTCCTACGTCGACAAGTCCGATGGGAGCGACCGCCACGTGCGCGCCCGGGTCGTGGTCCTCGCGGCGAGCGCCTGCGAGACCGCAAGGCTGCTCCTGAATTCACGTTCGGCGCGGTTTCCCGAAGGCCTCGCGAACTCGAGCGGCGCCGTCGGGCGATACCTCATGGATTCGACGGGCACCGACGCCGCTGGCTACTTCCCGCGGCTCGAGGAGATGATCCCGCACAACGAGGACGGCGCCGGCGGCATGCATCTCTACATGCCCTGGTGGCTCGACAATAGGAAGCTCGACTTCCCCCGGGGTTATCACATCGAGTTCGGGGGCGGCCGCGACATGCCCCAGTTCGGTTTCCTCGACGGGATCGAGAAGACCCCTCATCGAGGAGGTTGGGGCGCTCCGCTCAAGAACGCTTACCGCAAGTACTACGGCGCGACCCTCGGCTTCTCCGGCCGCGGAGAAATGATCCCGAACGAGCACTCCTACTGCGACATCGATCCCGACACCGTCGATCGATGGGGAATCCCGGTCCTGCGGTTTCACTTTCGCTGGAGCGACCACGAGAGGCTCCAGGTCAAGCACATGCAGGAGACTTTCCACTCCCTCATCCACCAGCTCGGCGGAACGCCTTTGACGCCGATGCCGACGGCCGAAGACGACTACGGCATTCTCGCCGGCGGGCGCATCATTCACGAAGTGGGCGTGACCCGCATGGGAGACTCGCCCCGCACTTCGGTCCTGAACCGCTACTGCCAGGCCCACGACGTGAAGAACCTCTTCGTCGCCGACGGCGGTCCGTTCGTCTCGAACCCGCACAAGAACGTGACATGGACGATCCTCGCCCTCGCGATGAGGACGAGCGAATACATCGCGGAAGAGCGAAGGCGGGGGAATCTGTGAGCACCGCGATGGATCGGCGCCAGGCGCTCGAGCTCCTCGCCTCGATTCCCTTCGCCTCGGTCTTCACCCTCACCGGGGTCGAGGTCGCCCGCGCGCAGGAAGCCGTTCGCTCGGGCTTCACCCCGCAGTTCTTCACCGACCGCGAGCACCGGACGGTGCGCGTCCTCGTGGACCTGATTCTCCCGAGGGACGAGCGCTCGGGAAGCGCGACCGACGCCTTAGTTCCCGAGTTCCTGGACTTCATGATGATCGATCAGCCGGAGCGGCAGGTCGCGATGCGGGGCGGCCTCGCCTGGATGGACCTCGAGTGCGGGGAGCGGTTCGGCAAGGCCTTCGTCGATTGCGGCGCGGAGCAGCACGAAGCGCTTCTCGATCTCCTCGCGTGGCCCGACAGCGCACCCGAGGAGCTCTCCCATGGAGTCGCGTTTTTCACCGGATTTCGCGATCTCACGGCGACGGGCTTCTTCACGAGCAAGATGGGGTTCGACGACCTGCGCTACATGGGAAACGAGTTCGTGACCGAGTGGAAGGGCTGTCCGGAAGAGACGCTTCGAAAGCTGGGGCTTTAGGGCCCGCCGGTCTGGCGATCGGGGGCGGCACACATTATTATTAGCCGACCTCGGCTCGGAGGACCGCTTTCGATGAGGACGTTCGGTTTCGTGTTCCTTGCCCTCGCTCTGGCCCAGGCTGCCGCTTCTTTCGAATCCCTGGACGAATTCGTCTTCGACTACTGTCTGAGCTGTCACAACGACGTCTCCCGGACGGGAGGGTTGTCGCTCGAGACCTTCGACTCCGGGCACCCTGAAACGGCGGCGGAGGTTGCGGAGAAGATGATCCGGAAGCTAGACGCCGGCATGATGCCGCCCTCGTTCGCGCCGCAGCCGGAAGCGGGAACGGCCGAGGCCTTCGCAAACGCCCTCGCGGCACGCATCGATGAAGCCGCGGAGAAGAGCCCGAATCCCGGCCGAAGAGGGTTTCAGAGGCTCAACCGCGCCGAGTACGCTCGATCGGTTCGGGACCTCCTCGCGATCGAGGTGGACGTGGAGGCGCTCCTCCCGCCGGATACCGTGAGCCACGGCTTCGACAACATCGCCGACGTTCAGGGCATGTCGCCCGCGGTCATGGACGGCTATCTCCGAGCCGCCGAGAAGATCAGCCGGGACGCGATTGGCGATCCCGCGGCCGGCGCGAGCGAGACGACCTACAAAATGCCGCGCACGGGCTCGCAGCTTCGCCGCGTCGAGGGTGCGCCATTCGGGACGCGCGGCGGGATCGCCGTCCTCCACAACTTTCCCGCCGACGGCGAGTACATCTTCAAGATTCAGCTTCATGGCTCTCCCGAAGGCTACCTCTTCGGCTCGACCACGAAGGACGAGAGGATCGATGTCTCGATCGACGGTGAGCGCGTGGCCCTTCTGGAGATCGACCCCTTGATGTCGGAACAGGACGACACCGGTTTGAACCTCGAGACCGCGCCGATCTCGGTCAAGGCGGGGCCGCAAAGGGTCGCGGCCGCGTTCCTCAAGAGATTCGAGGGGCCGGTGGACGACGTGGTCGCGCCCATCGAGCACACTCTCGCCGACAGCCACATCGGCATCGCCCACGGAATCACCACCCTCCCGCATCTTCGCACCTTCGGCGTCAGTGGCCCCCACCGCGTGACCGGAGTTTCGGATACCGTGAGCCGGCGCCGGGTCTTCATCTGCCGGCCGACTTCGGCCGAGGACGAGCTCCCCTGCTCCCAAGAGATCGTGAGCCTTCTTGCGACTGGTGCCTATCGAAGGCCGCTCGACGAAGCGGACCTCGAAGGTCTCATGAGCTTCTACGGAATCGGCCGCAAGGACGGGGATTTCGAGAGCGGCATTCGGATGGCTCTCCAGGCGATTCTCGCCAGCCCGAGCTTTGTCCTGCGGCTCGAGGAGTCGAGGGCAGGAGTCGAGCCCGGCGGGAGCTACCTTTTGACCGATCTCGATCTGGCCTCGCGCCTCTCCTTCTTCCTCTGGGCGAGCGCGCCCGACGAGGACCTTCTGAAGCTCGCGCGGGAGAGCCGCCTCTCGGATTCCGAGACGTTGACGGGAGAGGTGCGGCGGATGCTCGTCGATCCGCGATCGGAGGCGCTCGCGACCCGGTTCGCGTCGCAGTGGCTGCGTCTTTCGGACCTCGAGAAGCTTCACCCCGACGCGCTCCTCTACCCCCAGTACGACCAGACCCTCGCGCGATCGATGAAGCGCGAGACGGAGCTCTTCTTCGACAATCTCATCCGCGAAGATCGGAGCGTCCTCGAGCTCCTGACCGCGGACTACACGTTCGTCGACGAGCGCCTCGCGAAGCATTACCAGATCCCGAACGTCAACGGCAGCCGATTCCGCCGGGTCTCTCTCGACGGAGTGAACGAATATCGACGCGGGCTCCTCGGCCACGGGAGCATGTTGACGCTCACCTCGGTCGCGAACCGCACCTCGCCGGTGCTGCGCGGAAAGTGGGTGATGGAGGTCTTCCTGGGAAGCCCGCCGCCCCCGCCGCCGCCGAACGTGCCCGCTCTCGAGGAGACCAATGCGGCGGCCGCGGATCGGTTTCTTTCGGTGCGCGAGCGGATGGAGGAGCATCGCGCGAATCCCTCGTGCAACTCTTGCCACGCAATCATCGATCCCATCGGGCTCGCGCTCGAGAACTTCGACGTGACCGGCGCCTTTCGCGCCAAAGACCGCGGGGCTGCGATCGACGTCTCGGGCGAGCTCTACGACGGAAGCGCTCTCGACGGTCCGCTCGGTCTCAAGGACGCGCTCTTGAGGCGCCGGCGGGCGTTTCTCATGAGCTTCACCGAAAGCCTCATGACCTACGCGCTCGGCCGAAGGGTCGAGGTCTACGACATGCCCGCGATTCGCAAGATCGAACGGGATGCGGCGGCGAACGATCGCCGCATGACGGCTTTCATTCTCGGAGTCGTCCAGAGCGCGCCCTTCCGGATGAGCCTTTCGGAAAGTCCTTCGAGCTCGACGAGCCCTATGGGCGCAGAACACTGAGGGAGATCCATCCATGCAGGCCATGCAGGCGATGCAGGTGAACTTCGTGACCAACCGGTGCATCTCAAGGCGCACGGTCCTTCGAGGCATCGGGGGAGTGGTCGCGCTTCCGTTTCTCGAGGCCATGATCCCCGCGCGAAAGCTCTGGGCGGGACCGACCCCGGATCGCACGCGTTTCGTCGCCATCGAGATGGTCCACGGCGCCGCCGGGAGCAACGCCATCGGGATCCAGAGGAACCTCTGGGCGCCCGCGGCCGAGGGCGCGGCGTTCGACCTCACGCCCTCGAGCCTGAGCCCTCTCGAGCCGTTTCGGGACTACCTCACAATCGTGAGCAATACCGATTGCCGCAACGCCGAGGCCTTCTCGCCTCCCGAGATCGGAGCGGACCACTTCCGATCGAGCGCGGTGTATCTGACGCAGAGCCATCCGAAGCAAACGGAAGGCTCGGACATCCACGCGGGAACGTCTATCGACCAGCTCTACGCCCAGCGCTTCGGCCAGGAAACTCCCATCCCCTCGATGCAGCTCGCCATCGAGAACGTGGATCAGGCCGGCGGCTGCTCATACGGTTACGCCTGCGTCTACACCGACACCATCAGCTGGGCCGCGCCCGACCGGCCGCTTCCCATGATCCGCGACCCGCGATTCGCCTTCGACCAGCTCTTCGGATCCGGCGGCACGGCGGAAGAGCGAGCCCGACGACGTGAAGCGAACCGGAGCATCCTCGACTGGATCCCGGATGAGGTCGCTCGATTGAAGAAGAAGCTCGGACCGAGCGATCGCGGCCGAATCGACTCCTACCTCGAGAACGTGCGCGAGATCGAGCGCCGCATCCAGAAGATCGAGGAGCGCAACCAGAGCGCCCTGAAGGATGACACCAGGGAGCTTCCCGGGGCACCCATCGGCGTCCCGGACTCTTACGGCGAGCACGTGGAGCTGATGTTCGATCTCATGGCGCTCGCGTTCATGGCGGACATGACCCGGGTCTTCTCGTTCAAGATGAGCCGCGACGTCTCCGGCCGTGTCTTTCCCGAAAGCGGCGTCATGGAAGGCTTTCATAACGCGTCCCACCACCGCGGCCAGGAGAAAACGGTCGTCGACTTCTCGAAGATCAACCGCTATCACGTCAGCCTGGTGCCGTACTTTCTCGAGAAGCTCAAGAACGCGCAAGAAGGCGAGAGCAGCTTGCTGGACAAGACGATGATCCTCTATGGCTCCGCCATGGGAGACTCGAACCTCCACAACCACAAGAGGTGCCCGCTGTTTCTCGCCGGCCACGCGAACGGAGAGCTTCCGGGAGGCCTCCACATCAAAGCACGGGACGCAACGCCGATGGCGAACGTCCTGCTGACCCTCCTCCACAAGCTCGGGCTCGAGGACGAGACGTTCGGCGACAGCACCGGGGAGCTCGACCTCGGCGAACGAAGACTCATATGAGAGCCTTACTCCCATTGGCGCTTTCGGCGGCAGCGCTCCTTGCCGCGGCGCCGGTCGACGTGGGCGCGCCCGTGGCCGAGGCCGCCATGAACGGGGAGCGCGAGACGGTGCGCTCGCTCTTGAAGGAAGGCGCCGATGTCAATGCGGCGCAGGGAGACGGCATGACGGCGCTCCACTGGGCGGCGCTCCGAAACGACGTCGAGTCGGCGGAGATGCTCCTCTACGCGGGCGCGAACGTGAAGGCCGCGACCCGGCTCGGCGCCTACACTCCCCTCGTTCTCGCTAGCGAGAGCGGACACGGGGCGATGGTCGAGATTCTCCTGCGGGCCGGCGCCGACGCGAACGTCACCACGTCGACGGGTGCCTCGGCCCTGATGCTCGCAGCCGCTTCCGGAAGCGGGGAGGCGGTGCGCATTCTTCTGGATCGCGGGGCGCAGGTGAACGCCAGGGAGGCCGAGAAGGGCCAGACCGCTTTGATGTTCGCGGCGGCGCTGAATCGCTCCGAGGCTATCGGAGTCCTCCTGGAGCGAGGCGCCGACACCGCGCTCGCCACTCACCTGGTGAACATCCCCGAGCTGGACCAGGAAGCGGAGAAGGCTCTCCGCGAACGGCTCGGTCGCCTGCGGAAGGAGCGCGCGAAGGCCGCCGGGTTGGAGGAACCGAAGGCCGAGGCCAAACCGGCGGAGCGGAACGTCGCCTCGAAGCTCTTTGGATGGATGGTTCCCGGCAAAGAGAAGAAGAAGGAGGAGGAGCCGGAATCGCGAGGACGACGGCGGCGGACGAGCCACGGTGAGCTCGTAGGGATGCAGGGCGGGATGACCGCGCTCCTCTTCGCCGCCCGGCAAGGAAACGTCGAGGCGGTGAGAGCGCTTCTCGAGAAGGGCGCCGCCATCAACCAGGTGAGTGAGGGAAGTAAGACCAGCTCGCTTCTCATCGCCACCGCGAACGGCCACTTCGATCTCGCGAAGGAGCTTCTCGATCGGGGAGCGGACTCGAACCTGGCGAACGAGCCCGCGGGGGTGACGCCGCTCTATGCCGCCATCAACCTCTGGTACGCGCCCCATACGAGCTATCCGCAGCCGAGAGCCCATCTGAAGCAGAACCTCACACACCTCGATCTCATGAAGGCGCTCCTGGACGCGGGTGCGGATCCGAACGTTCGCCTGAAGCAGAAAATCTGGTTCAGCGCGTACAACTTCGACCAGTCGGGGATCGACGAGACCGGGGCGACACCGTTCTGGCGCGCCGCCTACGCGAGCGACGTCCCCGCGATGCGCCTCTTGAAGTCCCGTGGCGCGGACCCGAACCTCGCCACTCGAAAACCCCCCGAAAGGCCCCGGGTCGCGGACCAGCAGGGCCGGGAGATCGAGGATGTCTCCGGAGTCCCGCCCGTTCCCGTCGGCGGCCCGGCGATTGCCCCGCTTATAGCGGCCTCGGGCGCGGGCTATGGCGAAGGGTTCGCCGCCAACGAGCACCGGAATCACCCGGCGGGGTTTCTTCCCGCGGTCCAGTATCTCGTCGAGGAGTGCGGCGCCGACGTGAACGCGCGCGACCACGAAGGGAACACTCCGCTTCACAACGCCGCCGCCCGGGGCGACGTCGAGTTGATCCGCTATCTCGTCTCGAAGGGCGCCGCCGTCACCGCGGTAAACCGCGAGGGACAGTCCACCGCCGATATGGCGAACGGACCGGTGCAGCGGATCCAGCCTTTCCCCGAGGCGCTCGATCTCCTGGTGAGCCTCGGCGCCAAGAACAACCACAAGTGCGTTTCCTGCTGATGAGCTGTTGAAGCCCGAGGTCACATTCGCGAGTGCTTGCGCGAGCCTCGAGACGATTCTCGGGGGCGCCTCCCGCGCCCGGATCCTTCTGAGTCAGCGCCTGAAAACGCTTCGCGACGGATTCCGGTCCAACTCGTTTCCCGGCGTTTCCCTCCAGCGAATCGTCAAGGGGCTCGACGCCCGGACGCGTGACGATGGCTTCCACGTGCTCCACGACTGGGACGGAAAGGCCGACAAGCTCAACGAGGACACGATCCCGGTCGAGGTCGCGAATTACGCCATAGAGCATTGCGCCGGTCCCTCGGAGAAGACCGTCCTCGCCATCCTCCTCGACTACTATTTTTTTTACGTCCTCGCGCTCCTTGGGCTCCGGGCCTGGGACGAAGGCGATGCGAACGAGAACCTCGATCGCGTGAGTCGTCTCCTCCTCACGCTCCAGGGGCCTTCGGGGAGCGGCCAGAAATTCGTGGACGATGCCGAGACCCTCATTCTGGTCGCGATCGCTCACTTCGAGCCGGACGTCCGCGCCTACGACCGATTGCTCGAAAAGGTAAAGGCTCTGGACGAGGCCCACCGGACGAACCTTGCCCTGGCCCACGCCGCGATTCTCGCGAGCCACCTTCGCTTCGGCTTCGAGGCGACCTACGGGCGCGACATCCTCGAGATGCGCAAGGACAACGCGCCGGACTATCCGTGGCTCCTTACCGCGCTCGGAACGCTGATGGAAAGGTACGCGCGCATGGCCGAGGAGGCCGTCCACGGCGACGCGAGGAACAGGATCGTGGAGGGTCTTCTGAACGGGCTCACGCCGGACCCGCGGGCTTTCGTCGGGACTCCGCCCGCATCCCTCGCCGCGTTCGAAGAGCAGCGCTCGCGGTTCTACGAGCTCTTTCAGAAACACCGGCACGGTTTGCTCGAGGAGTTCGAGCTCCATCGTCCGTCGGAAGAGACCTACTCCCCTGTCTCGTTCTTCTTCAACTTCCCCCACAACCTCCTCAAGGGAGTGGTCATCGACGCGCTCCTGCGGGGCGAGCCCTGGAAGGTCTCGTTGAACGATCTCCTCACCGGGATCCCCCGCGGCGGGACCGAGAGCGAATCGAGAGTCTCGCTCGCGAAAACGATGATGGGCTACGCCCGAAAGAGCCCCGATCGGCTCCGCGGCCGGCTGGTGCCGGTCATCGTGTACGACCCCCGGGCGGGACGGCGGGCTTTCACCGACACGATGCGAAGACTCGGCGAGCCGTTGACCTGAACTCACGGACCCAATGGATGTATGATTAGCCGATTTGGGCAGGCTGCCGGAAATTCACTCAGGAGGGTTGTAGCCATGTCAAGGAATCACGGATTCAGTCGCAGGTCGTTCTTGCGGAATGCCGGAATGACCGCAATCGCGGGCGCCGCGGGGGGAGCCGTCTTACCGCGGACCACGGCCGCCGCTGCCGCTCCCGAACGGGCGGACACGGTGTTCGATTTCGACACCCCTTACAGCCGCATCGGCACCGACTGTATCAAGTGGGACGACCAGATCGCGAAGTTCGGCAAGGAGAACGTCGCCGTCGGCATGGGCATCGCCGACATGGACTTCAAGGCGGCACCCTGCATCGGCAGAGCGCTCGCGGAACGCAGCCAGCACGAAAACTGGGGATACCTCAAGACTCCCCCCGCCTGGTACGTCGACTCCATCGTGGCCTGGAACAAGAAACGCTACGGCCTCGAAATCGATCCGGAGACCCTCGTTCTCTCGAGCGGAGTCCACCCCGCCCTGATCGCAGCGATCCAAACGTTCTCCCCCCCGGGCAGCAAAGTTCTCCTGACCACTCCCAGCTACAACGGTTTCTATTCCGATCTCACGTTTTGCAAGGTAACGCCCGAAGACAGC
>CAZKNR010000046.1:0-5900 GCA_964553925.1 uncultured Acidobacteriota bacterium
GAGACCTGCGGAAAATCGGGCTGCCACGTCGACATTTACCAGGAATGGAACTCCTCCGCACACCACTTCGCGTCGTTCAACAACCAGTGGTACCGGAAGTCGATCGAGTACATGCAGAGCGTCGCCGGGGTCACCTCCTCCAAGTGGTGCGCCGGCTGCCACGACCACGCGCTCCTCTTCACCGGACTCATGGATCGGCCCATCGAGGAAGTGGTCGCGACACCCGAAGCGCAGGTGGGCCTCGGTTGCGTATCTTGCCACGCGATCGTGGACGTAAAGGACACCATGGGTCAGGGTGGATTCGAGATCGAGTACCCGCCGCTCCACGACCTAGCGACGAGTGACAATCCGCTCATCACCGCGGTCCACGATTTTCTATTGAAGCTCGACCCCGAGCCTCATCGACGGACGTTCTTGAAGCCCCTCCATCAAGGGGACAGCTCCGCGTTCTGCTCGAGCTGCCACAAAGTCCACCTCGACGTCCCGGTGAACAGCTATCGCTGGATCCGCGGTTTCAACGAGTACGACAACTGGCAGGCGAGCGGTGTTTCGGGCCAGGGGGCGCGCTCGTTCTACTACCCGGCGGAGCCGATGAGCTGCAAGGACTGCCACATGCCGCAGGTGGCCTCGAACGACCCGGGAAACGACGGCGGCTTGATCCGCTCTCATCGTTTTCCCGGCGCGAATACCGCGCTTCCCACCGCCAATCGCGACGACAAGCAGCTCCAGGCCGTCATCGACTTCCTCCAGGCGGGTCAGGTGACGGTCGATTTATTCGCCCTGGTCCGAGGAGGGGAGCTCCCGGAAGGGGTTGAGGCGCCGGCCGCGGGAGAGCGGCGCATCGCGAGCACCTTCGCCGTCGGCGAAGAGTCGGAGCTCTCGGTCCCGAGCCGTATCGGAGCGCCGGCGGTGGAAGAGATCGTGACCGCGCCCTTGAATCGTGACGGCGTCGCTCTCGTTCGAGGCGAATCGGTCCGGGTCGATGCCGTGGTCCGCACCCGCAACGTGGGGCATTTCTTTCCCGGCGGGACGGTCGACGCCTTCGACGTCTGGCTCGAGCTGCAAGCGGTCGACGACCGGGGGCGGGTCTTGTTCTGGAACGGGTTCGCCGAAGACGAAGGGAAGGGGCCGGTCGAGCCCGCGGCTCATTTTTATCAATCCTTCCAGCTCGACGGCAAAGGAAACAAAATCAACAAGCGCAACGCCTGGTCGACGCGGTCCGTCCTCTACGTGAACCTCATCCCTCCGGGCGCCGCCAACACCGTCCGCTTCCGTCTCAGCGTGCCCGAGGACGCGGGCGACAAGGTGACGCTCAAGGCGAAGCTCAACTACCGGAAATTCGCCTGGTGGAACACGCAGTGGGCTTACGCCGGAGTGCGCGATCCCTCGCAAGGACCGTTCGAGACCACGAAGGACTACGACGACGGTCGCTGGGTCTTCACCGGGGACACGAGCAAGGTTTCGGGAGCGCTGAAGGAGATCCCCAACGTTCCCATCGTGACCATGGCGGTGGCGGAAGTGACTCTCCCCGTTGCGGATTCCCGGGGCGAGGTTCCGGATTTCACCGCATCGGATGACAGAGTCGCTGCGCTTCGTTGGAACGACTACGGCATCGGCCTACTCCTTCAGGGTGACCTCCGGGGAGCGGAGCGTGCCTTCACGCAAGTCACCGAGATCGACCCGAGCTACGCCGACGGCTTCGTGAACGTCGCCCGGGTGCGGATTCAGGAAGGGGATCCTGACGGAGCCCAGGAGATGCTCCAGAAGGCGCTCGGTCTCGCGCCGAACCTCGCCAAGGCCAATTACTTCTACGGTCTGACGCTCAAGACCCAGGGACTCTACGACGAGGCGATCGAGAGATTTCGGCGCGCCGCCGAAAGCTACCCGCGCGACCGTGTGGTGCGGAATCAGATCGGTCGAATTCGTTTCTTGAAGCGAGAGTTCGCTCAGGCGGTGGCCGAGCTTTCGAAGACGCTCGCGATCGACCCCGAGGACCTCGAAGCCCACTACAACCTCATGCTGTCGTATCAGGGGCTCGGAGATACGGAGAAGGCCGACGTTCATCGAAAGCTCTACCTCCGGTTCAAGGCGGACGAGTCGGCGCAGTTCATCACCGGCGACTACCGCCGCCTCCATCCCGCGGACAATAACGAGAGACTTACCATCCACGAGCACCGGAACTCCTACGGCGGCGAAAAACCGTTGCCTGCGAACTACCCCCGACCGATCCCAACGGGAGTCGAGCCGTGAGCTGGCCCTTGCTCTTCGTCGCTCTGGTGGGGGAGGACGCGCCGGCGCCCGCTCGGTTCGTGGATGTCACCGAAGCGGCGGGCATCCGGTTCAACCACGTGAACGGGGCGTCGGGGAAGAAGTACCTCCCGGAGACCATGGGGAGCGGCTGCGCGTTTCTCGACTTCGACTCCGACGGCGATCAAGACATCATTCTGGTCAACTCGACGAGCTGGCCGGGTGCGCCCACGGGCCGGTCCCCGACGCCGGCTCTCTATCGCAACAAGGGCAACGGTACGTTCGAGGACGTCACCAAGGGCTCGGGCTTCGATCGGAACCTCTATGGGATGGGAGTCGCCACCTCCGACTACGACGCGGACGGCGATCCCGACGTCTACCTCACCGCTCTCGGTCCGAACGTGCTCCTGCGGAACGAGGGCGGTGGAAAGTTCACGGATGTCACGGTGGCCGCCGGAGTGGGCGACGCAGGGTTCGGCTCGAGCGCCACCTGGCTCGACTACGACAAGGACTCCGACCTGGATCTCTTCCTGCTCAACTATGTCCAATGGTCGCGCGAGACCGACATCTACTGTTCTCTCGACGGAAAGACGAAGTCCTACTGCACGCCCGAGTCCTACAACGGCGCGAGCCCCGTTCTCTACCGCAACGACGGGAAGGGGAAGTTCGCTGACGTTACCCGCGAGGCCGGCCTCCACAATCCGCGGGGAAAGGGTCTCGGGGTCGCGGTCTTCGACTTCGACGAGGATGGGAATCTCGACCTCGCGGTCTCGAACGACACCCAGCCGAACAACCTTTATAAGAGCAACGGCAACGGCACCTTCACCGACGTCGGCGTCCTCGCGGGAATCGCGTTCTCCGAGAGCGGGGTCGCCCGCGGCGCCATGGGAATCGATGCCGGTGACTACGACGGAAGCGGCCGCCAGAGCCTGGTCATCGGAAACTTCTCGAACGAGATGATCTCGCTCTACCACAACGAGGGACGAGGGTTCTTCATCGACGCCGCCCCCGTCTCGGAAGTGGGCCGGGCGAGTCTCCTCACGCTCGCCTTCGGCGCCTTTTTCTTCGACTTCGACCTCGACGGGCTCCTGGACATCTTCCTGGCCAACGGGCACGTCGAGAACGACATTCAGACGGTACAGCAACGGGTTACTTACGCGCAGCCTCCACACCTCTTCCGGAACCTGGGCCAGAGCCGATTCCGAGACGTGGCGAAAGAAGTGGGCCCCGAGCTTGGACGGCCGGTCGTCGCCCGCGGCGCGGCTCACGGCGACATCGATGGGGACGGGGACCTCGATCTCCTGGTGACGACGAACGGGGGCAGGGCGTATCTCTATCGGAACGACCTTCAGACGCCCGCTTCGTGGGTCGGCTTCCGATTGCGCGGGACCTCGAGCAACCGCGACGGGATCGGCGCCCGGATTCGCGTCACCGCCGGAGGAAAAACGCAGACCTCGATGGTGAAGAGCTCGACCGGGTATCTCTCGCAGAGCCAGCTCCCGGTCGTCTTCGGTCTGGGGAAGCTCTCGGCGGTCGAGAAAGTCGAAATCCTGTGGCCGAGCGGAAAGACGCAGACGGTGTCGAATCCGGCGCCGGGCCGAATCCACGTTGTGGAAGAGACCAGGTGAATCGGCCGGAAAAAAGTGCGGTAGTTCTTCGCGGCCTCGGGCCTCCGCGCCGACCACAGTCGTGCCGCGGTCGGGCGCGGCCGAGCCAAGAGGGGGAGTCATGATCGCCCGGGTCTGGGAAGGGACCGTGTCCGCTGAGAAGGCCGATGCCTACGGCCAATATTTGGCCGGCTTTGGAGTAGAGGATTACCGAAAGGTGGCCGGCAACCGCGGGGTCAGTCTCCTGCGCCGGGACCTCGCGGGGAAGGCTCACTTCCTGCTGGTTTCCTACTGGACCTCGCGCGAAGCCCTGGAGGCCTATGCAGGCTCGGACATCGAGAAGGCTAACTACTACGCCTATGATCTCGAATGCCTCATCGATCCCAGCCCGACGGTGCGTCACCACGAAGTCGTGGCCAACGCACTCGCACTGGACCGCTAGAGCTCGCCTATTGGGCAATCGTGCCTGACCGGGCGTCTACTAACAACTAACGCCGAAGCAATTTACCGAACGCCCAATTCGCGACTTCGGGCTCTCCGTGCTGTAATAGGCCGCGAGGTGGGTCATGCTAGTTGACGGGTGGCGGGCCTGGGCGTCGAATGCGATTGCTGCCGTGATGCTTTCGCCCGCAGGTGTCTCGGCCGACGATCCTCCCGCCGGATCGTGGCGCCAGTGGGGCGGGCCGAACCGCAATTTCATCGTGGAGGCGACCGGGCTCGCGGAGAAATGGCCCGACTCAGGGCCGCCCGTCCTCTGGAGCCGGCCCCTCGGCACGGGTCATTCCGCGATCCTCGCCGACGAGGGCCGCCTCTTCACCATGTATCGCGTGGGAAACGGTCGGGCGAAGCAAGGTCCGTGGGAGGCCGAAGAGCTCGTCGTCACGCTCGACGCCAAAACCGGTGAGACGCTCTGGGAGTACCGGTATCCCGCGAAGCTCGAGGACTTCAATTTCGGCGCGGGACCGCACTCGACTCCGATCGTGGTCGGCGATCGCCTGTTCACTATCGGCACCAACAAGCAGCTTTACGCCTTCGACAAGCGAACGGGGAAGGTGCTCTGGTCTCATGACCTGGTGAAAGAGTTCAATGCTCCGACGCTCCTCATTCGACCGGTCGTGAAAGCGGGGTATGGCTGCAGTCCGCTCGCCTATGAGGACACCATCATCTGCAGCGTCGGCGGACCCGGCCAGTCAGTCATGGCCTTCCGGCAGAGCGACGGCGCCGTCGCCTGGAAGAGCGGCGACTTCCTGACATCGGAGGCGGCGCCCATCCTCATCGAGCTTGCGGGGAAGTCGCAGCTGGTGGTCATCGGAGGAGGCACGGTCCAGGGAATGGATCCCCTCACGGGCAGAGTGCTCTGGTCGCATCCGCACGACCCCGGAAACGATCTCAATTGCGGCATGCCTCTTTGGGGCGGGGACGACATCTTGTTCCTGTCCTCGGCCTACAAGGCGGGAAGCCGCGCGATCCGGCTCCGGCAGGACGGAGACTCTACATTTCCGGAAGAGCTCTGGTTCAACACCCGGGCGCGGTTCATGTTCCTGACATCGCTCCGAATCGGCGACACCCTCTACGGAACCGCCGGTGACTTCGGCCCCGCGTTTCTCACCGCGCTCGACGTGAAGACCGGCGAGATTCTCTGGCAGCATCGCGGCTTCGGGCGGGCGAGCCTCCTGCAGGCGGGAGGAAAGACCATCATCCTGGACGAGGACGGAGACCTCGCTCTCGCGACGCTCACTTCCAAAGGAGTCACCATTCACTCCGAGGCGAAGGTATTCGAGACCACGTCGTGGACGGTGCCGACTCTCGTGGGCACGACTCTCTACGCGCGCGATCGGGAGAAGATCGTCGCGCTCGACCTGGGAGCGCGGTAGCCATGGTGCTCTTCGGAGTCCTTCTCGTTCTCGCGCAGAGCGCAGGGCCGGACATGTCCGGAACCTGGAAACTCGACGTCGAGCGAAGTCGCGTCTCCGCCGAGCCCGGTTGGCCGGGCCTTATCGGGGCGGGGGCGCCGGAGAAGATCCACATCACTCAGGCGGCGAACGG
>CAZKNR010000047.1:0-11646 GCA_964553925.1 uncultured Acidobacteriota bacterium
CTGTTGCGGGAGATGTATCGCGAATGGCCCTTCTTCCACAGCACGATATCCAACATCGAGATGACTTTGGCGAAAGCGGACTTTCAGATCGCGCGACAGTACGCGGAAAGGCTGGCAGGCAAAAGCCTCGGGAGGCGAATATTCTCGGTGCTTGAGGAAGAATACGAGCGCACGTGTCGAATGATACTGGCCGTCACCGGCGAGCGACGCCTGCTTGACAAGTCTCCCGTACTTCAGCGCTCGATCGATGTGCGCAATCCCTACGTCGATCCGATGAGCTACCTTCAGGTCGAGCTCCTCGCACGCCATCGGAAGGCGCGGGCGAAGCGTCCCGAGGAGCAGGAGGAACTGCTTTACGCCATTCTTCTGACCATCAACGGCATCGCATCGGGGCTTCGCAATACCGGCTGAGCAACTGAAGCTTGTTGAACGGATGGTTCGTGCCGCCTGCTCCGGCGAGAAGCTCGACCCACTCTCCCCCAGCCTCGTCCGCTGATAAGCTCCGATAGCTAAGGACGGCCGAAGCGGGGATCGGGACCGACCTGACGCTCGAGGAGGAGGAGGAGCGATGGATCAGAATCGGACCTTCACACGCCGCCGGCTTATGCAAGGTCTTGTTGCATCACTTGCGTCTGCCGCTGTCGCCACCAAGGCGCGAGCGCAGTCGCCGGCACCGAGCACCGCGGTGGGGCCTTACGATCCCGGCGTTCTTCCGACCGGCATTCGTTCACGCTTTGTCGACAACGTCAACGGCATCAGGATGCACGTGCTGGAGGCTGGGTTCGAAGTCACGGACCGGCCCGCGGTGTTGCTCGTTCACGGCTTCCCGGAGCTGGCGTTCAGCTGGCGAAAGATCATGCTGCCCATCGCCTCGGCGGGGTTTCGCGTAATCGCTCCCGATCTGAGAGGCTACGGGCGCACCTCGGGCACGGACGTCCAGTACGACGACGACCTCACGCCGTTTCGCACGTTCAATGGAGTGCGGGACCTGCTGGGGCTGGTCTCGGCCTTCGGCTACCGCTCGGTCGCGGCCATCGTCGGGCACGACTTTGGCTCGCCGGCCGCCGCGTGGTGCTCGGTGGTGCGACCGGATGTGTTCCGCTCGACGATACTGATGAGCGCACCGTTTGGTGGCCCGCCGGGGCTGCCGTTCAACACTGCCGACCGACCGCAGGCGGCGACGGTCGCGGACACTATTTACGACGACCTGAAGAAGCTCTCTCCCGCGCGAAAGCACTACCAGCTCTATTACTCGACCCGCGAAGCGAACGACGACATGCGACATGCTCCCCAGGGTCTCCACGCCTTCCTGCGCGCCTACTACCACATGAAGAGCGCGGACTGGGGACACAACCAGCCATACCCGCTCAAGGCGCGAACCGCCGCCGAGTGGGCGAAGCTGCCGCGTTACTACGTGATGGACCTGAACGAGGGCATGGCGGAGACCGTGGCCGCGGAGATGCCATCGCCGGCCCAGATCGCTGCATGCCGATGGCTCCCCGAAGAAGAATTGCGAGTGTACAGCGAAGAGTACAGCCGCACCGGGTTCCAGGGCGGCCTCCAATCGTATCGCGTCGGGACGAGCGGCAGATTCGCGTCGGAGCTCCAGGTGTTTTCCGGACGGACGATCGATCAGCCGTCGATGTTCATCGGCGGAAAGAGCGACTGGGGCGTCTATCAGAACCCGGGAGCCGTGGAACGCATGCAGAAGACTGCGTGCACGCGGATGCTGGGGTTTCATCTGGTGGAGGGTGCCGGCCATTGGGTGCAGCAGGAGCAGCCGGAGCAAGTGGCCAAACTGATCGTTCAGTTCCTGCAGAACGACGCGGTCCAAGCTCAGCGTGACTAGGCGTCACCAAAGTCGGTATCCCGCTTCGGGAGCGCCCGAGCTATCGAGCGCTCCTCCAGAAGTCTGGCCGCTGATTTTCGGGCGCTTGCGTTGCGCCGGGTCGCTCATGAGAGTTCTCGGGGAAAGCGACGCCGATCTTCGCCACCTGCGAGAGAAGACCGTCGCCATCAATCGGCTACGGGAACCAGGGCCGCGCACAGTCGCTGAACCTCCGGGACAGCGGGATCCCGGTCGTCATCGGCTCGCTCCGGGACGAGAGCGCGGAAGAGGCCGAAAAGGACGGCTTCGAGGTCTTCTCCGTCGCCGAAGCCTGTCGGAAGGCCGACGTCATCGCCCTTCTCATCCCGGATGAAATCCAGACGAAGGTCTATGGCGAAAGCGTCGCGCCGGCCCTTGGCGGAGGCAAGACCCTCGTCTTCGCACACGGTTACAACATTCACTTCCGGCGGATCGTGCCTCCCGAGGATGTCGACGTCATCGTGGTGGCGCCCAGGATGATCGGGGTCCACCTGAGGACGAGCTTCGAGCAAGGGACAGGCGCTCCCGCCTATATCGCGGTGGCGCAGGACGCTTCGGGGAAGGCGCGCGAGGTGGATGCTGCCCGACGAGGCGAAGGCCGGATTCCGGCAGGTGCTCGAGGAAATCCGTTCGGGCGCTTTCGCGCGGGAGTGGACCGAGGAGCAGGAGAGAGGCTATCCGAGGTTCGAGGAGCTGAGAAAGCGCGCTTCGGAGCACCCGGTGAACGAAGCCGAAGCTCTCGCCCTCGAGATCATGAAGCGGACCGGGATCGAACGATAGGAGGAAGGCTCGCGGGCAAGGTCGCCGTCGTCACCGGGACGGCGAACGGCATCGGACAAGCGACGGCCGAGCTCTTCGCCGAAGAGGGCGCTCCGGTGGTCGTGTTCGATGTCGATCCCGCGGGAGAGGCGGTGGCCCTTCGAATTCGCGAGAAAGGCGGGCGCGCGATTTTCGTTGCGACCGATATCTCGAAGGAAGACGACGTCCGCTCGGCGATGGCGCGCGCCGAGGCCGAGTTTGGCCGCATCGACGTGCTGGTCAACAATGCCGCGGTTTTCGTCCTCGAGGGACTCGAGGCTTCGGTCGAGGCCTGGCATCGTTCTCTCGACGTGAACGTGATCGGAACGGCGCTTTCGACCCGCTATGCCGCGGAGGCGATGAAGAAGCACGGCTCGGGCGCCATCGTGAATCTGAGCTCGATATCGGCTTTCATCGCCCAGCCCCACTTCCTCGTCTACAGCGCCACCAAGGCGGCGCTCGTGAACATGACCCGCTGCATGGCTCTCGACCTCGCGCCCTTCGGAATCCGGGTCAACTGCGTCTGCCCCGGCACGATCCGCACCGCCGCCACCGACCGCCACATGGCGCAGACGGGGATGACCGAAGAGCAGTTTCTTTCGGAGAACGCCCCCGCTGCACCTCTTGAACCGGGTGGGAACCCCTCGGGAAGTCGCCTGCGCCATTCTCTTTCTCGCCTCGGACGAGGCGTCTTTCATCACCGCCACCCCGCTCCTGGTCGATGGAGGCTATGTCGCTCGATGACTCACTCCACCAGGTTTGGGTTCTGCGTCCCTATCTTCGCGAACCCCGGGATGTCCTTCTTCCGGACTCCCTGCTACGAGAGGCTCGACTGGAAGGCGACGAAAAACGCCGTTCTCGAGTGCGAGACACTCGGCTACGACTCTCTCTTCGTCGCCGACCACGTCTTTCTCGGCCGCGATGGAGCCATATTCGAGGGCTGGACGCTTCTCTCCGCGTTTGCCGCGATGACGGAGAGGATGCTTCTGGCGCCCATCCACCTCTGCGACTCCTTCAGGAACCCGGCTCTCACCGCCAAGATGGTCGCGACCCTCGACGTCGTCTCCGGCGGCCGCTTCCTGCTGTTCTATGACTACGGCTGGAGGCGGTCGGAGTTCGACGCATACGGGTTCGCCTTCGGGGTTTCCGACGAGGAGCGGGCCGCCAGGATGGAGGAGGGTCTTATCATTATTGAAGGGATGCTGACCGAGGAGCGGTTCACGTTCGAAGGCCGGTTCTACCAGGTGAAAGAGGCGCTTTGGCGCCCCGAAGCCGGTTTCGAAGCCCCTCCCGCCCATCTGGATGGGGGAGACGAACAACAAGGGTGCGTGCGAGCGATCGCGAAGCACGCGGACGTCTTCAACTCCATGCCCGCTTCGGTCGAGGGATTCCGGAAGAAGCTCGACGTGGTCGGCGAGGCCTGCTCGGCCGTGGGACGGGACTTCGGCTCGCTCGGCCTCTCGCTCGAAACCCAGATCCTCGTGTGCCGTAAGGATTCGGAGATCGACGCCTGCTTCGAGAAGATGGAGAAGCTCCGGCCGAGGGAGAGGAGCGACGAGGACATCCTCGCCCAGATGAAGGCCACCAACCCCGCCCTCGAGAGCTACGGCTCACGAAGGGACCTCGAAAAGGAGTTTCTCATCGGCACCCCCGACGTCATCGTCGATCGCCTGAAAGAGTACGAAACCCTCGGGGTCGAGCACTTCATGCTCTGGTTCATGGATTTCCCGAGCCTTCAGGGCATCCGGCTTTTCGCCGAAGAGGTGATGCCCAAGTTTCACGGAGGTTAGAAGCATGAGCAGAAACACGGAAACGGTGCAGGTTCCAATCCAGTTCCAAATCCGGTGTGGCCCAAGGCGCCACCGTGACCCGCCGCGTTTGGAACCTTTCGGAACTTTTCGGAACCTTTCGGAACCGTGAGTTCTGAGGTCACCCGGGACGGGGGAGTCCTCACTGTTGCCCCCGTCCCGGCCCACGATACCAACGCGCCGCCGCCGTGGCGCCGCGAGCGTGGATCTTTCTCGAGCGGCGAAGATCCCGGAGCAGAACCTTGATTTCATTGTCCGAAGCCTGCGGAAGCATAGCAGCCAGTTCCACGCGTCGGATGCCGCGCTCACCCGCTGCGACAACGGCTTGCAAGAGAGTGTCTCGCTTCACGTCGCGATCGATGATCTGGCGTACGCTCTCGATGCCGGTCTCCTGCCCGCCCGCCTGCCGATCCGAGAGCCGCGCGGCGAGGGGGTTTGCGCCGAGCGTGCAGCTAACGCGGACCTCGTTCGCCTCGAACGCAGGAGGCGGGCAACCCTCCTGGCGCATGATGCGCAGCATGGTCTGGATACCCTGCCCCTCGGCCTGGGCGAGACCCAGCCGGTTGAAGAACCATGCGAGGACCTGGTTCCGCCAGCGCGGACCGGCACGCCCTTCGCGGAACGCGACGGGGTCCACACCAAGCGGGAGGGATCCAGGTGACACGAACTCGATCCGATCTGCGAAGGCTGTGATCCGCACGGGGTCGTACAGTTCGTAATCGCGATGGGCGAGTGTGTTCCCGAGCGCCTCCGTAAGCGCGCGGATCGGGTACCGAACCTTGTTCGGGTTCGCTACGTCCTCCTTGTCGAAGATAGTCGGCGCCTGCGTTTCGAGGAGAGCGGTCAGGTGGCGGGCTTGGTCAAGTACCGTGCCGCCGATCTCGTGCCTCTCGGCGTGTGCATCGGACCGGTCGCGTCCGGGGTAAGTCGAGAAGAGAGAAAACGCCCCAGGGATGAACTTCTGCGGCTCGCGTCCGAAGAGCAGCACAGCGAAGTTCCGAGGGCGAACGGTGCCCGTGAGCGGCTCTACGACGCACAGCGACGGCACCAACGCGTGCATCTGCACGTCGGGGACGAGGTACGACTCGACTCCGCGGTCCGGCGTGAACAACGCCTGGCGCGTCAGGGCGTCACGCAGGGCGAGGAGATCCAAATCTGCAACTGTCGCACGGTCACACGGTCGGTGGTCCCACGGCGGGATGGCTGCCTTCCGGACAAGTAGATCCCGGAGCACGCCGTTGCGAGCCTCGCGGGTTTCCCGGCTGATGCGGACGTAGTGCCGCCCGCCGTCCTGGCCCAGGAAGGTGTGCGCGTGCGGAGTGGCGGGCTGGATGAACACGAGGATCCGCCGATCCGACGAAGGTCCTGGGATCTCACTGACGACCGGGGCGATCGCGGGCGCGACGAGGTTGCGGCAGCGGGCCATCACCTCGCCTTCGACCTCCTTGAGCCGCCTCGCGGTGAGGCCCGTCTCCACAAGCCGCGCGAAGCCGTGCTCGTCATTCTCCTCCTTGGCGCCGCACACGACGTATCCGCCCCCGAGGTTCGCCAGATCGTTCGCGAACGCCGAGAGCGTCCCTACGACGTCGTTGACGTCGGCAACGTTCTCCTTCCACTCCACCTGCTCGCTTTCGCGAACCGCAAGCGCCTTGATGTCGATCCTGGAACTCATTGAACGATGATCTTCTTGCCTGAGCCGATGAGCCGCGCGCACTCCTCGCGGATGCCTGTGAGCGCGGCCTCGGGTTGTTATTCCGTCTCGATCCAGCGGTTGAAGGAGTCCTTCACAACAATGAGGCGCTTCGCGATGTCTTCAACCGATGCCCACGGCTCCGTCATCGGCTCAGCTCCGCTCGTGGCAGGGTTCCGGCCCATCGGGGCACCTTACACAAGCAAGGCTCTGCGAACAACAGCGGTTCAAAGGATAGGAGAAATCATTCTATTCAGGCAAGTGGAAGCGGTTGCAGTCGCGGGGGTGAAATAAGTCGGTGAGCCTTCCGTTAACTCCCGGAGGAGATGTTGGGGCGAGCGGGGGAACAGAAGCACGCCGCTAGCGTGATGAGGGGCATGGTGGTTCATGGATTTCCCGAGCCTCGCCGGTATCCGGCTTTTCGCCTCCGAGGTGATGCGAAAGTGCGCTCCAGAGGCTCGCCGAGGTAAACCAGGCGACGGAGGCTATCGAGAAGATAGTTTCATCGCGTCTTCGCCCAGGCTCCCCTGGAAGTGAGCGACCGGCGCAGCGAGACACGCCGCCAAACTGACGAGGGCGAGAACGAGGGCCGCCTTTCTCACGTTCGCCTCGTCGCGAGCCCGAGAGCGACGTAGCCCGCGAGGGCGATGCCGTAGCGGGGCAGCCACCGGTAGAAGAGGTGCAGGGGCATGAAGTGGCAGGCGGCAAGAGTTCCCGCCCAGACGAAGACCGCCCTCCAGTTGACGAACGCACCTTCAGCCTCGGCCCGATACCGCGGAAGGCCGAGCCGGGGAAAGAGCCAGTGTTCGGCGAAGACGATGGCCCCAATGGGCATAAGAACGAGGCCGTAGAGTGCTACGTAGTCGAGAAGCTTCAGGAACACCGCGGGAAAGCAGGCGAACAACGTCAGAACGAAGAACGCCCCGATGACGAACTCCGTTGCCGCCACGTGCTCGCCGGCGAAGAGGCCGGCGAAGTGTCGTCCGGGCTCGAGGGCGCTCTCCTCAACCGGCTCGCGGTCGTACTCGTAGAGCTGGTCCATGCGGGCGGTCAGGCGAGCCAGCCTGCTCATGGTAACGCTCCCGGTGTCCGACGCTTCAGGACGCGGTAGCCGTCCTCGGGGCTTCGACCGGAATCGTCTGCTCGCGGCCGAGCGCGAGCCGCTGGGCGAGAGGCCGCAGCCAGAAAAACGCCAGGCCGGCGGCGAGGAGATCGCAGAAGACCGCGACCCAGAAGACCGCTTCCCACGATCCCCAGGTCTCGAAGATCCAGGCCGCGCCTACGCCCGCGAAGATCGAGGCCGTCCCCTTCGCGGTGTACTGGATGCCGTAGTTCGTCGCGGCGTACTTGGGACCGAAGACGTCTCCGATAGCGGCGGGGAAGAGCGAGTAGATCTCGCCCCAGGCGAAGAACACCAGGCCCGAGAGGATGACGAACAGCAGAGGGTTCCCGATGAAACTCAGGAGCGCGAAGATCCCGAGAGCTTCGAGGGCGAAGGCGATTCCCATCGTCTGGTAGCGGCCGATGCGATCGGAGATGTAGCCCCAGAAGGGCCGGGTGGCGCCGTTGAGGAGGCCGCTCAGAATGAGGGCGAGCCCGAGCGCGGTGACCCCGAAGAACAAAACGTGCTTGTCCATCCCATAGGTTGTGGCGATGGGCTTGATCTGGGCGGTGACCATGAGTCCGCCGAAGGCCACCATGGTCATCATCAGGTACATGAGCCAGAACGCTCCCGTGCGCACCATCTGTCCCGGAGTGTAGTTGAGAGCGTTTTGGACGACTTTGGATGAAATCGAGGCGCCGGGGGCGACTCTCAAATCCGTGGGCGCCTTCCGGAGGAACTGAGCCGCCGTCAGAACCAGCAGGCCTTGAACCACTCCCCAGATGATGAACGTGCTGCGGTAGCCGCGCGACTCGATCATCCATTGAATCGGCAGGATGGTGAGCGCCGTCCCGAAACCATAGGCGCCGGCGGTGAGTCCGGCGGCGAGGCCGCGGCGGTCGGGGAACCACTTGAGAGCGGTACCGATGGAAGAGCCGTAGACGGCTCCAGCGCCGATACCGCCGAGCCCGTACCAGAAATAGAGACCGGCAAGGGTGGTCGCGTATCCCGAGCCTACCCATCCCAGCCCGACGAGAATCGCCCCGAAGCTCACGACAACACGCGTTCCGAGCCGGTCGATGAGCAGTCCTTGAAGGGGTGAAGGCCAGGTCTGGAGGAGGACGAAGAGGCTGAACGCCCACTGCACGTCGGACAACTTGGCGCCGAGGCTCTCGGAGAGCGGGGTGGTGAAGAGAGTCCAGGCGTATTGGAGGTTCGCGATCGCCATCATTGCGATGATGCACGCCACGAGCTGGCGCCATCGATTGACGGGGAGCTTCGTTTCCATGCCGCGCATCATAAGGGCTCGCTCCGCGCGAAGGCAAGAAACGAGCGGATGTGCTATCTTCGCGCGGCGTCAGGGAGGTTTCGGAAATGAGAAGAGTCCTTTTCGCCTTCGTCTTCGCATCCCTGGCGGGTGTGTTCCCATCAGTCGCCGCCGCGGTCGAGCCCCGCGTGCTCCTCGTCGGGGTCTGGCCCAATCGACTCCGGTTCTTCGATGAGACGACCGAGGAAGTGGTCGGCGAGATGCAGCTTCGCTACGGCGCCGTCACCAACGTCTTCGGCTCCGATCGCACTTCGGACTACCGCCGCTTCTTCTTCGTCACCGATCGGATGGAGGCGGTGGAAGTGGTGGACATCGCCTCACGAACCGTCGTGGACGAGGTCAAGCTCTCATCGCCCGAGAGGAGAGTGCGGATGTACGGGGCGGTGCCCGACGCCGCGGGAAAGGTCCTCTACATCACTGTCGAAGCCGTGGGCATGGAGGTGGACCGCTTCCTCCCCGAGAGCGTCGACGTGGTTCGGTACGATCTCGAATCCCACCGGGTCCTCGACAGCTTCCCGCTTCCCGCGGAGATCGAAGCCCCGCTCCTCCCGCCGCTCCTTCGTCCCGCGCCGGACGGAAAGACGCTCTACGTGCTGTCGCAGAACGTCTACGTCATCGACATCGAGACCCATCAGATCGTCGACAAGATCGATCTCTCGAAGCGGCGGGCGCCTGGCTACGGCGCAGGGGGGCTCGGGTTCAGTCCCTTCGAAGTTTCACCCGGGGTCCTATACGGCTTCTACAGAAGCCCCGACCCCATTTTGAACAAGGTGATGTTCGGCATCACCCGCGTCGACCTGGAGCGGCGTGAGGTGGAGAATTTCGATGTCTCGACGGACGTGAACGTGGAGTGGTTCACTGTTTCTCCGGATGGAAAGCGCGCCTACGGGGGACTAGGCGACATGGTGGCGGTGGATCTCGAAGCGAGGAAGCTCCTCGTAAGAAAGGAGCGCGTGGAGCAGGGCCGCCAGAACACCGCCATGGTCGTCTCCAGTGACGGGACCAAGATCTTCGTCGGGGGAGTCGGACCTTTGATCCACGTCTACGACGCCAAGACCCTCGAGCCGCTCCGTAAGATTCACGCCGGGGGGGACATCATGAACCCGCCTCAGCCCCTTCCCCGGAGCGTCTTCGGAAACTAGACTCAGTCGCTCAGGAGTCGTTCCATGATCGCTTTCGTCTTGGCTTTCGTCCTTCAATCGCCCTCATGGTCAGGTGAAGTGAGGTCGAAAGATCTCGAGCGGCATTCCCGGGAGATCGTCCGCCACGTCCGTCCCTCGGGGAGCCCCGGGGAGTTCGCGGCCATCGACTACATCGCGGCGGAGCTCCAGGCCGCGGGCGTTCCCGTCGAAGTGCACGAGCTCTCCGTCTACGTGAGCGATCCGGTGCGGGCTTCGTTTCGCCTCGAGTCCGAGACCCCGCTCGATTTTCCCGCGCTCACCCAGGCTTTCTCCGCATCGACTCCCGCGACGGGTGTGACGGCCGAGATCGTCGACATGGGACGGGGCGCCGCCGATGATTACTCCCGCGTGGAGGCGCGCGGGAAGCTGGTGCTGGTCGATGGGCTCGCCGACCCCGAGGGAGTTCAGGCCGCTCAGAACGCGGGTGCCGTCGGAGCCGTCTTCGCGGCTACGGCCGATCGAGTGAACGAGATGACCGTCGGCCCCATCTGGGGCACGCCCTCTCCCGGTGACGTTCGGCTTCTCCCGCGGATTCCGAGCGTTGCCGTGAGCCGGGACGCGGGAGCTGCCATACGAACGCGGCTCCGCTCGGGTCCCGTTCGCGGACGGGTCACGACGGAGGTGTCCTCCGGGTTCAAATCCCTGCGTCTTCCCGTCGCGACGGTCACCGCTCCCCGGGATCCAGAGGGATTCGTTCTCCTCGGCGGACACATTGACGGCTGGCATCACGGAGCGAACGACGAGGGAGCTTCGAATGCCGCGATGGTCGAGATCGCGCGCATCGCCCATCGCCATCGCGACGAGCTCGCGCGGGGACTGAAGGTCGCCTGGTGGCCCGGACACTCCAACGGACGCTACGCGGGCTCGACCTGGTACGCGGATAGGTTCTGGATCCAGCTTCGCGACCACGCGTTCGCCTATCTCAACATCGACGGGGTGGGTCAGAAGGAAGCGACCCGGTTCTCGGCGGTGGCGACGGCGGAGCTCGAGCCGCTCGCACGGACGATCGTGAAGGAACAAGAGAGCGTCGATCCCGAAGTCGGCCGGCCGGGCCGCAACTCCGACCAGTCGTTCTACGGGATCGGACTTCCCCTGCTTCAGTTCAACCACGAGCGCACCGAGGACATCGGCGGCTACTGGTGGTGGCACACTCCCGAGGACACGTTCGACAAGATCGATTTCGAAATCCTCGCCGGGGATACCAGGCTCTACGTAGAGGCGCTCCATCGCCTTCTGACGGAGCCGGTGCCGCCTTTCGATCTAAGCGCCGCGGCTGCCGAGCTCGAGGAGATCCTGGTCGAGCGATCCGGCCCCGGTCTGGATCTCTCGCCCGCGATCGAGCGCACCCGGCGCCTCGTGGCTCTGCTGCAGCGGATCGAGGCTTCGCTCGCGGGCGCAAAGATCGATTCGGAGCTCGCGCGGCGGATGGTGCGAACGCTCCGGCCCGTCCTTCGGGTGATGTACCAGGAGCGCGGTCCCTATCATCAGGACCTCGCGCTCGAGCATCCGCTGCTTCCCGGCCTGGCATCGACCCCCAATGCCTCAGAGTTCGCTCGAACGCACCTCGTCCGCGAGACGAACCGGCTCCTCGACCATCTGGATCAGGCCATTTCCGAGGGAGAAGCCTTGGAACGAGAGCTCATGAAACCATGAATAGAAGGCAGGCGATGAAGTCCCTCGCCGCTGCGGTCGCGTCCCCTCCGTTCCTGCTGGGAGAAGGAAACGCCGACATCCACGTTCACGTCGAGCGGAGCTTCGAGGCCCTCTCGCTTCTCGCTTCACCGGCCCGGAGTCTACGCCACGGTGGATGACGGCAGAGTTAGCCGCGTCGTCTCACTGGATCCAGACCGTAACCACGTTCGAGACGATCTCG
>CAZKNR010000048.1:0-11323 GCA_964553925.1 uncultured Acidobacteriota bacterium
GCGGAAAAGGGACGGGCCGGCGCCGTTCAGGTCCTCCTCGAATCCGGCGCGAAACCCGACGTTCAGACGCTTCAAGGGACGACCGCCCTCGGGCTCGCCGCCAGGAACCATCATGGGGAAACGGTGAGGCTCCTCCTCCGAGCGGGCGCGAGCCCGAAGCTGAAGGACACTCACGGCGTTACCGCACTCATGGAGACCGCCGACGCCAACATCGCCCGTTCTCTCATTCGCGGCGGAGCCGACGTGAACGCTGCCGACGACAAAGGGCTCACACCGATGATGCGTTTGATCGCGGCCGACAGCTCTCGCTCCCCCTCAGGGGCGCGGGCCGAAACACTTCAGTCTCTCCTGACCGCGGGGGCCAACGTCCGCGCGCGCGACCGGGAGGGGAGGACGGCGCTCATCTGGGCCATCAAGGGCACGCCGTCGAGCAGGAGCGAGCCCGACCTCGTCGCGATGCTGATCGAGGCCGGCTCGGAGCTCGAAGCGCATGACCGCGAGAGTGGGACCCCTCTGGTCTACGCCGCGGTCCGCGGAGATACGAAGAGCGCTCGCCGCCTCGTCGACGCCGGAGCCGACGTCAATGCTCGAATGGGAAACCTGTCCTCGCTCGACATCGCGCTCCGCTACGGCCACTCGGAAATCGTGACCCTTCTTCTCCGAGCCGGCGCCCGGCGCTGATCCTCTCGGGGATCATTCGGAGCGGAAAGCGATCGAGGGCTCGGGGACTCTCGACGGGTGAGCGAAGTGTTACAATTCCTGGGAGAAGCCATGAGCACGCAGACCATCGCATCGCCCGAGTTTCTCGCGCAGCTCCCGGTGGACAGCACCCTCATTCTGCGCAACGTCCCGTGGGACGGCTACGAAGCCCTCCTCGAGGCCGTCGGCGAGGCCCCGGGGCTCCGGATCGCCTACGACCGGGGCACGCTCCAGATCGTGATCCTCTCACCCGAACGCGAAAGCTACAGCAGGCTCCTCGAGAGACTCGTCGATCGGCTGAGCGCCAGGCTCCTCATAAAGATCCTCTTCTTCGGCTCCTCCACCATGAAACGCGAGGACCGCAGTCGGGGAGCTGAGCCCGATGCTTGCTTCTATGTGAAGACCGCCGACGTCATCGGTCGTAAGGTCCAGCTCGACTTCGCCACAGACCCCCCGCCCGACATCGTTGTGGAGATCGACATCACGCACGACTCCGTCTCCAAATTCCTGCTGTACGCGGCTCTTGGCGTGCCGGAACTCTGGCGTTACGACGGCACCGCTCTCACCATGTACCATCTGAAGGACCGAGAATACCTGCCCGTCTCGTCGAGCGTCGCCCTCCGGGTTCTCGATGCGGCTACGCTGACCCGGTTTCTGAATCTCTCATCCGACAATGACCAGCACGAAATCCTTCTCGCGTTCGAGGAATGGCTCGACTCCATCCCGAAGTAACAAGTTCGGTGAGACTCACCCGGGACCAGAACGCCACAGGGTCATGCCGACGTAAGGTCACGGGAAGCTGTAGTCGGCGTAACACCCGACTCGGCGAGCACCCATGGTTTCAAGCTTTACTTCTTGGAGGTAAAGGTGAGCACGCTAAGTAAAATCTCATCCAAGAATCAGATCACGGTGCCCAAGGAAGTCCGGGAGCGACTGAGGATTCAACCCGGGGACATCCTTGCTTACGACATCGATTCTTCGAAAAGCCGAGCCGTTCGACCGAGAGTCCCACGAAGCCCTCGCGAAAACCCTCCACGAGTGGAGCACCGCAGAAGACGAGGAGGCTTTCCGCGATCTGTAACGATGATGACCGCTCCGGCGTGGCCGCCGCCGTTTCCCGCTATCTTTATTGACCGGCTCCGGTCTAGCGGGACTCGCGACCCAGATGCGCGCGGAACCACTCGATCGCCATGGCGATCGCTTCGGCGCGCTTGCCGCGATAGATGTCGTAATGGTTGATGCCGGGAAAGACGTGGTACTTCGCCGCGACTTTGTCTTTCACCATCTCGTAAACCTTCCGCCCGTGCTCGCCGATGTCGAAGAGCTCCTCGCCTCCCGCATCGAGGATGAGGATGGGAGCCCGGATTTGAGGAGCGACCGAGCGCGGGCTGTAGCTCGCCATGCGCGAAGCGAAGGGGTGGCCCCGTAGCTCGCCCAGGGGCGGGGCATCGATCGGAGCCGGGAGAATCTCACCCCGGGCTCTTCGAATCTCCTGGCGGTGCGCTTCTTCGAGCCCGCCGGGCATCGCCTCGACGAAGCCCGCCGAGTCCATCGCCGGCACCTGGGCGACGACGGCTTTCACGCGGGGGTCGTGGGATCCGATCCAGACGGCGTGGCCTCCGGAGTAGCTCGAGCCCCAGTAGCCGATGCGCTCGGAGTCGACGATCTCCTCACCCTCGATGAAGTGAAGGGCGCTCATGATGTCCTCGATCTGATCCCACGGGTCGACGACTTCCCGAACGGCCGTGACCTCGTCCTTTACGACGACGAGGCGGCTGTCGCTCTCGCCCCAGCCGCGGTAGTCGAAGGTGAGGACGACGAACCCTTCGGCCGCGAAGTAGGGCGCGTACGCTTCGTTGAGGTGTTGGGCAAGCCCGCCCCAGCCGTGCGACATCACGATGGCGGGGAGCTTTTCTCCCGGAACGAGCGGAGCCGGAATGAAGAGCGTGCCTGAGAGTCTCGTGCCGTCGCTCCAGATATCGACGGGGCGCACCCCGACCTCCGGCGCCGTGTCCTCCTTCTTATCCCCGGAGCGGACGAAGAAGACGAGATCCAGAATCTGTTTCGGATTGAGGTCTTCCCAGAGATTCGAAGGCATTGGGGAGCCGGGGAGAGGCTCGATTCGAGAGATCCGCTCCTTCCCGAGCCGCCGGAGCGCGGGAGGCTCGGACGAGAGATCGTGGACGCGGAGGTAGGCCTCGCCGTCGTCTTCCTCGATTCCAGAGAAGCTCTCTCCACCCGTCGTTTCGATGCGGACGAAGCGCTTTCCGGTCTCGACCTCGGCCCCAGGCTCGAGGATGTCCCTCAGGATCTCGAAGGGCCGCTTCTCGCTCGCGCGGTTCAGGTCGGGGCCGGGGAGATCGTCGCGTCCGAATCGATGGCAGACGGCACAGCGACCCTCGTAGAAGAGCGATCTCCCGGACGCGAGGTCCCACGGAGCTTCGCCAACGCTGGGTCGAACGTCCGCGGAGTCGGACTCCGTTCCCGTCGAGATCGACAGGATGAACGTCACGAGCGAGTCGAGCTCTTCCGCCGAGAGCCGATCGCCGAAGGGAGGCATCGAGGTGTCGGCAATGCCGTCGACGATCGACCTCCGGAGGTCGCTCTCGTTCCACGATCGTCCCCGGAGCGCGGGGGCACGCCCCGCGCCGCCGTCCGCCCCGTGGCAATAGGGAATCGAGCAGTTCTGTCCGAAGAGGGCTCGGCCTCCCCCACGTTCCTGCGCGCCGAGCCCGCCCGCGACCAGGAGGACCGCGCCGACGGCGTGGAGCACGTTAGTCCTCCGGAAGGGTGAAGGCGAAGAGCGTCGCTCCCGCGGTCAGGGCTTCGGTCTCGGGCCAGATGTGCGGATACCACACCGAGACGAGTGAGCCCCACCCCGACGGGGTCACGATGTACTGTCTGCCTCCCACGGCGTAGCTGATGGGCGAGCCCCGGTGGCCGGCGCCGGTGTTGAAGCGAAAAAGCTCCGTTCCCCTCTCCCCGTCGAGAGCGTAGAACCAACCTTCGGGGTCGCCATAGAAGACGAGGCCTCCGCCGGTGGAAAGAACGGAAGCGAGGAGCGGGTACTTCGAGGGCCGGCTCCACTTCAAAGCACCCGTCACCGGATCGTGAGCGGCGAGCCGCGACGTGATTTCCCGATCGGGAGGAGGCACGACCTTCCCGAACTCGCCCCCGAGGAAAGCCTCACCCATTCGAGGCTCCTGTTCCCGCGCGAGGACCATGGAGCACCACTCGATGCCGATATTGAAGAGGAGCTTCGTTTCCGGGCTGTAGCTCGCCTGGTTCCAGCTGCGGGCCCCGGCGGCGTTGGGGCAGATGAGCTTCGCCTCCCCGACGACCGGCTCGTTGCGGTTCTGGGGCATGCCGTTCTCGTCGAGCCCGCTCGTCCAGTTGATCGTCTCCGAGAACGCCCAGGCGGCGACGAACTTCCCGTTGGTCCGATCGATGACGTACATGTAGCCGCCCTTGTTGGGATGGACGAGGAGCTTCCTCTCCCGTCCATCGAGGACGGTGTCGACGAGGATGCTTTCGTAGGCGCTGTCGTAGTCCCAGAGGTCGTGAGGGATCTCCTGGAAGTACCAGACGACCTCGCCGGTGTCGGGATCGATCGCCACGATGCAATCGGTGTAGAGGTTCTCACCCATGCGAGCCGCGCCGTAGAGGTCGGCGGCGGGGTTCCCGATGCCCCAGTAGAGGAGATCGAGGGCGGGATCGTAGGAGCCCGTCATCCAGGCGGCGCCGCCTCCATATTTCCAGCTGTCTCCCGCCCAGGTCTCGTTCCCCTTCTCGCCGGGTCCGGGAATCGTGTTGAACCTCCACCGGAGCTTTCCCGTCTTCCCGTCGAATGCGACGATGTGCCCCCGATGGGCCGAGTCTCCGCCCGTCGAGCCCACGATGACCATGTCCTTGACGACGATCGGAGCTCCGGTGATGTTGCAGCCGAAGTAAGAGCTGTCCTCGACGTTGACCTTGAACGCCTCCTCACCCGTCTTCGCGTCGAGGGCGACGACGAAGTTATCGACGGTTCCGAAGTACACGTGGCCGTGGCCGAGGGCGACCCCCCGGTTCTGGTGCCCGTAGGGGACGCGCTTCTCGGGAACGGGGTAGAAGTAGTGCCACAACCGTTCGCCCGTAGCCGCGTCGAGAGCGAACACGCGGTTCTTCGGACCGATGACGTAGAGGACGCCGTCGGCCACGAGAGGTGTCGCTTGGAGCCCGGAGTCGACTTCGCCGAGCTGGAACGCCCAGGCGACCTTCAGCCGTTTCACGTTCGAGGCGTCGATCTGATCGAGAGCGCTGTATCGCCAGGCCTGGTAGTTCCCGCCATAGGTCAGCCAGTTCGCAGGCTCGGCCGCCGCCCTCTCGATCCGGGCGGTGGTGACTTCCTGGCTCTCGAGTGGCGCCGCTGCGAGAACCACTCCACAAGCGACGAGCGAAAGAAACCATCGCGACCATCTCATCCGATCCCTCCTCCTCGAGCGATCCGGGATTCTACCAGGATAATTTGGTCCGCTTCGCGCGGGCTCGACTGGATCCCCACTCCACGGCCGTGTTCTTTCGTGAATCCCAATCGAGAAGCCGGCCCTTGAACTGCCGGGCTACCCCGGCCGACTCGGCCTGGTAGTTCCCCGTCAGATCCCGATTCAGAACCCTGAAACGGTCGAAGTGCTGGAGGAGCTTGAGCTCGTTCGCCTCGGTGTACTGCAGCACGTCGGTCGGCGCCTCGCGTCGGTGTCGTTTGGCCAGAGTCACGAAGAGGTGCGCGTATCGTCCCATCGCCTCGCGCTGGCCGCTACCTCCCGGGCCGCCCTGGGCATAGGAGATGGTCTCGCCGTCATCGATGAAAAACCACTGCTGAAAGGGGTTTCGAGGGTCCCAGAAGCAAAACGGCTCCGGCATGGAGTAGACCCGGCGGCGCTCGGTCTCGGCCCGGGGAAGGAAGATCTCGAGACGACGCTTCTCCCATGCCTTCCGAAACGCGGCGGGCGATAGCTCGCGCTCCTCGTCCTTCGTCTCGTCGTACTCGAAGCGAGTTTCTTCGCGGAGCTCCTCCACGATCTCGGGGATGTGGCTGTTCTTCTGCGCTTCCCAGACGAGATCGATGAGCTTGCGCTTGAAGCTTCCGTCGTCAGGGCCGGCGCCCTTTTCTCGGAGGGGGATTCCTTTCTTACGCAGCAGACGAACCACGTCTTTTTCGCTGAAGTAGCGGTTGATGATCCGCTTTCGCGCTTCCTCCTCGACTTCGCTCACGAGGATATGGTTTGTCTTTCGCACGTATCGCGGATCGTCGACGAGGCCGTCCTTCAGGGGAGCGATGAGCATGAGGATCGAAGCGAACCGGGAGTCACCCCGCGCGAGCTCGGCGGCGCGGCGATCGTGGTCCACCTCGAAAGGGCCGGCGCTCCCGGCGGCGTACTTGATGGGGCGGTCGAAGCGGAGATCCGTGACGATTTTCCGTTTCGAGAGGTCAAAGCGGTACATCTCGGTCTTCGCACAGCTTAACACCGACCGGTCGCACTGGCATCCTTGGGAGCTTGTGTCACCTCCACCTGTCGTGTGTTACCATTTTTCTAAACCGAAACAATTGATGGGAGCCGTGGTGGGGAGCGGCCCCTCACTCTGGAGAGTCCCATGCCGACGAAGCGCTTCCCCTTGGAGCCGGGAGGACCCGATAGGCTCGAGATCGAGTGGAAGGGGTCTTTCAAGAACTTCACCGTGAGCCTCGACGGAACGGTTCTCGGTTCCTTCGAAGATTCCAAAGCCTTGAAAGCGGGCCGGAGCTTCCCCCTCGAAGAGGGCTCGGTCGTGCGAGTCCAGCTCGGGCAGTGGCTGGTGTTTCCCGAGCTCAGCCTCACGCTCGACGGCGCGCCCTTACCCGGCTCGCCGGGAGATCCGGAGCAGCATCTCGCGGGCGCCGCCAACGCGATCTTTCTCGTCGCGGGAATGAGCATCGTCCTCGGGCTTGTCGCCGTCGCGCTCGACGTCACGTTTCTCAAAATGCTCGGCGCCAACGGATGGGCGATCCTCGTGGGCGTTGTCTACGGAGGGCTCGGTTTTCAAGTCAAGAAACGCCAGATGTGGGCGCTCACCCTCGCCGTGATCTTGTACGTCCTCGACGGAATGTTCACTCTCGCGATGAGCATGGGGTCCGGAGCAACTCCAGGGGTCGGGAGCATCTTCATTCGCGCCGTCTTCACGCTGATGATGGTTCGAGGTTTCGGCGCGATCAAGGCTCTCGAAGCCCACCCGCGCCCTCGCCGGTCGAGGCGTTCCGCGCCCTCGAGGTCTCAGAACCAGAACACCGGCGAGACGGCTCCGGCCCAGAAACCCGCCCTGCCCGCCGTGGCCGCCATGCCTGCCATGAGTGTCGCGAAGCGCAAGGCGATGGCCGAGGCGCCGTCGACCACGCAGACGGTGGGCCGCAGCCGGCCGACGGAGGTCAAGACGCGCTCCTCCACGGATGCGGCGGCCTCAGTCCTGAGGTTCGTGGCGTTCAAGTGCGAGATCTCGCCCAAAGGCCTCCGGGTGACGTCTCCCCGCGGCGGGGTGCGGGAAGTCGCGTTCGCAGAGATACGGTCGCTCCTCGTCCGGCAGCTCCCTCCCGATCCGCCGTGGAGCTCGCAAGTTCTCTTCGACGCCCTCCCCGCCGGCACGAACGGCTCGGGAGAGCCCATCCGGATCTTCGGGACGACCGTGGTCAACTACGGCGCCCTTCCGACGGGAGCATCTACGTCCCGTCTCGAGAACCTCCGGCATTTTGCCGCCTACCTCGCGGCTCAGAACCCGGCTCTCGCAATCGACCCCGAGACGGCGCATTTCATCGAGGGCCCGAAGGCCCCGGCGCGTTTTTCGACCATGGTCGAGTTCCACGAGTACGATTCGCGCTTCGACGGCGGTTGATCCCACCACTCGGCGAGCGAGCAGATCAGCGTTCGCTACCAGGAACTACGTCCGGCAGCATTCATCTCGAGAGTGAAGTGTCGCGGCTCTCTGCGGCGCTGTTCTCTAGAGTGTCTGTTGACTGGCGGATTGGAAACTGTAATCGGAGCCGACTCTCAATCGCCAAGCCCTAGCTCTTCCAGCGTGGCGGCGGTGAGCACTCGGTCGAGTACGGACTCGAGAGCGCCGCCGGAGAGGGAGCGTACCCGCTCCGTGACCTCGTCGGACAGTTCGCCGAACTTCGTGGTGAGCTGCCTCAAGAGCATCCGGCGCATACCCTCCACGACGCCCTCCTCTCGGCCCTTTTCCCGGCCTTCCTCTCTGCCTTCCTCTTTACCTTCCTCGCGGCCTTTCTCCATGAGCCTATCGGCCCAGGTGAGCTCTACCTCTTGCACGGCTCGATACTCCCTTCCCGAGAGCAGGCGCCGATACTCCTCGATACTCCTCGGCGTCTTCTCCCGAAAGCTCGAAAAACGTCTCGATCACGTTGACGAGGAGATACTTCAAAGCCTCGTCGAACCCGCTGTCCGCCACCCGCGCGAGCATGGAAGCCTTGAGGCGGGCGCGGTTCCGGCTCGCCGCCATCAGTGCCGCAAGAGCGGCTCCGAGCGGGCTCGTCTCAACATACTCCTGCGCCTCGAGCCGTGCCAGCGCCAGGGTGTGGTAGCGGAAGAGTAGAAGCTCCTCGCCGAAGAGGCTTTCCCGGTACTCGGCGAGCCTGGAGCTCGGTCCCTGGCGGAGGTAGACGACGACGGGAAAGACGGGAATCCCATAATGAAGGCGCAGGACGGAGTAGTACTCGAACATTCGGCGGGGAAAGTCGCTCCTGGGCTCCGTCTGGACCTCGATGTGAACGAGGACCAGTTCGGGCTCCCCCTCGTGGGTGTGGAGTTTCGCGACGATGTCGGCCTCGCGCACGGCGCCCTCGGGGACGTTGGCGAAGACTTCCTTGTCGACGAAGCTTAGGCTCTGGAAGTCGAGCCGGTCCGCGACTTCGGAAAAAAACAGCTCGAGGAAATCCCGGAGCAGCCTTTCCAGAATGGTCTTGAAGAGCTGGTCGTATCCCACTCGGTCTTCCTCCCTGCAAGAGGAAGACGAAATCGGACCACGGAAACCTCCCTGAGGAGCTGAGCCTGTTGAAAGCACGCAGAGCCCCCGGCTAGAATTCGCCCCGTTCGTCCCATTCGGATTTTCATGCCTTACGAACCCGGAGTCCGGCTCGGCGCGTATGAAATCCTCTCTTCCATCGGGGCGGGTGGCATGGGAGAGGTCTACAAAGCCAAGGACACGCCTCGACCGGAGCGTGGCGCTGAAGGTGCTGCCTTCGGAGCTCGCACGCGACCCCTCGCGGAGGGCGCGTCTCGAGCGGGAGGCGAAAGCGATCTCGAAGCTCAACCACGCGCACATCTGCACGCTCCATGACATTGGCGCCCACGACGGGATCGATTACCTCGTCATGGAGTACCTCGAAGGGGAGACCCTTGCCGAGCGATTGAAACGCGGCGCCCTTCCACTCGAGCAGGCGCTCGAGCTTGCGAAGCAGATGGCGTCCGCTCTCGCCGCGGCGCACGAGCACGGCATCGTGCACCGGGTCGTCCTCAATCTCGGTGAGGAGCTGAAGGCGAAGGTCCCACGCAGATAAGGTTTGGCAATTCTTGACCTCCAAGGACCAAAGGTCTAGACTCGTCAATAGACCTGAATTCTGGTCGAGTGGAGGATTGGTGGCAAGAATTCTACCGATTTCCGAGGTGAAGACTCGACTGCCCGAGCTCGTGACCGGTGTCGAAAGGCGCGAGGAAGAGATCATCGTGACCCGCAAGGGAAAGCCGGTTGCGGTCGTCGTGAACTACGCGGAGTACGAGCGGCTGAAAGAGACCCTTGACGTCCTCGCCGATCCCGGGCTGATGCGGCAGATCGCTCGGAGCAAGGCCTTTTTCTCCCGCGGTGGCCGGGGGCTTTCCTTCGAGGAGGTGTTCGGTGAGCCGATTCGACCGCCGAAGAAGCGCAAGCGGAGATGACCGACTACCGTTTGGAGATCCCGCCTGAGGTCGCCGAGATCATTCGACACTTGGCGCCGGAGTTGAAGCGCAGTGTAAGAGAAGCCCTTCGCGGCCTGAGCCGGAATCCAACCGCAGGCGAGCCTCTGAGGCGCGAGCTTCAAGGTCTCTGGACATATCGGGTGCGACGGTACCGGGTGGTGTACGCAATCGAACCGAGGCGCCGCGTTCTGCGGATTCTCGCCGTGGGTCCCCGAGTCGAGATCTACGAGAGGGTAGCGGCGACGCTTCGACGCGCGTCCCCCAAGCGAAAGTAGAGACGAGGTTCGCCTGATCCCGTGGAACACGCGGTTCAGCTGCGGAAAAAGTGCTCCTCTATCTGGAGCGGTACGGGGCGGTACTCCTTCCTACGAGAAGTGCGCGCGTTCTTGAGAAGGGCGCTCGAGGCCGTGCCCGAGAAGGAAAAGCGTCTTTACTTCCGTGAACGCCGTCGGCCTCGTCGAGCCAGAAAGCCTCCGTGAGTGGGATCCCATCCACCATGTTCTTCATGAGTCCCGTCGTCCGCGTTCCCGTCGTCAATCGCTCGCAATCAGGTTAGAATCACGCGGCCTCCCGTAGGCCGGCAAGCATGAGTATCGAGCCAGGCTGGAAGAGCCGAAGGCAAAGGTTCCGCGCCGATAAGATCCCAAACGCCGGCGCTGGGCGTCCGCAAACAACCGAGAGTCCCGGCGTTGCCGGAGTCATTCCTCCGTCGTTGCTGCGGGCCGAACCTCGACGAACCCGGCGGCAGCGAAATCCCCATCGAAAGCCAGGGCTTCCGTCAGGCGTCGTTGGCGCATCACCGCGAAGCTCGTCGCATCGACGAACGAGTACTCCCTTTCGTCGTGTCGCCTGAGCCAGCGGAGCGCCTCCGCTTCCAACGCCTCATCGACGTGAATTAGGATCAGGCGAGACGACTTCTGCGCCGCGTCGAGAAATGAAACCGCAGCGTGGTGGGAAGCCCGGCGGCAGAGAAAAGTCCACGTTTCGCCCAGAACGTGGTTCGTGCACAGGAGAGTACCGAGCGGTTCTTTCCAAAGAGCCGCAGCCTCCCGATGATGGGAATCTTTCGACAGCTGGAGCGCGACCCAGTAGCCGGTATCCACGAACTTCACCGGCCGTACACCACCTCGTCGATGTCCGCGGGCTCTACGTCGATCGAGCCGACGAGAGCCGTTATCGGGTCTTTCGGTGTCTTCCCCCGTTGACCGATCCTTGCCGCAACGCTCTCGCGAATGATCGCTGCCTTGGATCGCCCCGTTCTCATCGCTTCCGCTTGCAGAGCTTCATCGAGCTCTTCCTCGATGTATATCTGTATACGCCTCATAGATACTGTATACAGCACACAGCCTGGCTCGTCAACTCGGTTTCCTTTGGACCGGTAAAGGTTGACAACCAGTTTCCTCGCAGCCCGATCTAGAATCGAGGTCACTCGTGCCGATATGACAATCAAGCCAGGTTCGAAACTCGGGCCGTACGAGGTTCTCTCGCCTCTCGGTGCCGGCGGGATGGGCGAGGTCTACAAAGCGAAGGACACCCGGCTCGACCGGAGCGTGGCGCTCAAGGTGCTGCCTTCGGAGCTCGCGCGGGATCCATCCCGGAGAGCGCGGCTCGAGCGGGAAGCGAAAGCGATCTCGCAGCTCAAC
>CAZKNR010000049.1:0-7154 GCA_964553925.1 uncultured Acidobacteriota bacterium
TCGTCAAGAAGAAGGGAGGTCGACTCGACTGGGACACGGCACTGAAGCTGGTGCTCCCGGTGATGGATGCGTTGAGAATCGTTCATGCAACAGGGTTGGTGCACCGCGATGTGAGCCCGGACAACATCTACGTCACGTTGGACGGTCGGGTCAAATTGCTGGACTTCGGTGCGGCGCGGTATGCCTTGGGCCAGAAAACGCAGGGTCTGTCGGTCATCGTGAAGGACGGCTATGCGCCGTGGGAGCAATATCAAACCAAGGGCGAGCAGGGCTCTCATAGCGACGTCTACGCGCTGGGAGCGACGTTATACCGGCTGGTAACGGGGCGGATGCCCACCCACAGCGCTGGACCGATTGGAAAAAGACGATGTGACCTCGCCTGCTCGGTTGGGTGTGCAAATACCGAGTCTCGCCGATTCGGCGATCATGCGGGCGCTTTCGATGAAAGTATCCGACCGATTCCCGACCGTCGATGCCTTCCAAAATGCCCTATTGGGGGACCCAAGTTCTCGGATCCGGCACTCCGTCAGACGAGACTCGCAACTTATGCGAGGAACTCCCGTGAGGCGCCCCGTCGTCGGCGTCGGTACGGTGGAGCACGTGGAACCCTTCTTCGACGACCAAGAGGTGACTCCTCCATCGAGGAACGCCCCTTCTCGACCAAGGCTCAGTGGTGGTCGCCAAAAGAGCAACTCACCGCCTCGGACAAGCAGGTTGAAGAAGTGGGCTACCCGTACATTTGTCGACCGGGATTTTAACAGTTGCGTCTGTGGTGGGCGGGTGGGCGGTCCATACATACGTGACGGAAATGAAACGTCGCGAGGCCGACCTAGAAGTTCGGAAGAACGCACTGGATGAAGAACGGCGCCTCGCAGAGGAAGCCGCTGCGAAGAGCCTGGCGGACCTCGCTGCCCAGCAAAGAGCGCTCGAGGATGAGAAGAAGCGCCTCGCTGAGGAAGCCGCGGCGAAGGAGCAGGCTGAGCTCGATGCCCAGCAGAGAGCGCTCGAGGATGAGAAGAAGCGCTTTGCTGAGGAAGCCGCGGCGAAGGAGCGAGCTGAGCTCGCGGCCCAGCGGAGGGCGCTCGAGGATGAAAGGAAGCGCCTTGCTGAAGAAGCCGCCGCGGCGAAGGAGCGCGCCGAACTCGCTGCCATGGAGAAGGCTGCCCAGGAGAAGGCGGCTGCGGCATATGCACTCAAGGTACCTGTGGTCCTCAAGATGCACGTTCAAGCGGCGGATGCCCTCCTGAGCAAGTCAGGTCTTCGGCTGGGCAAGGTCACGACCAGGATCACTCCAGGATTGAAGGCCGGGTTCGTCCTCGAGCAACAGCCCGCCGCCGGGACAGCGGTGAAACGGGACGCGATCATCGATGTCGTCGTGTCAATGGAGCCGCCGCTCCCGGTAACCATCGAGGTCCCCTTGGTCGTCAGAATGGATGTGAAAGAGGCAAGCGCCGTTCTGAGCAACCACGGCCTCCGAGTCGGCACGATTACCAGCGAGCCCAGTAAGGACTTTCCTGGGCGGGTCGTCTATCAGCGGCCCCGCGCGGGGACCATGGTGGAGCGGAATTCTGCGGTGGACTTAGTAGTGTCGGAAGGACTGCCACAGAAAAAAGGGCAGAACTCCGTGTGGAAGAAGGTGCGATAGGATCTCTTCAAGGGGCGGATTGCTTCAATCGTGGCCTTGAGCCGTGAATACGCCAGCGCGATTTTCGATCCAGTCGCCAAGTCTCTCGGTCTGGAATTTGCTGCCGTGAAACGCGACCCGTTTCCTCACCGCGGCCACCGACGGCGATTCGCGCAGTGCGATCCCGCAGCTCGACGGTTGACAAGCCGACAAGACGTTCACAGCGGACCTGACGGCTTCAAAGCGCTTGGTCGTTGCGAATCTCAAACTTGCTGTCCGTGGAGCACGGTCAGGGTTTCGAAAACGCCGTTCCTATCGCGATCTTCTAGGCGGACTTGCACTCGTCGGTCCGCACCACGAGGCAGGTTCATCACAGTGTGGGGGGCGATAGTCTGAACATGGTGGTGCCTGCCCCATCGTTTATCGTTGCATACGCCTCGAACGCGGGGAACTGGTCAATCAATCCATTGAAGGTGATGCAACGCGAAACGGAATTAATCTCGATGACGCCCTCATAATCGATGTCGCCAAACAGTCGAGACGTCGGAGCGCAAGGATTGTTTGCTGAGCAACTCATCGAAACCCTAACCGGGACGTCGGGCCCGCACAGTCTCGCTGGGAGTAGGGCGAACCTCATCCTTGAGCTGTCGCCCTTCTCATGACATTCAACCTCACCGTCTTCACAGTCGCACTCCGTGGTGTGGTCGCAATTGTGCCATTGGGTAATTCTCGGTCTTCCTTCCCCCACGTGCAGCGTGAACTCTGAATGCATGCGCGATTTCGCGTGAATACCATTGCTGAAGCTCCGTTGGTCCGTCAGGTAGCAATCGGAGACTCCCACGCGGGTCGACCCGATGCGCGGCGGATACATCGGAGAGGTTGGTCTAATGGTAGGTACCCTTAAGGATTGAGGCCCCGGAATCATCGTCTTTCCCGTGTGTGGTCCAGCGGAAACCGTCAGGGTATAGCCTGGAACTATTCTAGGAATAAACGCATTGATCCAAAATTTTATGGTCCTGATGGGAACGGTCATTCTGCCTCCTTTGTTGGATTGTCCACTGCCTTTCCTTCGCCGGCCACGGTTCGTCACTCCGCCGACCTCCGAGACCTTGCGCCTCCCTTTCCTGCTCCGCTACCTCGAATCGCGCAACTCAGAGTGGATCCGTTATCCTGCCCACAATGGATCCGGGTGAGCCCGGCGTCGCAGTTTACACTTTTGATTGAACCACTTTGTTGCTATATTGGAGCGCTGTTGGGGCGTAGAATCGCACCTGGGCGGTCGCTCGATCGAATACTCTTGCGAAGGCCGAGATTCCGATGAAAGCTATGAGAGTCGTTTCATTCAGTCTCGCTTTTTTCCTGATCGCCGACGTCGTAGCGGTACTTGGTCTGACAACGGAGAGTGTTCAGCAACTGAATACAGTTGTTAGCCAGGAAGAAATCGCCCGGTTCACGAGTGAACCCAAGCTCGCGGTGGTGGTGGGTGTAGGTGCCTACCCTCAAGGTAGTGCCCTGTCGGCGTTGAACTATGCGAGACAGGACGCAGAATTGCTTTCCGGAAAGCTTACAGATCTCGGCTATACGGTCAACACCATCGTGGACGTTCGAGCGACGCGCGGCATCGTTCGGAACGCCCTGGCGGACTTGCGGAAAGCGAACAACCCCGGGGAAGGGACGGTGCTGTTTTTCTTTTCCGGGCATGGCTTCGCCCAGGGTGGTGCCAACTACTTGGCCCCCTACGAAGCGACCGCGACCGACCTAGCAAGCAGTGGGCTTCCTCTAGACGAAGTACGCGTCGCGCTGGAGTCGACGCGTGCTCGAGTGCGTCTCCTCTTCATTGATGCATGTCGCAACGTCAGTCAGGGAACGAAGGACATAGGGGGGCAAAAAGGGTTCGACGCGTTCGCGGACTCCGAGGGAACAGCCATGCTGCTATCGACGAGGTTTGGTGACGTGAGCTGGGAAAGTTCGAAGCTTCAGCAAGGTGTGTTCACTCACTTCCTAGTCCGCGCTTTGGACGAGGGCTCCCGAAGTGAAGATGGCTACATCACGTTTCGCGGCTTGGCAAATGCCGTAACGAAGACAGTGAGAGAGTACGGAGTCGTAAGCCCCGAGGTACAAGTTCAAGTTCCTTACGTCAGGGGCGAGTGGACAGGTAATATCGTTGTCGCGAAAACGCCACTCGTTGTCGTGAATCCATACCAGGCGCTGACCGACCATCACCCTCCGGAAAGTGCAGGAGCAAATGAATTCGCAAGGGGTGAACAATTCTACAAAATTGGCATGTACGCCGAAGCGAGAGCCGAGCTACAAAGATCGACGAAGTTGGGTCACCCCGGTGCGATGGTGCTTCTCGGATTCATCTACTACAGAGGGTTGGGAATCCCACCAGATTATGAGTTGTCTTTGCGCTGGTTCGGGAGAGCGGCTCAGGAGGGAAACGACATCGCGATGTACAACCTTGGGCGAATGAACGAGGAGGGGATTGGAACGCCAAAGAACTTAAACGAGGCTCGTCGCTGGTATCAGGAAGCGGCGGATCGAGGCAACGAAACAGCTAGGACGCGTTTGCGAGCACTGCGCTGACACGAACAGCGACAGCGAGGGCAGTCGCCTTTGAGGACCGCATGGGGAGGGTATTATGGGTTGCGCTTTCAAACTGCATGGTGCGAGCTGGGCCACGCTGTTCGTCCTCGGGGTAGCGTCGCAGGCTTACGGGGTATCGGCCTCCATACCCAGTCAGATCATCGAGGGCCCTGTCATTCGACATACCGCACCCGACTTTCTACCGAATACTCGATACCCTCTCATCGAATTCGCCATCAGCCCCGGCTCTCGGATCGCGACCGCGAAACTCTATTTTCGGTCGGCTCAGTACCCGCATTTCTACTATGTCGAGATGAGGAGACAGACCGATGGAGATCGATTCCAGGGGGTTATCCCCATTCCTGATGCAGAGACAACAAGCGTGGTCTACTTTGTCGATGCGCTCGATCGGAGCTTCAGTAGCCTACGTTCGCCTTTCTACACAGTGGAAGTAACCGGCAATCCGGCTTCTGCGTCCTTCACTGGAGGTGATCCAGGAATCGTGGTGGGGCAAACGGTCAGTTCGGCTCCGCTGACGCCGCCCGGATTTCGAGTCGATGGCGTCATCGCATACCTCGATATAGCTGGGCAACGTCGAGATTCAAGGCAACCCGAACCGCCACCGCCCCAACCGCAATCTCCCGTAACACCGCCTGCGACACGTGAGACGAAACCGGACGATGGCGGCGGACACACGGGGTTGGTCATTGGGCTCGTCGCGGCCGGCGTAGGAGGGTACTTCGCTTACCAGTATATTCTGAAGGATTTGATAACGGAGAACGCCGCGACGACGATAACCACGGCATCCATACCCGGCCCCGCGGCGAACCAAACTACTGTCACGAGCTTTCTCGCAGTTCCTCCGGGTGACGGTTCGGTTTCTGGCTCAATCGTGCTAAACGGCGCTCGAACACTTTCCGTCGACAACCGCTCTCCTGCAAATCTCACCCTGACGGGGATGCCTGGAGCGAATCTTTTGGAGGCGTTTGTCGTTACCGCCGGAGGCGAGGGGGCTTGGCGCTTCGATTTCTCACGTGCCACAGGTTTCATACCCGGAAGCATCGAAGTTCGGCAAGGTCAAGTGCTATCGACGGACGGTTATACCGTCGTCTTTCGTCTGAGTGGGACTTCTGGTGAGCAAGTGCAATTCAAATATGGTCTCAGATGACCGATGGGCCGCGCTGACTCAATGACAGCATCGACGGGTGTGGTCAATCCGAACAGCCGTGCGGTTTTGCACCTTCCTGCAAAGGAGGAGTTACCATGAGGCGCTTGACTTTGATGAGCCTGGTTTTGAGCAAACTTCTTTCGACGTCAGCGCAAGCCGAGAAAGTGGTCATCTTCGCCGACGGCACCCAGATGAAGGTCCAGCGCTATGAGGTGAAGGGTAGCATCGTGCAATTCACAACGGAGGACGGAAAGCTGCGGTCGATACCCCTATCGCATGTCAACCTAGAGGCGACGGAGCGACAAAATGGCCGGGGCAGCTCCGCGACGTCAGCGCCAGCTCGGACAGGGTCCAGCGTCATTCCCCCTTCAACGACGCAGGCCCCAGCCCCGGCGCTAACGCCGCAACCGCAGCCCAGGCTACCTCCATCACCTGAGCCGGAGCCCGTGCGTCCCGAGACGCTGACGCCCAAGGATCTATCGAAGGCCCCGAGCGGGCGAGGTGGCTTGCCACGAACCTGGTCGAATGAGGAGCTGCAAATCGCGTTGACTCTTCCATCGTCGCCCTGGGTCTTGGAAGAAGTGCCGGTGTCTTTCGATACATCGTTTCGCTTGAACAACCCCGACGCTCAGTCGCAGATAAGCATGGCTCTAATGCACAGGTCGATGCGCAGTCGAGCAGAATTCCAGAACGTTGTGAAGGAGGTGGGGGACTCTATATCGACCGTTCCGGGCTACCAAAACCTGTCCGCGGGACCGCTCAGACTGGATTCCTACACCGCACACGAATTCCGTTTTCTCACTTCGAGTGCTTCCGGACCCGCCTTCAACCGACTGCTGGTTGTATACTCGCGCGATCTCGCTTATCTATTGAAGTTGACTTGCCCCGAAGCACGTGTCGCAGACAACTCGCCGGATTTCGAGAACCTCGTTAACAGCCTGGTCATCAACAAGCCTTCAAATGAGCTGAGGCCTTGACAACGTACCTCGCGCCTCCGCGTTGTGGATACATCGTTTCCTCGACGGCGCTTCCAGGCTTTCTTTCAGGATTCTGAAAGCCGCGTCGAATAACCCGTCGCGCGCCGTAAATCGATGCGACACAGCCTGGACTGTCTGGTCTGTCAAGTCTGCAGCCTCCCGCGAAATCCTGGAGCGCTTCCGGCAAGAGATTCGACAATTGGGACGGCTGCTGTTTGACCATAATCAATATCGCTGACATCATGGCTCCCTCGATGGGGTCGCACTGATCCTCCCTCGGGTGACTGACGCGAGAAAGCAATGGACCCAAGCCGGTGCGCAGGCTGTATGGAACCACAGGGTCGCTCACGCGTCTGCGAGCACTGCGGCTGGGACACGGCTGCGACCGCCGAGAACGGAATTCACCTTCCACCGGGCACGGTTCTACAGAGCAAATACCTCGTTGGCCGCGCGCTAGGCGAGGGTGGCTTCGGGATTACTTATCTGGCGTGGGAAGAGCTGTTGCAGCAGAAGCTCGCAATCAAGGAGTACATGCCACGACACCTCGCGACGCGCGCGTCAGGTAAGCTTACCGTCAGCTCAGCAGGGTCTTCCCGTGACGATTTTGAGTACGGCCTCCAGCGTTTCATCGAGGAGGGGCGGACGTTGGCTCAATTTGACGAGCCCGGGATCGTGAGAGTCAAAGACTGTTTCAAAGAGAACGGGACCGCGTATCTGGTGATGGAGTACATCGAGGGCATGACGCTCTCCCAATTCGTCAAGAAGAAGGGAGGTCGACTCGACTGGGACACGGCACTGA
>CAZKNR010000050.1:0-3038 GCA_964553925.1 uncultured Acidobacteriota bacterium
CCCTCGAACCGGCTGAGGGCCGATAGCGCCGAGATGAACCCCTCCTGAACGGCGTCATGGGCATCCTCTTCGTTGCGCAGAATGCGCCGCGCGACGGCGAGCAAACGCGGTGTTTCGGAGCGGACGAGCGAAAGCACGGCGTCGGGATCATTGGCGCGCAAAGCCGCGAGAAACTCATCGTTTTCCGCTTCGGATCGAGGAGGCCGCACCCCGCTCATGCCAGTCTGTTCCCCTCAAGGTTGTGCTTCGCCAGAACCCCTGCCGCGTTGAAACTGAGCGGCTTGCACACGAACGATCGTACCGCAAATCCGGGCCCGTGGCGCCGACGTCTCTCAGCGTCGCGGTAAGCTACTCATGCTCGGCTTCGATGTGCCGGAGCGGACCGTCTCCCGAATGATGCCGAGGCGACCGCCCGACCCGGAGGCGCGGCAGCGGTGGCGCAACTTCCTACCGTGCCGACGGCGACTTTCCGCCCGGTCGTCCCGCTTCAATCACGCAGGAAGTGACAGGTGTAACCGCCGGGGTCCTTCTCGAGGTACTTCTGGTGGTATTCCTCGGCCAGGTGGAACGGCCCGGCCGCCGTGATCTCGGTCGTGATCGGGCGCTTCCATCGCCCGCTCGTGCGCAGCCGCTCCTTCACCGACTCCGCGGTTTTTCGCTGCTGCTCGGAGTGATAGAAAATGGCCGAGCGGTACTGCGTGCCGGTGTCGTTCCCCTGCCGGTTGAGCGTCGTCGGGTCGTGCATCCGGAAGAAGTAGGTCTCGAGGAGCTTCTCGTAGCTGATGACCGACGGATCGAACGTCACTTCCACCGATTCGGCATGACCGGTGCTGCCGGTGTGCACGTCGCCGTACTTGGGGTTCTTAAGCTCACCGCCCGTATAGCCGACGCGGGTCGAGAGGACTCCGGGGATCTTCCTCAGGATGTCTTCCATCCCCCAGAAGCAGCCGCCGGCCAGCGTGGCAACCTCGCGCGTCGCCTCGGGCTTTGCGGGACCGAGCTTCGCGCGGCTGCCGAAGAGCGGGGCGTACGTGCCGTAGCCCTCCGCTTCGAGCTTGTCCGCCGGGATGAACCGAAGCGAGGCCGAGTTGATGCAGTACCGGCGACCCGTCGGCTTGGGGCCATCGTCGAACACGTGCCCGAGATGCGAGCCGCCCTTCGTTGACGTCACCTCGGTGCGCGGTGCATCCAGCTCCAAGTCTTCCTTCTCCGCGATGCTCCCCGGCTCGAGCGGCTTCGTGAAGCTGGGCCAGCCCGTGCCCGAGTCGAACTTGTCGAGCGAGCTGAACAGCGGCTCCCCCGACACGACGTCCACGTAGATCCCGCGCTCGTGGTGGTCCCAGAAGGCGTTGTGGAACGGCGGCTCGGTGGCCGCGTTGCAGACCACCTCGAATTGCTCGGGGGTGAGCTTCGTCTTGAGCTCCTCCCGCGACGGTCGTCGATAGGACATCGGTTTCTCCTCTCCGGACGTGCGCGGGGATTCGCCGCTGAGCTTCTTCCACATGCCGTCCGCGGTTTTCGCCTCGGTCGCGTGGTCGGCCTTCTGCCACTTGGCGCGCGTGTCGCCCAGAAGCCCCTTGTAGAACAGGAAGAGCCGCCCCTCCGCCACGACGAAGCTCCTGGGGTCCACCTGAACCTTGTCTCCTTCGAGCATGGCGTACGAGCACCAGCCGCCGTGGGCCGGCTCGTAGCGTCCGGGGTTCGCGAGGAACGTCTCGCGGTGCGCCGGTGAAGCGAAGCGGTACAGGACGCCGCGGTATTCGGCTGTGAACTTCTCGTCTCCCTTGGTGGCGGTGCCCCCTCCTTCGGGAAAATAGGCGACCGGGTCGTAGCCCTGGATCGCGAGCTTGTCCTTGCCGAGGTTCCATTGGGCGACCTTCCGAACGGGTTCGGCGGCTTGTGCCGCGCCCGTGCAGAAGAGCAGGACGGCAACGGCGATCAGCGAATTACGATGAGCCAAACGTGTCATGCTTCACTCCTCGTTACTGGGATGCGCGACCGCCGGCTGCGGTTACTGAAACCTCGGCCAGGGGTCGCGCATCCTAGAGCCGACGGGGGCCGACGGCGGGGATTGGGTCGTGACGTGCCGGACATTCATCGACTTCCTGATGGAGTACACCTGAAGACCTGCAACGAGACCGTCACGCTGGAAAAGCCGCCGTCGAGGACCTGGACGCCGCGGTTCCCGCCGACGTCCCGGAGGATCTCGTCAAGGCGATCCTCGCCGCGCTTCGCGCTTAAGCGCGAAGCCCAGGATCGAGAAGGCCGCGCAGCGCCTGCCGCGCGCGATGCAAGCGGACCTTGACGGCCGTGGTCGTGATGTTGAGCGCCTGGGCTGTCTCGTCCGTCGGCAGTTCCTCGATGTCACGAAGCAACAGCCCGGTCCGATAGGTCTCCGGCAGGCGGTCGATCGACGCGCGCACCAGCCTCTTCGTCTCGTCGCGCAAGAGAAGCTCGTCGGCCGGGACCCATTCCGAGGCAGTGACGGAGATGTGGCCATCGGCCTCGAATGCGGGAAGGAGCTCGCCGGCTCCGGAGCTTCATGAGCGCGGCGTTCACGACGATCCGGTGCAGCCAGGTCGACAGCTGCGAGCCCCCCTCGAAACGGTCCAGTGAGGACAACGCCGAGATCAAGGCGTCCTGGACGGCGTCCTTTGCGTCCTCTTCTTGACGGAGGATACGGCGCGCGACGGCGAGCAACCGCGGCGTTCCCGAGCGGACCAAGGCGCAACCGCAACCGGGTCGTTGGCGCGAAGCGCCAAAAGGTCAGCGGGGCTCCCGGCGGGAGACTTGGCGCCTGGATTCTGGCCGTTCTTCATGAGCCTCGTCTCTGTGCGAGCGGCGATTCTTGCAGGGCCGAGCATCTTATCTCGCCTTCTACTTCATCTAAAACGAGTACACGGCGGCCAGCACCCACGTGTCGCCCTTTGCGATACTTCGCCCGTAGACGATCGGCAGCCAACTCGCCTCGCCGGACCACCGCTTCGAGAGTCGAGCCCCGAGCGTGAGTTCCGCTCCGCGAAGTTCCGAGGCGAACT